>CADBCX010000198.1 GCA_902793245.1 uncultured Eubacteriales bacterium | reverse complement strand
ATCGCCCTGGGCGCGGCCGATTCCGCCCGCTCCCTGGCCGGCATGGAGCCCCGCGTGGCCATGCTGAGCTTCTCCACCAAGGGCTCCGCCAAGCACGACGACGTGACCAAGGTGCAGGAAGCCACCCGCATCGCCCATGAGATGGACCCGGAGCTGGAGCTGGACGGCGAGCTGCAGCTGGACGCGGCGCTGGTCGAGAAGGTCGGCCAGCTGAAGGCTCCCGGCAGCAAGGTGGCCGGCCACGCCAACACCCTGGTGTTCCCGGACCTGGGCGCCGGCAACATCGGCTACAAGCTGGTGCAGCGCCTGGCCCACGCCGAGGCCTACGGCCCCATCCTCCAGGGCATCGCCAAGCCCTGCAACGACCTGTCCCGCGGCTGCAGCGCCGAGGACATCGTGGCGACGGTGGCCATTACCGCCTGTCAGGCCCAGGCCTGAATGATTAATTTCCTCAT
The DNA here is from genome assembly GCA_902793245.1 of uncultured Eubacteriales bacterium. Taxonomy (GTDB): domain Bacteria; phylum Bacillota; class Clostridia; order Christensenellales; family Aristaeellaceae; genus RUG563. Next base: position 5,041 of record CADBCX010000198.1, on the reverse strand, counting down.
TCCTAATTCCTCATTTAAAACGATCTACGATATAACAGGAGTGATATAGTATGAAAATCCTCGTCATCAACGCCGGTTCCTCTTCCCTGAAGTTCCAGCTCATCGACATGGAGAACGAATCCGTGATCGCCAAGGGCCTGGTGGAGCGCATCGGCACCGTGGACCCCACCACCGACCTGACCTATGAGTGGGACGGCCAGAAGATCAAGCAGAAGCAGCTGAAGAAGTGCGACACCCACGCCAAGGCCATGGAGATCGTGCTGGGCGTGCTGGTGGGCCGCGACTGCACCGCCAGCGAGTACGACGCCAATGACGGCAAGGCGCACCTGACCGGCACCGGCGTCATCGCCGACCTGAAGGAGATCGGCGCGGTGGGCCATCGCGTGCTGCACGGCGGCGAGAAGTTCACCGAGAGCTGCCTGATCGACGACGCCTGCATCGCCGCCATCGAGGAGAACATCCCCCTGGGCCCGCTGCACAACCCCGCCAACCTGATGGGCATCCGCGCCTGCCAGGAGGTGCTGCCCAACGTGCCCCAGGTGGCCGTGTTCGACACCGCCTTCCATCAGACCATGCCCCCCAAGGCGTTCCGCTACGCCATCCCCAATGAGTATTACACCGAGCTGCACATCCGCAAGTACGGCTTCCACGGCACCAGCCACCGCTACATCGCGGCCCGCACCCAGGAGCTTTTGAACCTGCCCAAGGGCAACAAGGTCATCATCTGCCACCTGGGCAACGGCTCCTCCCTGTCCGCCTGCGTGGACGGCAAGTGCGTGGACACCTCCATGGGCATCACGCCGCTGGACGGCCTGGTGATGGGCACCCGCTGCGGCACCCTGGACCCCGCCGTGGTGGAGTTCATCTGCAACCGCAAGAACATGACCCCCACCGAGGTTCTGACCATGATGAACAAGAAGAGCGGCCTGCTGGGCCTGGCCGGGGATTCCGACATGCGCAACGTCACCGCCCGCTATGAGGCCGGGGAGCCCAACGCGAAGCTGGCCATCGACATGTGGGGCTACGTGCTGCGCAAGTACATCGGCTCCTTCGCCGCGGCCATGGGCGGCGTGGACGCCCTGATCTTCACCGCTGGCATCGGCGAGAACGACGCCGCCGGGCGCGCCCGCGCCGTGGAGGGCCTGGAGTTCCTGGGCATCAAGCTGGACGCCGAGAAGAACGCCCGCACCCGCGGCGAGGAAGCGAAGATCTCCGCCGAGGACAGCAAGGTGCAGGTCTGGGTCATCCCCACCAACGAGGAGCTGGCCATCGCCAGGGATACACTTGCTCTTGCGAGCAAGTAATTAGGAATTAGGAATGAGGAATGCGGTTGAAATCCTGCCGGATTTCCATTCAATCAAATCCCGAAGGGATTTGTACCACCATTCCTAATTTCTCATTCCTCATCCCTCATTCTCTCAAAACTTAACTTGCCAAATAGCGTACAAACGATTATAATAGTTCGGGTTAGGGGGTATTGGGTTGGCACTGGAAATTGGCAGGGCGCTTAAAAACCCCGGTCAGGTGTATCCCTTCCAGGCAAGCGTGGAGCTTGAGGCGATGGAAGTGCTCAGCGATCCGGTTCACTTTGTGGACGTGAACCTGGAGGGCGAGTTCTTCTGCACCGGCGACCATCGCATCAGCCTGAAGGCGGAGGCCAGCGCCACGGCGGTTTCCCGCTGCAGCCGATGCCTGGAACCCGTTCAGGTGCCCGTGCGCGCGGAGATCGACGCGCTGTTCGCCAAGGAGGCGGACCCGGACGATCCGGACCTCTACCTGTTCGAGGGCAACGCCCTGGAACTGGAGGACGCGGCAAAGGACGCGCTGCTGCTGGAGCTTCCGCTGCAGCTGTTCTGCCAGCCGGACTGCAAGGGCCTCTGCCCCGTGTGCGGCACGAACCTGAACCATTCTACCTGCTCATGCCAGGAGGGCAACGTTACAACCGGCCCCTTTTCGGCATTGAAAGATTATGTGCTAAATAACGAGGAGGTGTAACAATGGCCACTCCCAAGGGAAAAGTCTCCAAGGCTAGGAAAAACTCTCGCCGCAGCGCACATTGGAAGCTGTCTGTGCCGGGCATCGTCAAGTGCCCCCGCTGCGCCAAGATGAAGCTGAGCCATCGCGTCTGCAAGTTCTGCGGTTATTACGACGGCCAGGAGATCATCAAGGTAGAAGCCGCGAAGTAATCGCGCTTCCCGAATCGTTTGAAAGCCCGTCCGGGTATCCGGACGGGTTATTCGCGTATGATTGTCGGCGTACTGCGCAACTCGCTTCGCTCGCTTGCCCGCCGACCCGGAAAACCCGCGGTTTTCCTGATCCTGAAAGAGGTGAACTATGTTTAACGGATTTTCCCAGGCCACCGGCGATTTCATCTGGAGCCTCTCCATGAACAACGACCGCACCTGGTTCCTGGAGCACAAGCAGGAATTCGAGGACGCGCTGAACCAGCCCTTCCGCGCCCTGGCTTTCGAGACGCTGGAAAAGATGCAGGCCGCCTTCCCGGACCAGGAGTTCCAGACCCACATCGCCCGCATCTACCGGGACGCCCGGCGGCTCTTCGGCCGCGGCCCCTACAAGGATCACCTGTGGTTCTCCCTGCAGAGCGGCGAGCGCCGCGCCTTCGGGCCCATGTTCTGGTTCGAGATCAGCGGCACCGGCTGGAGCTGCGGCTGCGGCAACTGGGAGGATTCCGCCGACATCGGCGAGCACTGGCGCAAGCGCATCGACGACGAGCCGAAGCGGTTTGAAAAGATCGTCCGGGACCTGGAAAAGCGCGGCCCCTACACCCTCTACGGCCCCGCCTACAAGCGGCCCAAGGCCGACCGGGGCGAGCGGCTCAACCCCTGGTACAACCGCAGGCACCTGTCCGTGGGCTATGAGCACGGCTACGGCGGCGTGATGTACACCCCCAACCTGCCCGACGCCCTGGTGGAGACCTTCACGGCCCTGATGCCGCTGTACCGCTTCCTCCGGGATGTCTGGAACGACGTGCTGATGGAAAGAGCGGGAAGATAACCTCCCTTGCCTTCCCCCTCCGGGGAAGGTGGATTTTCCATACAAACAGAATCAATCAAAAGCAACAGCAGGGTTATTAGCCCTGCTGTTGTAGTTTGGATATAATAGTCAATAGTGCGTCAGCAGTAACGCTGTCGATACTGCCAATGTTTATTGCCTGGCTGTCTTCGCCTTTAAGTAAGTAGTCGGTGGAGACACAGAATACCGCAGATAAACGAAGAAGAACCGGGTATGAAGGCATTCTCTCACCAAGCTCATAATAGCTAATCATCGACTTATTCGTTATACCAGCCCGTCGTGCCAAATCCTGTTGCGACCAATCACGACTAAGACGCAGTCGACGTATTCGTTCGCCTAAATCAACCGCAAGTTTAGTTCCTGCCATTGGGAACGCCCCCAACAATTTGCATTGTTGATTTATTATAATGCCAAAGATGGTGCTTGTAGGCCACTAACATCAATGCTTAATAGTTGATTTCTGAACTGAACTGTTGTATAATGAAGTCAGCAAGTAACAAAGAAGGAGGAATCTCCATGAAGAAACTCTTTGCCCTCATGCTGGCGCTGGCGCTCGCCCTCGCCACGCTGACCGTGCCCGCCCTGGCGGAAAACGCGCCCAAGGCTGGCAAGGTCAGGACGGTCATCACGCTCTCCCACAGTGGCACCGTGACGCTCAACGTCGGTGACGCGCTCCAGCTGGGCGCAACCGTCACCCCCGACGCGCCCGTCACCTGGGCGAGCAAAAAGGCCAAGGTTGCCACCGTGGACGCATCCGGCCTCGTCCATGCTGTCGCCGAGGGCACCGCGACCATCACCGCCAAGGCGGGCGGTAAGTCCGCTAAGGTCAAAATCAAGGTGGTCGACCCCTGGAAGCCCACGGGCGTCAGCATTGCCAACGGCAAGGCCGTCACTGTCGGCGTGGGCGAAGCGGTCCAGCTTACCGCCGTGCTGGCTCCTGCGACGGCCCGGGCAACACTGGCCTGGACGAGTAAGAAACCCGGTATCGCCTCCGTGGACGGCAACGGCGTGGTGTACGGCGTCGCCAAGGGCAAGACGAAGGTGACCGTCAAGGCGGGTAAGAAAAAAGCCACCATCACCGTCAACGTCATCAACCCGAACGAGCCCACCGGCGTCGTGCTGTCCCATAACGGCACGGTTACCATGTGCGAGAACGAAACCCTCCAGCTCTACGCCTCGCTCCAGCCCGCTACAGCCATTGGAACTATCGAGTGGACTTCCAGCAAGGCGTCCGTCGCCACCGTCTCTAACGGTATCGTCACGCCCAAGAAGAAGGGTACCGTGACCATCACCGCCAAGTGTGGTAAGAAGAAGGCCAAGGTGAAGGTCAAGGTCGTCGGTGCGGAACAGCATCAGCACACCTGGCAGGACGTGACCGAGAACAGGTACGTCGTGGATAGTCCTGCATGGGACGAAACGGTCGTGGATAGTGCAGCATGGGACGAAACGGTCGTGGACAGTCAGGCGTGGGACGAGACCGTGGTCGTGAAGGAAGCATGGACGGAGACCGTGGTAGACAAGGAAGCGTGGACGGAAAGCATTCCGTACGTAAAGTGTAGCGGTGAATACGGTTGCGGAAAGAAATGGTATGGCCCGAATGCCTTCAACGAGTACCAAGCAGAACGTGAAGCCCTCATGATTGAAGACGGCGAATATGCCAGAGAACATAATGGTGAGCCCCTGCCGAAGTGCATGCACGGTGGTTTCGCCAGTGGATTGGAATACATCGACCATCCTGCCGAGACCCATACCGTAGACCATCCCGCCGAGACCCAGGTGGTACACCATGACGCTGTGACCCATGTGGTGCATCACGATGCCGTGACCCATGTGGTACACCATGACGAGGTGGGACACTGGGAGACTGTCGTTGCGTACCATGTGTGCAATACGTGTGGGGCGACATACTGAGCAAGAGAAACTCAATCCGAAAAAAGGTTCTTCACGGAAAGTTGGGGGATTTGCAGAATGTAATCCCTTGATGATTCGTACAGATCCTTCGCTGCGC
>CADBCX010000197.1 GCA_902793245.1 uncultured Eubacteriales bacterium | reverse complement strand
AATGACGATGAACGCCAGCAGATACCACAGCGCCTGATACCAGATGTTGCCCTTGCTGCGGAACACCAGGCTGCGCTGGATGGGGAAGTTCACCGCTTCGCCGATGACCATGGCGATCATGTAGGCCACGAAGTAACGAAGACCTCCATGTGCCTGGTCATAGCCCAGGATGTTCCACTTGAAGGTTTCACCGAACAGCGTCATGTCAATACCCGGCCAGCCGAAATCCTTGTCCGGCAGGCTGGTGAGCATCTTGGGCAGGAATTGCAGAATCAGGTATTTGAACACCGTGATCACGTTGCTGACGATCACGAACAAGCCGCCCTCCCGAATCCACTTGGCGGCGGCGGGATGCTTTTCCACAAAGTCGTTCCAGAATTTCATGCTGTGTTCTTCCTTTCAGAAGCGGAGCCGTCCTTCTTCCTGATTGCAGAATAAGGGAAGGACGGCTCCGCCTGAGAATTGGGATTTATGCCTGGCCAAACTTGGCCTTTTGCTTTTTGTTGTAGGAGAAACGGCGGACGAAGGCCAGCACACCCCAGATGACGACCAGCGCGGTCAGGCCGATATTGCCGTAGGTCAGGTAGTTATGCCAGACGGGCGGATTATACCCGATGACCTCCGCGTTCATGGCGTTGGAGTTGACGAAGGCGTACAGCAGGTCCTTCGTCGCGCGGCGGAGCACGATGGCGTCGCCGTTCTCGGAGGAGTCGCAGTCCGTCCACATGGAGCTGGCCAGGGTAGCCAGGTCCAGGCTGCCGCCCGCGTAGAACATCTGGCGGGGGATCATGTACTGGGGAATGGTGTTGAAGTCGCAGATCACGTAGCCGTTGAAGCCCCACTCATTGCGCAGAATTTCCGTCAGCAGCCGGTAGTCGCCGCCGGTCCAGCGGGCGCCGATGCGGTTGAAGGAGCTCATGAGGCCGCGGGCTTCGCCCACCTTGACGGTGTATTCAAAGGGCTTCAAGTAAATTTCGCGCAAAGTCTGTTCGCTCAGCCAGCTCAGGTCGCCGCCGATGGAACGGTGGGTCTCCTGCTCGTTGGCGACAAAGTGCTTCACGGTGGGGATGACGCCCCGGTTCTGCATTCCCTGAATTTCCGCCGCGCCCATCATGCCGGAGATGAAGGGGTCTTCGGAGAAATACTCGGAGCAGCGGCCGCCGAAGGGCGTGCGGTGGATGTTCACGCCGGGGGCGTAAATGCTGGAATAGGGCTGGCCGGTAGCCTTGTCACCGATCACGCCTTCCTCACCCAGGGCTTCGCCCATTTCCACCATCAGGGCCACGTTCCAGGTGGAGGCCATCACCGGCTCGGACACGTACTGGCAGGTGCCGTTGACCTGCTCGCTGTTCATGAAGCAGGTGAAGCCCGCAGGGCCGTCGCCGTGCAGCGTGGAGGGCAGGCCCACGGTTTCCATGGCCAGGGTGTGGTACGCGCCGTTGTTGATGAGGTTGAGCATTTCCTCGTCGTTGCAGGCGTCCAGGATAGTGTCCCAGCGCTCGTCGTCATAGGCGACCAGGGCGTGATACCCGTCCGCCGCCGTCGCGGGCAGCAGGTCGCGCAGGGTCACGGTGGGTTCCTCGTCGAACCAGGGATATTCTTCCTCGTCAAAGTCCGTGGGATTGTTGGGCTCCACGTCCTTGATCTGCTCGTACAGCTCCTCGGTGCCCGCGTGGGTTTCGGCGGTCTGAGCGGTGGGCCAGGTGCCTTCCCAGTCGGCGCGGCTCAGCTGGGTGTCCAGCTGCCAGTCGCTGTCCAGGTACTCGTCCATATCGGTGTAGCGGTTCACCACTTCGTTGGCGGTCACCGGGTCTTCCCCGATCTGGATGCCCTCGGCCAGGGTCAGGGCGATTTCCTGCACCGCCTCATGGGCGTTGCGGGACACGAACAGGGTGTAGTCTCCTTCTTCTAGCTCATAGCCGTTGAAGCCGTTGCCGTTGGCGTCCCGGTAGTCGTAGCTGGCCGCGGCGTAGGGGTCGAAGGAAAGCGTCACGGTCTCGGAAGCGCCGGGCTGCAGCAGGCCGGTCTTGGCGAAGCCCACCAGCACCTTGTAGGCCTTTTCAATGCCGCCCTCGGTATAAGGCGCGGAGGCGTAGAGCTCCACCACGTCCTTGCCCGCCGTCTTGCCGGTGTTCTTCACGGTGACGGGCACGGTGATGGCGGTTCCCGCTTCGATCTCCGTGGCGGAGGGTTCGCCCACCGTCCACTCAAAGTCGGTGTAGCTCAGGCCGTAGCCGAAGGGGAACACCACGTTGGCCTTGTACCATTCCTCGCCGTCGGTGAAGCCGCGGGTCTCGTAGTAGCGGTAGCCCACGTAGATGCCTTCCTCATAGTCCACGGAATAGTACATGCCGCCGTCATACTTGTCGGTGCTGTCCGGCAGGCAGCCGGTGCCGAAGTTGATGAAGGCGGGGTTCTTGGTGAAGTCCGCCGCCCAGGTATCCACCAGGCGGCCGGAGGGGTTCACGTCGCCCTTGAGGATGTCGCCCAGGGCGGAAATGCCGTTGGAGCCGGTGAAGCCGATCCACAGCGCCGCGTCGATCTTGTCCGCGAAAGCGGCGTAGGCGGAATCCGTCAGGAAGGTGGCTTCAAAGCTGGAGGGCGTGTTGAACAGCACCACCACCCGGTCAAAGGTGCCGTCGGTCACGGCGGCCAGTAAATCCATCTCGTTCTTGTCCAGTTCCAGGTAATGGCTGTCGGCAGCCGTCGCGCCCTCGGTGGTGCCCTGGTAGCGGGGCAGGTCGAAGCCCTCGCCGCCGATGCGGGTGATCACCACCAGCGCCGCGTCCTTATAGGAAGCGTAGCTCTTTTTCACGCTGTCGGTGTACTTGCTCTGGGGCGTTTCCGCCGTGGCGATGCGCTGGTTGCTGCCGCTGTCCAGGTCGCTGGAGTTGGCGGAGCGGGCGTTGCCGGACTGGCCGCTGTTCTCATAGAAGCTCTTGAGCGCGCTGTTGGCGGTGAAGCCCGCCGCCTGGAGGCTGGCGTACAGGTCCTGGTTGTTGCTGGTATCAAAACCGCCGGAACCGGAACCGCCGTAGCTCAGGTTCACGCTGTTCTTGCCGAACACGGAAATCTTCGCGCCGGAGGGCAGGGGCAGGGCGGCGTTCTGGTTTTTCAGCAGCACGAAGCCCTCCTCCGCCAGCCTGCGGTTCACTGCCTGGGCGTTGGCGAAGGCTTCGGCCTTGTTGGTGGCTTTCTGGGCCGGGTACATGGAAACCACGTCGGTGTTGTAGATGGGCCGCTGCCCGCCGAACACGGTGTCCATCAGGCCGTTCATGCCGCCCGCGCTCAGGTCAAAGCCGATCTTTTCCCCCAGCCAGCCCATAGGCCCGCTGAACACATTGTTCAGATTGCCCGGCAAGCCCTTTACCAGGTAATTGGCCACGCTGCCCACCAGCAGGATGATCACGGCGAATATCGCCCAGATGACGACCGCCTTGCTCTTCTTGGGCCGGGCCTTTTTTTGATTCGTCACGGTGTACCATCTCCTTTGACAAGCGAGGCAATAGGGATTAGGCATTAGGCATTAGTTTTATATCGTGGATTCCAATGAAAATCAACCCAAGCTTCTCAGTCAATTGATGAAACACTAATCCCTAATGCCTATTGCCTATTGCCTAATCCCTAATGCCTTCATCACTTCTTATAGTTCTCCAAAGCGGGCACGCCGAAGTTCTCGTCCCAGATGAGCACCGCGTCGGTGTCGATCTTGAGGCAGTCCACCAGGGGCGCGTGGGCGGTCATGGTGGAGCCGGGATAGGATTCGTTGTTCTCGGTGACCACCTTCACCAGGTTCGCGCCCTGCTTGAGGGTGATGCCCTGGGCGACCACATAGGTGCGGAAGTTCGGGCAGTCCGCCACGTACAGCACCGCGTCAAAGTCCGGCACGTCGTCGATCACGATGGGCTCATAGCTCAGCTTCTGATCGTTCAGGTAGATGCCGTAGTTGCCTTCGTTCAGGCTCACATTGCCCATTTCGGCGGACAGGCTGAGGGCGATGGTGGCGTTGCTGGTTTCCACGTCGGAAGCGAAGTAGAATTCCAGGCTGTTGCCGAAGGAGTACAGATAGCCCACGCAGCGGTCGTTGGAGCAGTTCCGGTCTTCCTTGAGCATGATCATGCCGATCTCGTTGGCGGTGCCGGACACGGCGGGGCCGGTCTTGCCGGTCAGGTTGGTGTCCTCCGCTTCAAACACGAAGGTGGCGACGCCCTCCTGAGTCTTGGTCCAGGAAGCGGTGATGGTGACGGGGCCGGCGATGGGGGCGGCGAAGTCATAGGCGCTGCCGTCGGCGTTCACCCACTTGTCGAAGGCGTAGCCCACCCGCTCGGGGTCGGCCTGGGGCTTGGCGACGGGGGTGCCGATTTCCACGGGATAGCTGTAGGAAGCGATCTTCTTGCCGTAATAGCCGTAATCGAAGGTCACGTCGGCGTTCTCCGCGCCGTTCCGCGTCCACAGGGCGAACAGGTTGACGTCGCCGGTGATTTCATTTTTGAAGTTGTAGGGTTCGGTGAAGTCGGGGTTCACGTACCAGCCCGCGAAGGTGTAGCCGTCCCGGGCGGGCTGCTTGTCCTCGGCCTTCTGGCCCTTGACGGTTTCCACCTGCTCGGCCTTGGGCGCGCCGTCGTAATTCAGGTCATAGGTCACGAAGAAGCTGTTGTTGGCCACGTCCACGGTGAAGCGGGCCTGCTTCTTGCCGGCCTTGATGGTCACGGTCTTGGTTCCGGAGGCTTTCATGCCGGGCTCCTTGATGCTCAGGCCTTTGGCGGTCATGGGCACTTCGTCGGTGGAGCCGTCCTCGTAGGTCACGATCACGGTGCCGCCTTCCAGGCTGAACTTTTCGCCCACCACATAGGCGGTCTTGGCGGGCAGGCTGCCGATTTCCAGTTTGCTTACTTTTTTCTTGGCGTCTATGTCATCCCCGGCCAGGGCGACGGCGCAGGTGAAGGTCAGCAGCAGCGCCAGCAGCAGGGCAATGGTCTTTTTCATGGTCGTTGTTCCTCCTTGCGTTTTTATCAGGAAAAGTTGTGAGGTCCTTCGCGGCCGAACGCGCTCAGGATGACACCGAGAGTTGCGTTCGGAAAAGCTTCGGTTTTCCGTGCCAGGCTTT
>CADBCX010000196.1 GCA_902793245.1 uncultured Eubacteriales bacterium | reverse complement strand
GACGTACCCCAGGAGCTTTTGGACGCTGATCCCAAGTTTGCCGCGCTGGTAAAGGAAGCCAATCAATACCTGGGCTATCCCTATGTCTGGGGCGGGCACCATCCCAACACAGGCTTTGACTGCGCCGGTTTTATCTACTGGATATTCAACAACAGCGGCGTGGCCTCCTTCGGGCACCAGGGCGCGCAGGGGTTGTATGACAGCAGCCGGAACGTCAGCCCGGAAAACGCCCGGCCCGGCGACGTGGTGTTTTTCCAGGGAACCATTGAGGGCGAAAGCGGCATCACCCACTGCGGCTTGTATGTGGGCAACAACCGAATGATTCACTGCGGAAATCCTTGCACTTATGCTGACCTGACCGATTCCTATTGGCAGGAGCACTTTGCGGGATATGGCCGCTTCTATTAAGGAAGGATATTATGAGCAGAAAGAAAAGCAATCGTTTGAGCCTGGAACAGCATAAACGCGCTTACCGGGAAAACCAGGCGGCAATCGCCAAGGCCCTGGAACAGAACGCGGAACTGGAAAAGGCAATCACGGAAGAAGAAAACCTGGAGATTGTCGGCATCATCCGCAAATACCGGGTAGGCATTGACAATCTGGAACAGATCATGCAGGGGATTCAGCCCAAGGGCGAATCCCTTTTCTCCGAGGAAAAGGACAACACGGAAGGTTTCACCCTGCCGGATTTTTCCGGGCAGCCTCGGAAGAAAGCTAAAAAGAAAAGTGAACCGGAACCCGAAAAGGAGGGAATGGAACATGAAGAAGTTTAATCCGGGCGGGCTGCTGATGTCCGCCTTTCTGCTGCTGACGCTGCTGGTGTACATGACCGGCTGCGTTGGCATCGGCGCGGCTGAACCGATCAACCCCAACAACGAAGGCCAAGACCCTTACGACTGGTCGAACTACCCCGGTGAAGTGATCCTGGACGCGCCGGAGTTTATTCAGGGAAATGATACAGACGGTGCCGCCGAACCTGGAGAAGTCACAGGCACTGTCCCGGAAAATGAACCCGATACCGCAGGCGGCGCAACTGATGAACAGGCGTCCAGTCCAAATGAAGCTCAGACCGCTTCTGGTGAACAGCAGGAAAGCGGAGATCATATTCCCCTGCTTCCTGATGACGAAACGCCTGGTGAAACAGGAAATGACAGTACCGGCAATGAACAGGTAACGCCCGGCGAACAGGAACAGCCTGCTGACCAGTCGCCCGCTGACCTGAAAGCCCTGTTTACGGTGGAAATCAAAACACCGTCCGGCTGGTTCAATGTGCCGGAAAAAGCTGTGCGTATCAAGGTCACGCCTCAGACGGAAGCGCTGTGGGAGAAGGTGAAATACCGCCTAGATGACGGCGAATGGCTGGAGATCAATAAGACGGAATTTGCCCTGAAAGACGGGTATTACTACCTTGATGTGACCGTCACCGCCAACTGTGTTCTGACCGTGCGCCTCATGCGTGGGGAGGAATCTTTTGACACTACGAAAGAGATCAGGATGTTCGACCACAAGGCTCCTGTGGTGACCGCGGGATTCAGGGAAAAAGTGCTGCATGTGGAAGCGCCTGACGATCTTTCCGGCGCTGCCGGTGTGCAGGTCAACGGCCTGCTGTTCACCACCCTGGAAAACGGCGCGCTGGACGTGCAGATGGAAGAACTGCTGCTGACCTACAAGCAGCTTGCCATTCGCGCCTATGACTACGCCGGGAATTTCAGCGACCCGGTGACGCTGGATAACCCGTACTACATGGAACCCACACCCACTCCGAAGCCTACCAAAAAGCCTGCGGCGACCCAAAAGCCCGCCGCCACAGACGCGCCGACGCCTACGCCGAAACCCACGAAGAAACCCTCTGGCGGTGGTTCCGGGAGCACACCCAAGGAAACCGATGAAGCAAAACCTACCAAAGCGCCCGCAGCCACAACCGCCCCTGAAAAGCAGGAGCCTATCGTCATCATCGTGACCGCGCCGCCCACGGCGGAACCCGCGCCGACACCGACGCCGGAAATCGAATATGTTCCCCTAGGCCCCGGACAGCCTTTCACCCAGCACGGCAACATGGCGACCCGCGACGTGCTGTATTCGGCCAGCACCAACAAGCAGTTCATTTCCGTGCAGAGCCGCAACGGGCAGACTTATTACATGGTGATCGACTACGACAAGCCCATCGACGAAGCAAACGAAATCTATGAAACCTACTTCCTGAACCTGGTGGACGACCGGGACCTGATGAGCGTGCTGACGGATGAGGAGATCATTCCGACGCCTACCCCGCAAATCATTTATGTCACGCCCGAACCCACCGCCGCGCCTCAGCCCACGCAGCCGCCCGCCGAACCCGAAAAGAAGAAATCGGATGGTACGGCGGCCCTGCTCCTGCTGCTGCTCGTCCTGCTGGCTGGCGGCGGTTTTGCCGCCTGGTTCTTCATGAACCAGAAAAAGAATACGCCGAACCTGCCGGAATACGACGAGGACGAAATGGAATTTGAGGATTCCGAGGAAGAAAACGAAGAATCGGATGAATAACCGCTCCGGGCGGGATGTTGAACGCATCCCGCCCTTGATTTTTGGAAAGGAAAGACTGCATGAAACTGATTGTTGCTGAAAAGCCGAGCGTTGCGGGCTCCATCTCCGCCGCGCTGGGCATCCGAGAAAAGAAGGATGGATACTACGAAGGACTGAGCATCATCGTGAGCTGGTGCGTTGGGCATCTGGTGGAACTGGCCCAGGCCCCGGACTATAACCCCAAGTATGAAAAATGGCGCTGGGAGGATCTGCCCATCCTGCCGGAGCAGTGGAAATATACCGTTTCCGACGCCACCCGGAAGCAGTTTGAAACCCTGGAGCGCCTCATGAACCGGGAGGACGTGGATACCATCGTCTGCGCCACGGATGCCGGGCGGGAAGGAGAATTGATCTTCCGCCTGGTGTATAACCAGATCGGGTGCAAAAAGCCGGTGAAGCGGCTGTGGATTTCCTCCATGGAGGAAAACGCCATCCGGCAGGGCTTCCAGGAGATGCGTGATGATCGGGACTATGACCGGCTGTACCAGGCGGCCCTGTGCCGGGCGCAGGCGGATTGGCTGGTGGGCATCAATGCCAGCCGCCTGTATTCCCTGCTGTACGACACCACCCTGAACATCGGGCGCGTTATGACCCCCACCCTGGCTCTGATCGTGAACCGGGAAGAAAGCATCACCAGCTTTCAGCCCACTCCCTTTTATACCGTTGAGCTTCACGGCGGCGGCGTAACCGCTGCAACCGGGCGCATGGACAACCGGGAGGACGCGGAGAGGATCGCGCAGAAATGCCAGCGCAAGCCTGCCGTGGTGGAGTACATTCAGAAAAAGCGACACACCGAGAAACCGCCCAAGCTGTACGACCTCACTTCCTTGCAGCGGGACGCCAACCGCCTGTTCGGATACAGCGCCCAGCAAACTCTGGACTACACCCAAGCCCTCTATGAAAAGCGCATCGTTACCTACCCCCGAACGGACAGCCGGTATCTGACCGGCGATATGGAACGGATGCTGCCCAGCCTCGCCCAATCTGTGGCCGGGGCGTTTTTATTTACGGCGGGCCTGCGTCTGACCTTTCATCCCGAACAGGTCATCGACGACGATAAGGTGTCCGACCATCACGCCATCATCCCCACGGCGGAAATGCCGCAAACAGTGCTGAATGATCTCCCTGCCGGGGAACTGGACATTTTGCAGCTGATTTCCGTGCGCCTGCTGGCCGCGCTGGGCGAGGATATGGAATACGAAGAAACCACCATCACCCTGATATGCGAAGGAATGACCTTCACCGCGCACGGCAAGATTGTCACAAAAATGGGCTGGAAAATTCCCGAAGCCACGTTCCAGGGCAGCTTAGGAAGCCGCGCTGACCGGGACCGGGAGACGCAGCCTGCCCTGCCCGCACTGAAAGAGGGACAGGAACTATATCCCATGGATGCTTCTGTGAAGGAAGGGAAAACCACCCCGCCCAAGCATTACACCGAAGATACGCTGCTGGCCGCAATGGAAACGGCGGGCGCGGATGACATGCCAGAGGATACCGAACGAAAGGGGCTGGGGACGCCCGCTACCCGCGCCGGTATCCTGGAAAAGCTCATCTCCTGCGGTTTTTTGGAACGGAAGGGTGATAAGAAAACGAAATCCCTGGTGCCGACGCGGAAGGGCATCGGGATCATCACCATTCTGCCCGACATGCTCAAATCCCCGACGCTGACAGCAGAATGGGAAACCCGGCTGAAAGCCATTGAAAACGGCGAAGCGGATGCTGCGGCTTTTATCGCAGACATCACGGTCATGCTGCAAGACCTGAGTAAAACCGCCGAGCGAAAACCCGGAACTGAGCGTTTGTTTCCGAACAATCACAAAATCATGGGCGTATGCCCGCACTGCGGTGCGCCAATCCTGGAAAAGAACGCGGGCTACATCTGTCAAAACCCCCGCTGCCACTTCGCCATCTGGAAGGACTGCTTTTTTTTCAACAAGCAGGGAAAACAAATGGCCCCGGAAATCGCCGCCGCACTGCTGCGGGATGGGCGTGTCAATGTGCAGGGCTTTCGTTCGCAGAAAACCGGAAAGCTCTATGACGCCGCTGTGCTGCTGAAAGTGGACGGGGACGGGAATGCCAAATTCAGCCTGGAGTTTCCCAAGAAACGGCTGAAATAAAGGAAAGAAGCTGGTATCGAAATGATGAAAAAACGCAATCGGCTTTCTATTCTCCTGATCGCTGTCTCCCTGTTTCTCGTTTCCATTATTTCCGTATCCCAGGCGGAAAGCAATACATTCTCCGAAAAAAATGCGCTGTCGCTCCAGGACGCCTTCTCCCTGATGGACGCATACGAAAGCCGTGCGTTTGAATCCATTTGGGAGAGAAAAGCCCTGGAGAAAGAAAATGCCCAGCATACAAGGGACTGGGAAAAAGAGTATGGACGATACACCCGCTGGCAGGGAAATGTGACCGCCGCTTATGTGCGGGCATACGGTTTCATGCCTTCCCATGATACGCTGTCTGTCAATCCGCTTTCCGTGCTGCCCCACCAGGAAAGCCTTTCTCTGACCGAGGCATATGAATTGGCGGCGAAAGCGGTCTCCAGGAAAGAAAAGCGCCTGC
>CADBCX010000195.1 GCA_902793245.1 uncultured Eubacteriales bacterium | reverse complement strand
GGCCTGTATTACCACGGCTACGACTTTAGCCGCCAGGCCTTCTGGTGCGATAAGGCCACCGGCCTGAGCCGAAACTTCTGGCTGCGGGCCATCGGCTGGTTCTCCGTGGCGCTGGCTGATTTATTGGAGATCCTGCCCGACAGCGATGGAAAAACCGGCCTGGCTGACATCTTCCGCCGGCTGATGGAGGACATTGCCAAGTTCGCCGACGATGAAACCGGCATGTACTGGCAGGTGGTGGATCAGGCCAACCGGGAAGGCAACTACCTGGAAAGCAGCGGCAGCGCCATGGTGGCCTACGCCATGCTGAAAGGCGCGCGCCTGGGCGTCCTGCCCGCGGCATACGCGGCGAAGGGCAAAAAGACCTTCGACGGCCTGGTGAACACCTGCCTCACCTTCCAGGACGGGGCGCTGTGCCTGGATCATATCTGCCTGGTGGCGGGCCTCGGCCCCGAGGACAACCGCCGCCGGGACGGCTCCTACGCCTACTACATCTCCGAGCCGGTGGTGAAGAACGATGCCAAGGGCGTGGCCCCCTTCCTGCTGTGCTACACGGAGGTCAAGCGGTTGGCATAGTCATTTTTCTTCCGGCAGCACCTTCAGCAGATCGGAATTGAGGATGGGCGCGTTGCTGCTCTTCTGGCGGGACTGCACATAGAAGCTGGGAGCGACCCCGTACTTTTTCTTGAACATCCGGGAAAAGTACAGCGGTTCCCGGAAACCGCACATCCGCGCCACGTCGGTGACGGAAACCCCCGTCATTTCCGCGCTCACCAGGGCTTCCGCCGCCACCTGCAATCGCTTGTTGTTCAGGTATTGGTGGGGCGTCACCAGCATTTCCTTCTGGAACAGCTTGCGCAGGTAGTCGTAGTTGAAGGGCATGGAGCGCAGGTATTCGTCCAGCTCGTAGCCCGGGTCGTCGAAATGCTCCAGGATGTCCCGTTCGATTTCCTCCACCACGGGGGAGCGCCGCTTGTCCTTATTGTATGCGGCCAGGTAGCAGCAGATCAGGTTGCCGTAGGCGGAAAGGAAAATCGCCTTCTCCGGGCGGGAGGACTGGTAGTGGTACAGCGAGGCGCGGAAAGCGTCCAGCAGGAAATGGTTGCCCTCGTCCTGGATGATGGAAGGCGTCATATCGGTCAGGGTGGGCAGGCTGATGTTCAGATGGATGTTTTCAAATCCGTCCTTGCTGGCGTTGGCGTGGGGGAGAAGCGGCGGGATGACCACCACATCGCCCTTGCGGTAGCTCAGCTCTCCGCCGTCGAACGAAAACACGCCGCTGCCTTCGGTGCAGTAAACAAATTCCCAGCTTTCGTGGGCGTGGCGCTTCACCGCCAGCATCATTTCATGACGCCCCGCGTAAATGATCTCATTCATGCCCGGCACTCCTTTATCCCGAGTGTGTTGTCACGGCTATTATATCAAAAAACATCCGTTTTGTCCATGACTCAAATGATTTGAGGAGGTAATACCATGGCCTACCTGACGCTGAAAAACATCAACAAAATCTACCCCAACGGCTTCCACGCCGTTCACAATTTCAATCTGGAGATTGAAAAAGGGGAGTTTGTTGTTTTCGTCGGCCCCTCCGGCTGCGGAAAATCCACCACCCTGCGCATGATCGCGGGCCTGGAGGATATTTCCAACGGTGAATTCCTCATCAACGGCAAGCGGGCCAACGAGATGGGGCCCCGCGAAAGGGAAATCGCCATGGTGTTCCAGAGCTACGCGCTTTATCCCCAGATGACAGTGTACGATAACATCGCCTTCGGCCTGACCCTGCAGGGCGTGGACGAGGACATTATCGAGGAGCGGGTGAAGAAAATCGCGGGTATCCTGGGCCTGACGGATTACCTGGACCGCCTGCCCCGGGCCCTGTCCGGCGGCCAGCGCCAGCGCGTCGCCATCGGCCGGGCCATCATCCGCAAGGTGGGCGTGTTCCTGATGGACGAGCCGCTGTCCAACCTGGACGCCAAGCAGCGCGTGACCATGCGCTATGAAATCGCCCAGATTCATCAGAATACCGGCGCTACCACCATCTATGTGACCCACGACCAGACCGAAGCTATGACCCTGGCCGACCGCATCGTGGTGATGAAGGACGGCTACATCCAGCAGGTCGGAACGCCCTACCAGCTGTATTTCGAGCCGCAGAACGTGTTCGTGGCGGGCTTCATCGGCGAGCCGCCCATGAATTTCCTCAAGGGCACCGTGAAGAACGGCACGATTCACTTCGGCGACATTCCGCTGGATCTGAGCAAGAAGCTGCCGTCCATCCAGAAGTACGAGGGCAAGGACATCGTGTTCGGCTTCCGGCCCGAGGGCATCAGGTTGGGCAGCTGCGAAAACGCTTATGAAATCACCTGCAACGTGGAGCTGACCGAAATGCTGGGCGACAACACCAACGTGTACGTCAACGCGGGCAGCGACCGGGCCATCCTGAAGGTGGACAGCCACGATACCCCCGAAACCGACGCGGACATCACCTTCTCCATCCCCTACGACAGCGTGTACCTGTTCGACGGGGAAACGGAAATGGTGATCGACTGCAAGGGTTAAGAGGGATTAGGCTATAGGCATTAAGCGGCATTTATAATACTTTATGGTTTTCTCGGAAAGGGGTGTGGGGGAAACCGCTCTTTGGAGTCCAAAGAGCGGTTTCCCCCACAAATGATTTTACCTTTCGTAACCTGGGAAAAACAAACAGTTTCGTTTTCAGCTCTCCGGCATATGATAAAACGGATGATGGGAGTCATCAAATCATGTGAAGGAGGGAAAGCGAATGAACATTCTTTTGTGGCTGGCGCTGGGCGCTGTGGCGGGCTGGATCGCCGGGCTGATCATGGGCGAGCGCAGGGGCTGGGCCGGAAACATCCTGGTGGGCATCCTGGGCTCCGCGGTGGGCGGCTTCGCGGCGTCGCTGCTGGGCTGGGGCGGCGTGGACGGCTTCAACCTGTACAGCCTGCTGGTGGCGGTGGGCGGCGCGTGCATCCTGCTGTGGATTTACAATATGTTACAGCGCAGAGTCGCCAGAAGCTGACGGCGGTGCAGCAGAAAACCAGGAGCGAAAATTTCTCGCTCCTGGTTCATTTTTTTATTTCCATTGCGAAAGCATGTCCTGCATCCAGGCGTACACGTCCATATCGTAGACGTGGGCCAGGTTGTCCGGTGTCAGCACGCCGCCGATCTCTCCCTGGGAAACGCTCTTCCCGTGATGCATCAGCACCGCGTGGGTGCCGTACCGCCGGGCCAGGCTCAGGTCGTGCACCACGGACAGCACCGCCCGCTCCGGCTGTTTCAGCCAGTCCTGAATCAGCGAAAAAATGTGCTGCTGGTACTTGAGATCGAGATGGTTGGCAGGCTCATCCAGGATCAATACCTGCGGGTTCTGGGCGAACACCTGGGCCAGAAACACCCGCTGGGTTTCGCCGCCGGACAGGGTGAGCATGCTGGCGCGGCGCAGGCTCGTCAGGCCGGTCAGCTCCAAGGCCCGTTCAACCTGCGTTTTTCCGCCGTCATCCCTGCCGGAAAAAAAGCCGGACTTGTATGCGTACCGCCCCAGGCCTACCACTTCCTCCACCGTGTAGGCGTAGCCCACGGTGTTTTTTTGCGATAAAACGCCGACGCGCCGGGCCAACTGGGCGGGCTTCAAGGAGCGAATGTCGGTTCCTTTCCATTGGATGCTGCCGGTATACGGCACGCCCTGGGCGATGGCTTCGATCAGCGTGGATTTGCCCGCGCCGTTGGGACCGGCCAGCATCAGCCATTGCCCTTCCTCCAGGCGGAAGGACAGGTCGTTCACCGCGGCAAAATCGTCGTAGCGCACGGATACACGGTTCACTGTCAGCATGGCGCTCACCCGGCCTTTCTGGTGCGGTAGAAGATGATCACAAACGCCACCGCGCCGACGATCGACGTAACCACGCCGATGGACAGCTCAATGGGACTGACCAGCGTGCGGGCGGTCAGGTCAGCCAGCAGCAGGAAAATGGCCCCGGAAAACAGCGACGCGGGCAGCAGCCGCTTGTGGTTGGGGCCCACCAGCATCCGGGCGATGTGGGGCATGACCAGGCCCACAAAGCTGACCGTGCCGGAAACGGACACGCACACGCCGATGAGCATGGACACGGCGATCAGGATGACGAGCTTCACCCGCTTGACGTTCACGCCGATGTGCCGGGCGTTGTCCTCCCCGATGGCAAAGGCGTTCAGCTCCCGGCTGTGCCCGATGATCACGCCGCCGCAAACCGCCAGCGCCAGGAACAGCAGCCCGGCCTGGGTGTAATTGACGCCGGAAAAGGAGCCCAGCGTCCAGAACGCCAGGGAGCGGGTGTGGTCGCTGGCAAAGGTGATAATCAGCGAGATGACGCTGGAAATGAACATGGTGAAAATCACGCCGATGAGGATGATGCTATTGGTGGCCAGGGAACGGTCCAGGGCAAAGGCCAGCGACAGAATCAGCACCAGCGACCCAAAGGCAAAGGCCATGGCCGTGACCATGACGCCGCCGTAATTGGAGCCGGGCAGGGTGAATCCCGCCGCCATGGCGATGACCGCGCCCAGCGCCGCGCCGGAGGACACGCCCATGGTGGAGCCGTCGGCCAGGGGATTGCGAAGCAGCCCCTGCATCGCCGCGCCGCACAGGGACAGCGCAGCCCCCGACAGCGTGACGCACAGCACCCGGGGCAGGCGCACGTTCAGGATGATGTTTTTGGCGGTACCCTGCGGGATGGGCTGGCCCCACAGCGCGCGCCATATGACGGTGACGGTGTCCGAAAAAGAAATGCGCACGCTGCCCACGCACACGCAGAAGATCATCGTCAGCAGCAGCGCCGCCGCCAACAGCGCGTAGGTCAGGGGCGTGAACCGTTCCCTTTTCAGGATGCGGGCATCTTTCATCATAAGCTCTTTCTGTTTAATACGGGAGAGAATGCGTGTGGAGTGATAGAATGATCTCAATTTTCCATAAATGCTCAGTTTTTGATAACATCTATGTTGTGAAGGGTAACGAAGCAGGGGCCTGTGCGGCCCCTGAAACCCGCACCAGGGCGGTGAGTGTCCGCGACCTCAATCGGCGCAAGTCCGCTTGATGCGGACATTGCTTGTTTCGGTCGATCTCAGCCCGGACAAGATAACCGC
>CADBCX010000194.1 GCA_902793245.1 uncultured Eubacteriales bacterium | reverse complement strand
ACACCCGCAATGATGTATTTGCTGAAGGCAAAGTACACGATAATCAGCGGCAATGCCGTCAGGGTCAGGCCCAGGTAGATGGAACCGTACTCTGTACGGTAGATATCACCGCGCAGTTCGTTCACCATCATCGGCAGGGTCTTCAGGTCAGGCTTGGTAAACAGCATCAACGGAGTCAGATAGTTGTTCCAGGATCCGATGACCGCCATGATACCCATGGTTGCCATGGCAGGTACCATGATCGGCAAAATGATCCGATTGAACGTCCTGAACTCACCGCAACCGTCAATCCGAGCCGCTTCAACCAGAGAAATCTGAAGATTCGCCTCCAGATACTGCCGGAAGAAAAACACGGTGGCTGCTGCCGCAATGGACGGAATAATCAGCGCCAAGCGGTTATCCACCCAGCCCAACTGATACATGAACATGAAGAAACCGGTGCCGGTGACCTGTCCGGGAATCATGATAATAGCCATAACCACTGCATAAAGGAACTTGTTTCCCTTGAACTGATAAACCTTGAACCCATAGGCAGTCATTGCAGAGAAGTACACGCTCAGAATCGTGGAACCAAAGGCGATGATCGCACTGTTCTTAAAACCGATCGCCACATTAAATCCCTTGGTGGCCAGAACGTTCCAGTTGTAGTTGAGGTAAGAGCCCGGAATCAGGCTGACCCCCTGCTGGATGGCCTGGCTGGAACGGGTGGCGTTCACGATCATGATCCAGAAGGGCACGATCGCCAGCGCGCTCAGGAAGGAGCAGAACACATAGATCATGCTGCGCTTGCTGTTCTGGACGCCGGTGATATGCGCGGCGAAGGCCACGATGGGGCAGAAGATCAGCAGCACGGCAATGATGGTGTGAATGCTCGCGTTGCCGTAAGGCAGCTTGATGGGGAACGCGGCCAAACGGAGGATGACGTAGCAAATCAGGAAAATACCGATCAGATGGCAGAAGGAGGAAATGGTATACAGCTTGCTGGCCAGCTTGTCTCCTGCCAGCACCACCAGCGCGGCTGCGATAATGAACAAGGCGAACGCAGCCCAGATGCAGGCATAATAGGCATCGAAGTTCCACTGGTAGGTCTTGTACTGGTTGACGACCTGCATATCGATTTCCAGTTCCCCGGGCAGCTTGCCGGGAAGCAGGGAATAGCTCAGGCCATTTCCGCTGCTGCTGGTGGCGGCAGCCTGCTGGGCAAGCAGATCGTCCAGCTTGGCCTGTTCCTTGGCCACCTTGTCGCGCTGCTTCTGGATGTCGGCTTCGCTCTTTTTACCGCCCGCGATCCAGCGGTCCAGCTGGGTCTGCGCGCTGTTCACCTTTTCCTGCGCTTTCGCGATATCCGAATCGAGCGCGGCGGCGGAGTTGTCGTTGAAGGAAGCGATGGGCAGGAACATGGCGATGATGGTAATCGCCATGAACACCAGGAAGATGATTTTCCGTGTCTTTTTCATCTTACTTACCTCCCTTCGCGGGCTTGGGGTCGCGGTCGTTGAGCAGATACCGGATCAGCAGGGAGCCGATGATGATGATGCCGAACAGCACCACGGAAGCGGCGGAAGCCATATTGAAGTTCCGGGAACCGGTGAAGCCCTGCATGTAGATGAAGCGGGCCACGGTGTTGGTGGTTTCGTTGGGGTTGCCCTGGGTCATCATGTGGGGGATATCGAACATGGTCAGGCCGCCGACCAGGGAGGTGGTCAGGTTATAGACCAGGATGGGCTTGATGAGGGGCAGGGTGATTTTCCAGAAGATCTGGCGGCTGGTGCAGCCGTCCACCAGGGCGGCTTCAAACAGGCTGGGGTTGATGCCGCTGATGCCGGCGATCATAACGATCATCGTATTGCCGCACCACATCCACCACTGGATGAAGGAGATCAGGCCCCGGCTCCAGGCCACCGAGCGGAAATACTCGATGGGCATGTTGGCGATGCCGGAGGTCTGCACGAAGGTGTTCACAGGCCCGATGGGGAAGGCGAAGAAGCTCATGAACAGCATACCGATGGTAGCGGCGGTGATGATGTTGGGCATGAAGATGGTCACCTTGAAGAAGCCCTGCATTTTCAGGTGGATGCGAGTATCGGTGAACCAGGAGGCCAGGATCAGGGCCAGGCCCAGCTGGGGCACGAAGTTGAAGAACCAGATGATCATGGTGTTGCCCATGGCGCCCCAGAATTTGTCGAACACCAGAGAATTGGAATCAAAGAGCTGGCGGAAGTTTTCAAAGCCGATGATGCTGTTGTTCAGCACCTTTTCCCAGCCCACGGCGTCGGTGACGGAGGTTTTGAAGGTGAACAGGATGGGATAGAGGCCGAAGATCAGGAACGTGATAAAGAAGGGAGCAACAAAGTAGTAACCGTAGCGGCTGTAGCTGACAGATTTGCGCTTCTGCTTGACCGCTGGCTGCGTTTGCATACATTACACCCCGTTTCTAAAATATATCTGGTCATCCCGTCCGTATGGAAATGCGGAGAGGGTACAGAGTACAGAGTTCAGAGTACAGATAGGGTGGCAAAGGCAATCCGGAAAGCAACAATCTGTGCGCTGAACTCTGCACTCTCTTCCTCTATTCTGGTTTCCCCGCATGAACCAGACGGAAAACGGGGCTGCCTCAGCCGTCAGGCAGAGACAGCCCCGCGAGGCTACTTTGTCAGTAACCAGTTGATCGGGTCAGTCGCCGATTATTCCACGGTGATGGTGGTGATAGCGGCGGCAACAGCGGTCTTGAATTCGGCCAGGCAGGTGTCCAGATCCTTTTCACCCTTGGTGTAAGGAGTGGTCACATAGTCGTTCCACAGACCGTTGATGGTGTCGTCATATTCGCTCATCAGAGAGCCGTTGGCCAGAGCCGCGGCGGAAGCGAAGATGGCATAGTGATCCTGGCCGCCCAAGAAGGGGTTGGGAGTGCCGCCGTTGGCCAGAATGGTTTCCACGGCCTTGGCAGAACCAACGAAGTCACCGCTGTCAGCAGCGTACTGGGTCAGGAATTCGTCGTCCAGGGTGAAGAACTTGATCAGGTCATGCATGGCGGCCTTCTTGGCGTCGTCAGCAGTTTCGGCCTTGGCAGCGTTGATGCCCATCCAGGTGCCGCCCCAGCTGTAAGCCACGGGGCCGTCGGTGATGCGCCAGTCGCCATAGGTGCCGTTTTCGGTCGCGTTCTTGATGTTCTCTTCGGAATCGGGGTTCTCAGCATCCCAGCCAGCCACGCAGTTGGGCTTCAGGGTGTAATGCAGGCCCCAGGTGGGCAGGAAGTAGCACAGGGTTTCCAGTTCGCCGCGCATACCGGCAAACCAGACTTCGCTCCAGGCGCCGCCCTTGTGGGTCAGGTCGTCCTGTTCGAGGGTCTTGCACAGTTCTTCGAAGTCCAGCAGTTCGTCGTCGATGTTCAGCTTGCCATCCACGACCCAGCCTTCGCTGCGCTGATACTGATAAGCGTTCCAGATGTCGCCGGAGCCGATGACCATCTTGCAGGCGCCTTCAGACTTTTCTTTCAGTTCTTCGGCGGTCTCCAGGAAGGTGTCCCAATCGGCAACCTTGGCCTGCATTTCTTCGGGAGAAGTGACGCCCAGGTACTTTTCAGCCAGGGAAGCGCGATACATCAGAACGCCAGGGGTGGACTGCCAGGACAGGCCCTTCTGGACGCCGGCAGAGTTCTGGCCGATCTGAGCCATCACGGGGAACGCGACGGACAGTTCGTCATCGGTGAAGCCGATGGACTTGAGGTCGCCGGTCCAATCCATTTCCACATAGTGCTTCACGAAGGCAGCTTCCAGGGTGAAGATGTCGGGAGCTTCTTCGCTGGTGGCATTGGCGCCCAGCAGGTTGTCCACCTTGGTGGTGTAGGCGTTGCCGTCAGTGGGATAAATCTGGAATTCGATTTCCAGTTCGGGATGGTTGGGCAGATAATACTTTTCGATCATGCCCTGCAGTTCGTTGGTGAAGGACCAAACGACCAGCTTGATCTTGTCTTCCGCGCTGGCAAAGCTGATGCAGCCGAGCACCATCATGAGAGCCAGAACCAGAGCAAGAACTTTCTTCATACGGGGTTCCTCCTTTTTTATTTTGCGGCTGTGCCGCGTTTTTCTCACAGCGTTCACACGCTGATAAGAGACCATTTTGGGCGGCGGAAGGAAAGCGCGGAAATATATCTTCCGTTTGTCTCCGTTTTCCGTTCCAGTCTGCCGTTATTGTAGCACATTCGCTAAAAAAAGTAAACATTCTTTTTTTCATTTTTTGCGAAAAAAGCAAAAATTGATACATGATAAACAAATAATGCTTTTCCCAGTTTTTGTAAACCGCATACGCCGCTTTCAGGTTGAAAAGAGGCGGACAATATGATATATTAATGGAAGCGATTATGCCGTATTCCGCGGCGAAGCATCGGACGAACCGAAGGAAAGAGGAACTCCCATGTTTTTTGAAAGCTTTGAGTATCCGGACCGCGTCCGGCAGGACCCCGACGGTTTTTACCGCTGGAAAACCGAAATGGGCAACAGCCAAAAGATCGAACAGTTCAAGTTCATGGTCACGGTCTGCCTGATTATTTCGCTGGTGATCTTCGGCGTCATGGCGCTGGTGAGCATGGGCTCCCGGATATTTCAAACCATCATGCTCAGCGGCCTGGGACTCGTGGCCGGCATGGTAGGCCTGCCCGCACTGCTGTGGTGGCTGCTGGAAATCAAGCTGGCCGGCAAAACTTACCAGAGGTTTGAAATGAACGATGAATACGTGAAGCACGTCGGCATCTCCGGCAAGGACACCCATTATCTCGATTTCAAAGCCATCCGGAAGATCCAGGTGAAGAAAAAGATCGGCTTGATCTGGGTCAGGGGGCTGGTGGGAGGCGTGCAGGTGTTCGTGCCCCGGGAGGATTTTCAGCTCGTGCTGGATTACATCCGGGAGAAGGCGGGCGATAAAGCCGTGCTGACGTATGAATGATACTTTTCTTTTTCTAAATTCTTAACAGCCATGTTGTGAAGGGTAACGAAACAGGGGCCTGTGCGGCCCCTAAACCCTGCACCAGGGCGGTGACCGCCCTGGACCCACATTTGGCGATATTACACCGTTGGAATAAACCGACAACCTCCGCCTGCCGCGCAGGGGATTACGAAAGCTTGAGGGCTTCTGGCCCAAGAAAGCGAGGGAAAAG
>CADBCX010000193.1 GCA_902793245.1 uncultured Eubacteriales bacterium | reverse complement strand
AGGCCTCGAACGTCTCCCCTTGCCAATTTTTGTTTGTGCATGTTTTTAATCAGAGTTCAGTTAAACTAGAGTCTGTTTCTAAAAGCATAATCCAGTAAATTATGCAAGAAGAATACGGATACAAGCCAAATGAACGAAAGCGAGAAAGCGGTCAGCGCGTTTGTCATAGCGGGTAGCAACGCGGCGAAATTCTTTCAACTTCAAGAAAAACGTCTCCACCAAATGTCGTTCCTTGTAAAGCCACCAATCCACGAACCAGGGATCGGATTCATTGCTCTTGGGAGGGATGCAGAAATCAGCGCCGATATTGGCGATAAACTCCCGCAATTCCCATTTCCCGTAGGCTTTGTCGGCTAAAACAGCCATTCCGGGACGCAATTTGACCGCTTCCAGCATCTCCTGTGCGACCTTTACGTCATGCACGTTCCCAGCAGAAAGCTGGACATGGATGGGGTTGCCAAGAGCATCCACGACGGCATGAATCTTGGTGCTTCTGCCACCTCTGCTGACTCCGATGCACTGATTCTTCTGGGTAGGATTTTCTTCCGCCTTTTGGCTATCTTCCTCCCCCTCTCTCGGCACCCGCGCTTGCCTTGTGTGCCTTGATATAGGTACTATCTATACTGATGTCTTCCGGATCGGCGTCTTCCCCTAATTCATGGAAGATTTTCTCGATCAGGCCGCTTTTCTGCCACTCTGCGAACCGCTTGTACACTGTCTGCCACGGTCCGTATCTCTCCGGCAGATCCCGCCATGCTGCCCCGCTCCGCGCGATCCAGAAGATTCCATTCAGCATGTCCCGTGAATCTTTCCGCGGACGTCCCAGCGTGCCGGGCTGTCTCTCTGGAAAATACTTCTTCAACCGCTCCCATTCTTCGTCTGTGAGCTCGTAGCGCCGAATGACTCGTTTCATTTTCTCCACCTCGCTTATATTATTCGACGCTGTTGCTCATTTTCCTTTTGGTTTTTTTGCATCTTTTTTCGTTTTTTAGGTGTTTATGACTTTAGAAACACACTCTAATCAGATCCTTCATCCAAGTATTGTCACAGAAGAGGCCATTCAGGCTGAGCTTGTCCAGTCCATAATACGTCTGGCCCTCCACCAATTTGCCGAAGTTGACCTTGAAGCTGTAGCGTCGGCTTTCTTCCTCACCGTAAGCCACGAAGTACAGGCTGGACAAGCCCTTCGTCGAGAAGGTGACATTGTGGAATACCTCGCCGTCGATCACAACATCAGCGGCATACTTTGTTTTGCTGATCGGATCAGCCAGAAAGCCCGCCCAGTCTGCGTCAGCCAGTCGGGTGTCAATCCGGTGAACATGACTGTTGTCGAAGAGCTTCTCCGCATAGGCCGGTTCGTTGCCCGAATGGATATCGTAGTATTCCGGAAAAACGACACCGTTCAGGACCCAGACATCCGAAAGATCGGGCTCTCCGTCTTCTCCAACCCGGCACACGAGATAGTCTCCCTCGCCATGCGGCGCATTGGGCAGATTCGTGTGCAGCACATCTCCCCAGGCGGTTTCCACCGTAACGGATACACCCAGAGGAACATACATGGCATAATAAGCATCCGGCAAAGGAATCGTGACGATGTCGATCCATACATCTTTCTCCGCGAAGTCGGCTTCACTGAGTGCACTGCCATCCGTCTTTGTGTAGGTGGAGATGACCTTTGACAGCTTGGAAGCCCACATTTCATCGAAGCTGCCTTTCAGGATCACGGTAACGCCGTCATCCGTCACGGTATTCTTTTGCTTTCATTGAAATCACCTGATCGATTGTTATTCGCAGCACCGGCTTTTTCTGACAAGCAACGGGATAATCAACCGGAAGCTGTCAATCAAACGGTTTCGTGATCGTTATAAACCTCGTCAGTATTGCAGGAACAGATTTTCCAGATATTCCTGGCTTGTGTCCCCGGTCAGCGCCAATCGCAGCAGGATGGCTGCTTTTTGAGGAGACAGGTTGTTTGCCGCCACGGTATTGTCGCAAAGCAGATTGTCTTTGGTGATCACGCCGTCGTCAATGCGGGAGGAGATAACCACCGGAATGGAAAGCTCCCGGATCATCTCGATCCATTTTTCGCTGAATTCTCCCGCGCCGGCACCGGCAATCACCAGGCCGTCTGCGTGTTCAGCGGCAAAACGCAGAAGCTCCGGGTCCGCGTCTACGGAGAAATAAAGAATCGAAACTTTGGGAAGGGTCGATAAATCCGTTACGTCAAACTCGGCTTCAGCTGTATGCCTCTTTGACGGGGTTTCGTACAGAAAAACCGTTCCGTCGCGTACAACGCCGATGGCCCCCATTTCACCCGCTGAAATCGCCATGACGCTGTAGGTACTGGTCTTGGTCATCGTCCTGGCCGCGTAAATCCTGTCGGAAAAAACAATCAGGACGCCATGGCCGACCGCTTCATCGGACGCGGCGACGCAGACAGCCTCATACAGATTCATCGGCCCGTCTGCCGAAATGGATGTGGCGGGGCGCATGGAGCCCGTCAGCACCACAGGCTTATCCGTCTTGACTGTCAGGTTCAGGAAATAGGCCGTTTCTTCCATGGTGTCTGTTCCATGGGTGATGACGAAGCCCGCTACGTCGGGGGCTTTTGCCATTTCGTTGATGGTGTTCGCCAGCGTCAGCCAGATTTCCGCCGTGATGTCGTCGGAATTGACGTTGCAGACCTGGATCGCTTCGATGTCCGCCACCTGCTCCAATTCAGGAACGGCAGCCAATAATTGTTCCGCCGTCAGGGTTCCCGGCTTATAGCCGGCGGTTTTTCCCGCTTCTCCGACCCCGGCGATGGTTCCGCCCGTGGCAAGGATCACGATCTTTTTCCGCCCGGACGCTTCCGCAAGGCAGGAAGAGGCCGCGGCAGTCAGGAAGATCAGGGTCAGCAGCAGCGCGAGGATTTTTTTCATTGTGATTGCCTCCTTTTGTATGTTGATCGCTTTAAGCCGCGTCCAGGACGGCTTCAGTTTCGTATTCAGTGTAGTATTCGTCCAGCAGCTCAAACAGCCGGGACGCGATTTCCACATAGTCCTCGGTGTACAGGTTTGCCAGGGAGATGCGCACGGTTCCTTCCGAAGCGTTGAAGCCGGGGCCGTACATCAGCACCACGCCTTTCTTCCCGGCCAGGTCGTTCAGGAAGTCGATTTCAGTTCGGCTGTCTTTCAGCCAATCGGCAAAATCTTCGCCGTACCGGGCGGAAGCGATGGCCAGCACGTCCACCAGCGTGTAATACCGGGCGTTCTGCGCGCTTTCGTCAGCAGGCAGGCCCAGGGCGTTCATCAGCGCCGTATACCGGGCGCGCACCGTATCGTTTGCCAGCTTGATATAGGGGTCTTCCGCTTCGTAAATCAAATGGCTCAGCGCAAGCATGTCCATGAACACCTGGCTCGGTGTGCTGAGGCCGCTGGTGTGGTACAGGCCGATGGAACGGCTGTCCGCCACCACGCGGTCCAGGAAGGGCATTTCATCCGGCTCGGAGGTCACGATAGCGTATTCGCTCCGCAGGAACGCTTTGTCCTCCTCGGGCAGTTCCCGCAGCAGCCGGTCGCATACGTTGTCTTTGTTCATGGCGATCATGCCCACGCGCCAGCCCGTAGCGCCGTACAGCTTGGAGTAAGAATAAACCAGGATGGTATTGTACGGCAGCACGGCATACACCGTCTTAAAATCCTGGGCGAAAGTACCGTACACGTCGTCGGTCAGGATGATGAGGTCGGGATTCTTTTCCACCACAAGCTCCATCCTTTTCAGCGTTTTTTCCGACAGGGCATGGGAGGCGGGGTTGGAGGGGTTCACCAGGAAAAAGGCTTTCACGGCGGGGTCTTCCAGCTTGACCAATTCGGCTTCGGGGATATCCCATCCGTCTTCCTCCGTGCTGCTCACGTCGATAGACACCAGGCCGTAATCCTTCACGGACGGGATCTGCATGTAGGGGGTGAAGATGGGCGTGCCGATGGCAATCTGATCTCCGGCTTTCAGCAGCTTATTGTGGCTGAGCGCCTCGAAGATGTACACCATGGCCGCGCTGCCGCCTTCCGTGGGAAAAATCTGCGTTTCCGCCGAAAGGTCCTCGCCGTTGTACAGCGTGGATTGCAGATAAGCGTTCTGAATGGCTTCCGTGCAGGGCAGGCACCGGCTGGGGGAAGGATAGTAGTCGCCGATGACGGCGTCTCCCAGTTCCTTGAGCAGGGTGTCCTTGTCCAGACCCAGGGTGTTCACGCAGTAATCCACAGCGGCAATCAGGAAAGCGTCGGTCGGATCGTCCGGGTTCATAGCCGCGTCAAAGCGTTCGCCCACGCCTTCCAGTTTCCCGTGCCCCGCCATGCTGCCCTGGCTCATATCCAGCTCGCATTCGCCGATAGCGAAATTCATGAACCGGGTGAAGGCGTAGCGCGTTTGGGCGTTGATCCAGTTGGGATTGCCCCGCCCCGCGTCCAGCACGGAATAGCCTGCTTCATTGGTCTTTGCCAGTTCCCGCTGCATGGCGGTGATTTCAAACGCGCCCAGTTCCTTTTCCAGCTGCGCTTCCGCTTCCTGGTGCAAAGAGATCACATTCCCGCCCTCGGCCAAGGCGGCGGGGACTGCCATGCACAAAATCAGATAAATGATGACGGTGCGCAAAATTGTGTTTTTCATTTGAAACGCTTTCCTTTCACTTCGCTGTTTTCCTGGAATACGGTAATGTTATTCTTGCTGTGCAGCGTAATATACGATTCTGCCGCCAAGCTCGGAAAAGCTCTTTGCGAACGTGTCGTAATCAATGATGACCGTGGTGCCGGCGTTGGGGTCCCGGTAGGTGAGGGAGGTATCGTCATAGCCGCAGACCAC
The DNA here is from genome assembly GCA_902793245.1 of uncultured Eubacteriales bacterium. Classification (GTDB taxonomy): domain Bacteria; phylum Bacillota; class Clostridia; order Christensenellales; family Aristaeellaceae; genus RUG563. The sequence continues at coordinate 367 of CADBCX010000193.1, read as the reverse complement.
CACGGCGTGTTCGCCGCCCGGCCAGTGCACCAATTCCCCATTTTCATCCAGCCAGGCCCAGCGGTACATGATGTCCCGCATAGGAGCGGAGACATACCAGGTAAGGACAGGATTGCCCGTATCCAAAATCGCTTTGATGTCGTCAACGGTCGCGCCTTTTTCCGTTTTGACGCCAGGCATGAACTGCTCCGCCACTTTCGCGATGGGCTCGTTGAACACACCATAAGAGTATTCGCTCCGGGGATCGCCCACGAACTCGCGCTCCGGATTGGCCCCGTGGCGCACGCCGTTTTCATCGTCGTAGGGCTGCGCGCCCATGGGCAGCAGGTCGTAGATGTTTTCCACCGTTACGTCCACATCGTAGTAT
>CADBCX010000192.1 GCA_902793245.1 uncultured Eubacteriales bacterium | reverse complement strand
CCCCCTGGACCCATTTAGGAATTTAGACAAGTTGGGAAAAGAAAACAACTTCCGCCTGCTGCGCTGGAATTTACGAAAGTTAGAAGGCTTCTGGCCCAAGAAAGCCGGGAAAATCCCACAGGGAAAGATTACTTTCCCCTGGGATTATTCCCAGGCTTTCCCCGGATGCAAAGCATCCGGGCTGGCGGGCCAGAAGCATAACGGCGTCAAGATTGACTTCCTCGTTCTTCTACGCAACAGCGGGAACCAGGCTTGATCGTTAATGCAAGCAACATCCGTTCTTGCGGGTCCAGGGACGAAGCCCGGACAACCGCCTGTGGCGGTTATTATGTCCGGGCTGAGATCGACCGAAACAAGCAATTTCCGCATGAAGCGGACTTGCGCCGATTGAGGTCGCGGACACTCACCGCCCTGGTGCAGGAGCACGAGGGCCGCACAGGCCCTCGCCCCGTCGTCTCTGAGTCACTTCTCGACAAGATCATTACGAAGAAAAATGCGATTATCCCCACAATCCACAAAGGGTGTTTTACCGGATTGTGGATAGCGGAAGTATGACGATTCAAGAGGAAAAAGAAACGATCCGCAAAGACTCCCGAAGTTATCCACAAAAAACAGCGTCAGTTTTTCAGGCGGGGGAACGCTTTTTTCCAGACGGGGAGAACGGAGAAAATGAAGCCGAGGCAGGCAATGGCCATGACAAGGTAGCAAACGTCCATGCGCATCCAGGTGAGGAAGCCGATTTTTTGCTCCAGCGCGAACTCCATGGCAATGACAAGGCCGCTGCAAAGGAGGAGAAAGCCAAAGCTTTTCCAGAAAACAGCGGGTTTGCGAAGCTGATCGGGCAGCATACGCCAGCAGATGATAAGCACAGCCAGCATGGCAAAGGCACTGAACAGCTGGTTTGCGCGGACAAAGCCCCATTTCAGCACGGCATCCTGCCGCATGGATTCCCAGAAGGGCTGCATCGCCGCGTAGAGGAGGATCATCAGCAGCGCTTTTCCCCCGGGCCGGCGTTTCTTCATACATAGTAAAATGAAGAAAATGATCAGCGCGGTGAGGGCTTCGGGCAGGTAAACGGCGAAGCACCACACGCCGTAATAGTTTTGTTCGCCCAGCGGAAAGCGGAAAAGCATGGATGGGTCTTCCCAGGCAACCAGGCATTTTTCCTCAAAGGGGTCGAACCATTCTTCGATGTCGTATCCGTAGCCCAGGTTGACCAGCGGTTCCGCCATGCGGCAAACGGCGATCATCAGCGCGGTGGGCGCGGCGGCCGCGTCGAAAATACCGCTCAGGGGCTGGCGGGTGATTTTCGCGGTAAACACCCCGGCCAGGATGCCGCCCAGCATCGCGCCGTAAAGCATGTATCCGCCGCGGCTGAACTGCCAGAGGAAGTCCGGGCCCTGATCCAGCAGCCAGTCCAGCATGACCAGGCAATAACCGATCCTGGCGCAGAGCAGGGCCAGGGGAATGGACAGCACGGCGAACCAGCTGACTGTCCCCGCTTTCAGTCCCTGTTTTTTTCCCTGCCACGCCATCAAAGCCAGCGCGGCCGCGGCGGACGCCGCCATGACCAGGCCGTAGGGATACAGCGTGACAGGCCCCAAATGCAGCGCTTCCATAGCTTATTCCCCCACCACGGCGGAAACAAAGTAAATCAGCCCGGAGATGCTGCGGCTGTTGAGCGTTTTATGCACCCGCTTGCCGTTCAGCATCAGGTTGGTGCTGCCGCCGCCGTCCAGGTTAAAGGCCACCTTGCATTCCGGGAACACTTCTTCCCGCACGATAAAGTCGGCTACCTGGAACAGCTTCATGCCGTTGCCGTTGCCACCGTCCACCTCAAAGATGCCGTATTCCAGCTCGCCCAGCTGGCAGATGGCGATGCGCTGGGTGTTCTGGTTGGGCTCCCGGCGGTCGCTGGTTTCCACGGTGATCTCCTGGGGCATGCCGTCTGCTACCAGCACCGGGCCGAAGGAGAAGGCGTTGATCACGGTACGGCCTGCGGCTTCCAGCTCATCCAGCTTTTCCTGGAGCGTTTTCTCCGTGGCGTTTTTCACAAAAGAAAAATCGCCCCTGTCGTCGATGATCAGCACGTCCCATTTGCCGTTGGGCTTCCTGCGGTATTCCACGCCCTGGCGCACAACGTAGCTGGCGTCGTACTTGTACTTCACAAAATCGTCGTTGCAGGCGACCACGGAGTTCAGCTTGGCCGCCATGTCCTTGGGCCGGGACTGGTCGGGGTTGCTGTAATCCTCAAAGCTCAGGGTGGTGCGCAATTGGGTGGGGTCCTTGATTTTGATGCGCACCCAGCGGCACATGACCCAGTCGTTGCTGTACTTGGGCTTCCAGTTCTTCTCCTGCATGATGATATGAATGGATTCGTCCTGATATTCGTTTTCCGAAATCCATCCTTCCTTGGGCAGCGCGCGCCCGGTGGACTTCATATCCAGCGGAATGGGCTGGATGTCGGCCAGCGCCGGCGTAGAAAAAAACGTGGCAATCAGAATCAGCATGATGGCTGCGATGCACCAGCGAAGAAGATTCATTTTCATGTGCGTTTACTCTCCTTGATTTTGTGCCGGGACGATTTTCCGCTTTCGCATATCCCGCCCTATTTTCTTATTTCGTCATGCTTCTTTCTTTTCCTGCCATTGTTTCCTATTTTTACACGGAAATAAAGAGGAATCTTTGATCGTCTCTCAAAAGAACAAAGAAAATTGCGGGCGGGTTCCCGGAAAAACCAAAGCCGCAACGTTGTGAACACGGTATGAACTTTTTGAAACTTGCTTGACATGAATTGATAGAATGTGTACAATATTTATGTTCGGCTGGAAATCGGCGCCGTTCCGCGGCGTCGTGAAGCTGTTTTCAGGATACGGTTTGCTTTCTTTTTCCTTATTGCAGGCGTTTCCGCTTTTCCATAAAGCCTGGCCTCCATGCTGTTTGGGTCTGGCTGTTGTGTTTGGGTGTTTATGCTTGCGTGCAACCAAAGCACGCGGTATCGGGGATTCAGCTTTGCCGTGCGAAAACGGTCTGTTTTCGTGCGGTTTTTGGCCTATAAAGAAACAAATGAGAATTGAAAGAAAACAGAAAGGAAAGGAGGACGCAAAAGAATGTCACCCATCGTATGGATACTGTTCATCCTCGTTGCGGCGGCAATCGGCGGCTTCGGCGGGTATCTTTACCGCCAGAACGTGGCGGAAAAGAAAATCGGCCGCACCGAGGAATACGCGAAGAAGCTGCTGGACGACGCTACCCGCAAGGCGGAAGACAATAAAAAGGAAATGATCCTTGCCGCGAAAGAAGAAATCTTGCACCTCAAGAGTGAGCTGGACAAGGAAAGCCGCGCCCGCAGAACGGAAATGCAGCGGTCCGAACGCCGCATCGAGCAGCGCGAGGAAACCCTAGACAAGCGCGAAGCCCAGCTGGATAAGCGCAAGGATGCCCTCACGACCCGGGAAGAAGCACTGGACGAAAAATATAACGAGCTGCAAAAGCTTCAGGACGAAGCCGAGGAAATCAAACAAAAACAGGTCAGCGAGCTGGAACGCATCGCCACCATGACCCAGGACGAAGCCCGGCAGATGGTCATCGACCGCGTGCAGAAGGAAGCCTTCCACGACGCCGCCGCCACCGTGCGCGAAATCGAAAGCCGCGCCAAGGAGGAGGGCGAAAAGAAAGCCCGCAACATCATCGCCCTGGCCATCCAGAAATGCGCCGCCGACCACGTGGCGGAAACCACCGTGTCCGTCATCAACCTGCCCAACGACGATATGAAGGGCCGCATCATCGGCCGCGAGGGCCGCAACATCCGCGCCCTGGAGACCGCCACCGGCGTGGACCTGATCATCGACGATACCCCCGAAGCCGTGATCGTGTCCGCCTTCGATCCCGTGCGCCGCGAAATCGCCCGGCTGGCCATCGAAAAGCTCATCATGGACGGCCGCATCCATCCCGCCCGCATTGAGGAGTGCGTGGAAAAGGCCAAAAAAGAAGTGGAAAACCAGATTCGGGAAGCCGGAGAGCAGGCCGTGTTCGAAACCGGCCAGCACGGCATCCATCCCGAACTGGTCAAGCTGCTGGGCCGGATGAAGTTCCGCACCAGCTACGGCCAGAATGTGCTGAAGCACTCTATCGAGGTCAGCCACCTGGCGGGCCTGATGGCCGCGGAACTGGGGGCCGACGTGGCCCTGGCCAAGCGCGCCGGTTTGCTGCATGACATCGGCAAGGCCGTGGACCACGAACAGGAAGGCACCCACGTGTCCCTGGGCGGCGAGCTGGCCCGGAAGTATCATGAGAGCCCCGACGTGATCCACGCCATCCTGGCCCACCACAACGATGTGGAGCCCCAGACCGTGGAAGCCGTGCTGGTGCAGGCCGCCGACGCCATCAGCGCTGCCCGCCCCGGCGCCCGCCGCGAGAGCCTGGAGAACTATATCAAGCGCCTCACCAAGCTGGAAGAAATCGCGAACTCTTTCAGCGGCGTGGAAAAGTGCTTCGCCATCCAGAGCGGCCGCGAGGTGCGCATCATGGTCAAGCCCGAGGATGTGACCGACGAGGGCACCAAGGTGCTGGCCAAGGAAGTCGCCAAGCGTATCGAAAAGGAAATGGAGTATCCCGGCCAGATCCGGGTCAACGTCATCCGCGAAACCCGCAGCACCGAATACGCCAAATAATTTGTTCCGGCAAAAACGCCGCCTTCGGGCGGCTTTTTTGCTGACATACATAATATAGTTGTCATAAATATGCCATACACAATAAGACGTAGTATTTACAAAAAAAAGTGCCTTGAAAAAATTCATTTCACAAAAAGTTTACAAATTATCCAAAAACCTATTGACAAAGATTCGTAGATGAGTTATTATATGCCTGTCACCGAAACAGGGTGCACAAAAAAGAAACCTACTAAAAGGAGAGAAGAATCATGAAAAAGGTTATCACTCTGGTTCTGGCTATCGCTCTGGTTCTGACCAGCGTTGTGGCTATCGCCGAAACCCATGCCACCCCCAACGTCAACTCCTTCGCCACCATGAAGACCAAGTATGACGAAAAGAACCACATCATCACCATGAACTGGCCGTTGGCGAAGACCTGAAGGCCACCGCTCTGACCTGGGGCCACAAGTATATGCCCGGCACTTCCCAGTACTATGCTACCTGGGAAAGCAGCATCGTTGAAGAGCAGACGGAAGAACTCCTGGGCATCGATGTTGACACCAGCGAACGCGTTTACCTGACCGATGATTTCGAACAGACCAGTGGCTGGGATGGCGGCCCCGTTGTGAACGTTGCTTCGTTTGGCCCGGTTCGTGAACTCGAATACGGCAAGGCCGAAGATGAGATCGACGAATACCTGGCTGACTATGGCTTCGAACTGGATGACTGCGTTGTCGTTGAACCCGTCAAGGTTCTCGTGGACGGCGAAGAAGTCGAAATCCCCGGCTACATCCAGGGCTACTACGGCTCCTACAAGTACATCAACAGCGAATTCTCCACTGTGATCGCCACTCCCGCTCAGACCGCTTACATGACCGTGCAGGGCGAATGGGCTGTGTACTACAACCGCAAGGGTCAGATCGTTGGCATCGAATACTTCGACGGCCAGTTCTAATCCAGATATGATCGGGTACATGCGCTAAGTGTGTAAAACCGGTCAGAAGAACGAAAGGGACAGTTCGTAAGGACTGCCCCTTTCGTTCCGTAAACCGTGAAGCCCCTGTTTCAACATGACAGATGAAAGGCCCCCTCTTCCCTGATAGGGAAAAGGGGGTTTTATTCGTTTCAGACTATTCTTTTTCTAAATATTTTAGATTTTATAAGAAGAATGGTATCAGACAATTCCTGATATTGTTTTCCCATTGAATACTTGAAGAGTATGGGAGCGATTGATCGCCCGCAGAAATAGTAATCGAGAAAAAAACATCTGCCATTCCTCATTGGAAGGGCAGATGCGGAATGGGCTGGAATTACACAGCGTGCTTTACACGGTCATGTTCCTCAGCGCGCTTGGCGTTGTTGAATCGATCCAGGGTACCTACCAGGTAGCCGGTAATACGGCGGATACGCTGGAAAGGCATGTTGCCAAAGTCGTAGGACAGCTCCACATATTCGCCGTCCACTTTAATGTCGATCCCCTGGGGTTTGGAGCCGTATTTCTGTTCCGCACGGTGGATATAAGCCTGAATCTCTTCCTGGGGCAGGGTGCCGCCCGTCACGTTAACTTTGCATTCCATGGTTGTTTTCCTCCTTTTTCTCCTTTGTCATGCTGCTTTTGCCTTCGGCAGTCCGTTATCGCGCTCAGCGCGTTGTCTTCATCCGACAAGAATATTATACACCACCTTGGGGCTTTTGAAACACATGCCGCAAAATTTTGTGGGGGGAAGAAAGGCTTTTTCATTTCCTTTCCGTGCCGCGGAAACGATCACTTAAAGCATTTTCCGCAGGGCTCGTAACCGTTTTCGATGGCTTGCAGCAGGTCGATTTCAACAGGGGATTTCATCTTGGAGCAGTTCGGGTTGCTGTGGTATTTTTTCCCGCTTTTCGCGATCCAGACCTTGCCGGAAGCGGAAGGCACGGAAACGGCGTGCGTCTGCGCAGTGCCGCTGCCGGTGATTTGGCCCAACTTCCGCACCGTCTGTCCGTCCCATTGGCGGTACAGATTGACCAGTTCCGAGATCCGCACGGCCAGATTGACATTTTGCGTGGAAGCATATGTAGCTGTGGTGATACCGATCACCTTTCCCTGGTCGTTCAACAGCGCCCCGCCGCTGCTGCCGGAGGATATCGGCGCGGTGAACTGGATCCAGTCCTTATGCCCCTGGTCGAAAAACGCGCTGATATTGCCGATGGACACCGTGTTTTTCAGTCCTGCCGGGCTGCCGATGGCAACGACGGTCTGGGCGCGCTTCAGCTGATCCGTGGCATCGTATTCCAGGGGCTGCACGGCAACGGACGGACTGAACCGCAGAACAGCCAGATCCAGCTGTTTGCTGGCGATGCACACTTCGTCAACAACATACCGCGCCGCATCGTCGCTGACTGCAATTACATATGCTCCATCCTCGATCACGTGATAGTTGGTCGCTAAAAGAGTGGGCTGAAAAATGACGAATCCGCTTCCCACCGCGATCTTGCGGTTGTATTGATCGTATACTTCCAGCATGAACACGGCGTCGGCGGCTTTCTCCACCGCGTCGGGGTCGCCGGAAAAGCTGTATTCGCCGCAGGCGTTTCCCGCCAGTGAAAACAGCAGCACAAACAGCACGACCAGGCACACCCTTTTTTTCATCATTGCGCAACACCTTCCGGGTTATGATTTTTGAAAAAACTCTCTTTTCAATACAATGATACCATGTTTTCGGCGGCACTTCAATAAAGGAAAAATGAAAAGTATGCATTCTGTCTTGTTTCAGCCTTTAAAGTAGTTTATAATGATAACAGCCTTGTTGTAAAGGACGAAAATCCAACAAGAGGAACCGCTGGGGTTTCACCCCAGGCCCCACCAGGGGGATCCCCCTGGACCCACATCTGGCGAAATAACGCCGTTGGAATAAACCGACAGCCTACGCCTGCCGCGCTGGGGTTTACGAAAGTTTGAGAGCTTCTGGCCCAAGAAAGCCGGGAAAATTCCAGGGGAAAAGTTCACTTTTCCCTGGGGATTATTCTTAGGCTTTCCCCGGATGCAAAGCATCCGGGTTGGCGGCTTCGCCGCCGGGCCAGAAGCACAACGGCACTAAGTTGGAGTTCCGCGTTCCTCCTCGCAACAGCGGGAACCAAGATTGTATTCCCCATCAAGCAGCATCCGCTAATGCGGGTCCAGGGACGAAGCCCGGACAACCGCCTGTGGCGGTTATCTTGTCCGGGCTGAGATCGACCGAAACAAGCAATGTCCGCATCAAGCGGACTTG
>CADBCX010000191.1 GCA_902793245.1 uncultured Eubacteriales bacterium | reverse complement strand
ACTCCGTTATTTAAGTTAGGAGTGAGGAGGGAGGAGGGAGGAGTTTATATTGATATGCACAGTATACCCGTAATTCCAGGGAAACAATAAGCATGAACCGTATAAGCTCCTCCCTCTTCACTCCTCACTCCTAACTGATTATCCCTCTCTCCCGTTCATGGCGGCGTACATCAGGATGCCCGCGGCCACGGAAGCGTTCAGGGAACCAACGCCGCCCTTCATGGGCAGGGACACCCGGTAGTCGCTGGCTTCCAGCACCAGGCGGCTGACGCCTTCACCCTCCGCGCCGATGATCAGCGCCATGGGCCCGGCGAAGTTCACCTTGCGGTAATCATCGCCCACCATATCGGCGGCGTAAAGCCAAATCCCCTGCTTTTTCAGCATTTCCAGGGTGCGGGTCAGGTTGGTGACCCGGGCCACCTTGACCGTTTCAATGGCTCCGGCGGAGGCTTTCACTGCGGAGGGGGTCAGGCCTACGGCTCGGCGCTCCGGCACGATCACGCCGTGGGCGCCCACGCAGGCCGCGGTGCGGATGATGGCGCCTAAGTTCATGGGGTCGGTCACGCCGTCCAGCACCACCAGGAAGGGTTCCTCGCCCTTTTCCTGAGCCTCTGCCAGCATGTCCTCCACGTCGTAATAGCGATAGGCGGAGGCGTAGGCCAGCATGCCCTGGTGATGGGGCGTGATCTCGTCTAAGCGGCTGCGCTCCACCATCTGCACGGGGATATGGCGCTCCTTGGCCATGGCGATGATTTCCTTGGCGGTGCCACTCAGATCGCCTCTGGCCACCAGCAGCTTTTCGATGTCCCGTCCGCTTTTGATGGCTTCCCGGATGGGATTGCGCCCGGAGAGCAGGTTTTCCGGCGGCAGGAAGCGGTCGGGCTCGGGCCGGAATTCCGGTTCGGGCTTGGGCGGCGGGGGCGGCGCGGGACGTTTGAAATCGCTCTTGCGGGGAGCGGCAAAGTCCTTTTTGAAATTCCCGCGGGGCTTGTCATCGAAGGGCTTGTCCTTTTTGAAGCCCCGGTCATTATCAAAGGGCCTGCCCTTGGGGCCGTCAAAGCGTCCGCCGGGCTTGCCGGGGCGCTTGGGGTCAAACCCGTCCTTGCCGTTTTCACGGCGCTGCTTGTCCTGCTCCGTTGCGGATTTGCGATACCGCGTGCCCTCTTCTTCCCACTTGCCCTCGGAACGCAGGTGGTCGGCGCGGGTCATTTTCTTTTTGGTAAAGTCCTTATAAAAAGCCATATCCTTCCTCCGTCATCCATTGTTTGAGTTCTTATTGCCCATTTTGAAAATAATCATTGTTTTGATCCAACTATGCTTGCCTCTGAACCAGGCACCATAGCTGTCTATATCCTCGGCGACAAAGCCTTCCTCATACGGATGCAGATGCTGGTTTTCAGGCCATTGGGGAGGGGTGATTTGACAGGTCAGCAGATGAATGAATCCCCATTGCTTACCCAACCGGGCATTGCCGTAAGCGTCGATCTCATCCCACTGACAGGGAGATACGACCCGACCTGCTGTATCGACGACACCCTTTTTGCCAGATTTGCAAACCAGGAAAAAATAAACCGCGCCCTCCGGCTTTCCATCCGGACTGTATCCGGAGCCTAACTGATCTCCGTCATCCCATTGCGGTGGAAAAATGATTTCACCTTTTCCATCCTGCTCTGTTCGCGCATCCAGCATGCCCCATTTGCCGTCTTGCATCATCATCTCTGCGGGGATATCATAATCGTCATAGTCGGGATCGTCGCCATCATGATGATAAGCAAAGTCACGATACCAAAACGATTCGATATCCTCCCAGGCTGGGGTCGCCATCATTCCATTCTCCTTTCAGATCAAGCCAGACTCTGAAACTGGGATCTTACTTCGATTGCTTTCCCGCAGCTCTTGGCCCCTTCGGGGCACGCGCCGCGGACGCAGCCGGGGCCGGCGGATTCAAAGATTACGGGAGACACCTGCTTGCAAAGACGCAGCATTTCCGTTGCCAGCGCCCGGATCTCCCACTGGGCGCGGTTGCAGCAGCGCAGGGAGAAGAAATGCAGCAGTTCCCGGGCGTTCATGGTCAGGGTGATGTGGGTCTCGCAGGCGTTCGGCAGCACGAACCGGGCATCCTCATTGCTGCCCTCGCCGCTTCCCAGTTTCTCCTGCCAGCCCTGATACCATGCCTGCATCTGCGCCATCTGGCTTTCAAATTCTTCCACCGCGTCCTCGCCCAAATCCCGGATGCGGGGCGGGATGATGTAGCCAAACCCTTCGGCCAGGCTCACATACCGCTGGCTCTGCACCGAAAAGCTGGCGATGCGATGGCGGGTAATCTGGGCCAGCAGGGCGCGGCTGACGCCGGACACGCCAAAGGTGAAGGAGGCGTGCTCCAGCACGGACAGATGCCCCGACGCCACGATGCGGCGCAGGAACGCGGCTTGGTCCTTTTCCTCCACCTGGGCTTTCAGCTCGTCGTATTCCAAAGCGGAATAACACGTCCGCGCCGCCAGGGCGCAGGTCTTTTCCGGGTCGGGAGTGTGGGCCAGAAGCTCCACATACAGTTGTTTTTCGGGCACAGCTTTTTCTCCTTCATGATACAGCTTATTGATTATTTGAGATAGGAGTTAGGAAATAGGAGAGAGGAGATTGATAAGGACTGACAATTTTTCAAGTGAATCCAGACAATACATCATTGGGTATATTATCTCCTATCTCCTCTCTCCTAACTCCTATCAATCATGTATCTCCTTGCAGGTATGGCGTCAGTTCCAAAATCCGTTCGCTCTGCCCCGTCAGATACAGATACCCCAGCAGCGCTTCCAGGCCGGTGGCTCCGGCGTAATCCGCCGTGGAGGCGGACTTAGGCGCGCTGTGGTGCGGGTGGGCGTTGCGGCCCCGGCGCACGATGTCCGTTTCTTCTTCGGTCAGCAGCGGCAGAATGCGAGCCAGTTCCTTCGCCTGGCTCACGGCGCTGACAGCCTCGTTGGAAGCTTTGTGCATATCCCTGACCGGCAGGTTTTTTTGCAGCAGGCCAGTGCGCACAAGCAAAGCATGGACGCTGTCGCCGATATACGCCAATTGCAGCGGCGACAGCATCCGGGCTTGTTCGCGGGTCAGGTTGGGCGAATAATCCGTCATCATTATTTCAGCGCGGTCTTGCTGTAGGCGGAAGGGCTCATGCCCACGATGTTCTTGAAGGTCTTGGAGAAGTGGTAGGGGTCGTTCATGCCCACTTCAATGCCCGCCTGGCGCACGGTATAGCCTTCCTTGAGCAGCACTTTCGCACGCTCCATTTTGCAGAACAGCTGGTAGCTCTGGGGCGGCATGCCCACTTCGCTGACAAACCGCTTGCGGAAGGTCTCCACCGGCATGCGGGACAGGGCGGCCATGTCGCTCAGGGAGAAGCTGTCCCGGTACTGGTTCTTGCGCATCGCGTCCACGACCTTGGCGATTTCGTGGCTGAGCACGGCGTCCATGGCCACGGGCTGGCCGGAATGGGACGCCAGCATGGCCCACAGCAGCTGCTGCAGCTGCGCGCTGGAAGCGTCCTCGGCGGCGGCCACGCGGACGGTGGCCTGCACGATGTGCTTGGCCAGGTTCAGCTGACTGGGCAGCGCGCCCTGCTTCATGATGCGGTGGGGCAGCGCGCCCATGCGCTGCAGGAACGCGCCGCTGAGGGCGCCGCCCACCATGATCCACAGCACCCGGGCCTCCTGGTGCACGTCCAGGCTCACGCCCCGGCTGCCGGGGGGCAGCATGCAGCAGTCGCCCTGGCGCAGGGACAGGGTGGTTTCTTCGTTTACAAGCTCCAGATTCCCGCTTTCCACAGCCAGCCAAAGCCAGTGTTCCATGGTGCGCAGATTCTGGACGCCGTTTTGCAGCATGGCGGAACCGGACGCGGCGATGTACACGCCGCTGGCCCCTGCCAGCGCATCCGGCACGTGAGCGCCCTCCACCAGCACGGCGGGCATGTCCACATCCGGTTTATTCTGGAATAATAAAGAGTCTGCCATGGTCAAACCTCCATTTCGTTATTACGGAACTATTATATATCCCAAATGATACATTGTCAATAGAGGTCACCAAAATTCACAACATGTGATGAAGAAATGCCTCGGAAAATGGTAAATATGTCAATAAAATTTCCAATTTTGAGAAAAGAATGCCCGTGCGCTTTTCGTTCTGTGGGTGTATAATCAGTTAGGAGTTAGGAGTTAGGAGTTAGGAGTTAGGAGTTAGGAGGCGATATGGATGCCTGTTGTCAGCCGGCGGATCACGGAGGCGGAGGCGGGGCGCACGGTGAAGTCCATCGCGCTGAAGGAAATGCGGCTGTCCCGCGGCCGGTTCAGCAGCCTGAAATTCAGCGGGGGCATCCTGCTGGACGGGGAACCCGTTCACGCGGACAGGCGGGTGCGGGCGGGGCAGACGCTTTCCGCCCAATGGGAAGATGAAGCTTCTTCCGGCCTGACGCCCTGCGAAGCGCCGCTGTCCGTTCCGTGGCAGGATGAACACTATTATGTGATCGACAAACCCGCGCCGCTGCCCACGCTGGGCTCTGCGCATCAAGAAGGCGCGACGCTGGAAAACGCTTTGTTTGCCTATTTGGGCTGTCCCGAGCATTACATGTTCCGTCCGGTGAATCGGCTGGACAAGGGCACCAGCGGCCTGCTGGCCATCGCCCGCGACGCCCACAGCCAGCAGCTTTTGCAGCGGCAATTGCATACCGACGCTTTTATCCGGGAATACCTGGCCGTCTGTGAAGGGCATCTGCCCCGTTCCGAGGGCGTGATCGACCTGCCCATCGGCATGGCGGGGGAGGGCGTAAAGCGGGCAGTCCGACCCGATGGAAAACCTGCCGTGACGCATTACCGGGTGGAGCGGGAAACGGAAAGCCGCTCCCTCGTCCGCCTGCGCCTGGAAACGGGCCGCACCCATCAAATTCGCGTGCACCTGGCGGCGCTGAACTGTCCCATCGTGGGCGATTACCTTTACGGCACGCCTCACCCCGTCCTGCCGGGACGTTTCGCCCTCCATGCCTGTTTTCTGCAATTCACGCATCCCTATACCGGCGAAACGGTCAGCGTTCAGTCGCCGCTGCCGGATGCGCTGGGATTGCTTTTGGAAAGCTAACAGAATCAAACAAAAAACAGCGCAAGCTCTGTGAAATGAACTTGCGCTGTTTTCGTTGGCTGGCTCAAACCGCCGAATGCGTATGCAGCGGTTCTTCCCGGGCGCAGGTA
>CADBCX010000190.1:4540-9781 GCA_902793245.1 uncultured Eubacteriales bacterium | reverse complement strand
GCCACCAGCCGGGGATTCAGCGGCACGTTTTCGCTGCCCTCGTTCTGGCAGTAGATTTGCGCCACGTCCTCGGTGTCAATCTTGCCAGCATTGCACACGGTCACGTCCACCATCACCTGGCCGTTTTCTTTCCGCACAGCCGCGTCCTTCACGAACACGTCGCCGTAGGTGAGGCCGAAGCCGAAGGGATAGAGGGGTTTGCCGGGGAAGTAGCGGTAGGTGCGGCCCTTCAAAGCATAGTCGGTAAAGGCGGGCATGTCGGCCAGCTGTTCATTGTAATAGAAGGTCACGGGCAGCTTGCCGGAGGGGGAAGCGTGGCCCAGCAGCAGATCGGCCACGACCCGTCCGCCCTGAGCGCCGGGATACCAGGCCACCAGCACGGCGTCGGCCAGGTCGCCCGCTTCTTTCAGGTCGATGGCGCTGCCGGCGGTGAGCACGATGATCGTGGGCTTACCGACCTTCAAAACCTCGTTCATCAGCTTCCGCTGGGACGCGGGCAGCAGCAGGTCGATCTTGTCGGCGGAGCCGAAGGGGTTGCCGGTGTCGCCCTGCTCGCCCTCCAGCGTTTCGTCCAGGCCCACCACCAGCACCACGGCGTCGCTGTTTTCCGCCACGGTGAGGGCTTCGCTCATGCGGTCGTCGGGCTCCTGGGCCAGGCCGGTCATCCTGTCGCGGTAGAGGTGGCAGCCCTCGGAGCACATCACCCGGGCCTTGCCCTTGAGCGCTTCCTGCAGGCCCCGCTGGATGGTGACGTAATGGGAGGAGGTGCCGTGATAGTTGCCCACCAGGGAGGAAATGGCGTCGGCATTGGGGCCGATGACGCCCAGGGTCTTGATCTTGTTTTCGTCCAGGGGCAGCACGCCGTTGTTTTTCAGCAGCACGCAGCCCTTCCGGGCGGCCTCGTCGGCCTTGGCCTGGTGGGCGTCGCACTCCACCACGGTGTAGGGAATGTCGTCGTACTCGCTGCCCTCCCCCATGATGCCCAGCAGATAGCGGGTGGTGAACAGGTGCACGCAGCATTCCCGGACGGTTTCTTCCTTCACCTTGCCCGCCATCACCGCGGCGATGAGCTTTTCATAGGTGCAGCCGCAGTTCAGGTCGCAGCCCGCGTTGACCGCCATGGCGGCGGAGTCCACAGGGTTGTCGGTGACGTGATGGCCCTCGTGGAAATCCTTGATGGCCCAGCAGTCGGACACGAAATGTCCCTCAAAGCCCCAGTCTTTCAGATGCTGCATCAAATCGCTGTTAGCGCAGCAGGGCTCGCCGTTGGTGCGGTTGTACGCCCCCATGACGGATTCCACCTTGGCTTCCTTCACCAGCTTTTTGAAGGCGGGCAGGTAGGTTTCCTCCATATCCTTCTTGCTGGCGATAGCGTCAAACTCATGCCGCAGGTCTTCCGGGCCGGAGTGCACCGCGAAATGCTTGGCGCAGGCGGCGGCTTTCATCACCTCGCCCTTGCCCTGCAAGCCGCGCACATAGGCCGCGCCGATCTCGCCGGTCAGGGTGGGGTCTTCGCCGAAGGTCTCCTGGCCCCGGCCCCAGCGGGGGTCGCGGAAAATGTTGATGTTGGGGCTCCAGAAGGTGAGGCCCTTGTAAATGTCCCGGTCCCCGTGGCGGGAAGCGGCGTTGTACTTGGCGCGGCCCTCGGTGGCGCTCACGTCGCCCAGTTCTTCCACCAGCTTGGGATCGAAGGCGGCGGCCATGCCGATGGCCTGGGGATACATGGTGGCCATGCCGGCGCGGGCCACGCCGTGGAGCGCTTCGTTCCACCAGTTGTAGGCGGGCACGCCCAACCGTTCGATGGCGGGGGCCTGGTAGCTCATCTGGGACGCGGCTTCTTCCAATGTCATCTGGTCAACCAGCGCGCGGGCGCGCTTCCGGGCTTCTTCACGAGTCATAATTTCACCTCATCGTTTTTCTTGCGCTTTAAATAATATAAGTTGAATTCGGTGAGAGTACAGAGTGCAGGGTACAGAGTTCAGATAATATAGTGTGCAATGACGAGGCTTTCAAGCATGGTCAGCTATATAAATCTGTACTCTGAACTCTGAACCCTGTACTCTTTACATTGTCTCTGCCAGCCGTTCCAAATACTCCCGCGCCGCCTGGGCGTTCTCCGGCTCGGTGTTTTCCAGGGTCATGGGCAAATCGTGTTTCTTTGCCAGCGGCAGCAGGTCGTGATAGTACATTGTCCCCATGCCGCAGGGCCGGAAGTCTACCTGCTCGTCGCCGGGCTTGTCCGGGTTCACAGCAAAGTCCTTCATGTGCAGCACGCGCACCTGGTCGCCCAGGCGGGACACGGCTTCCCGGATGATGCTTTCCGCCTTGTCCGCCGTGCTGTTGCTCACCAGGTTCACCGCGTCCAGGATGATCTTCACATGGTCGGAATGCACAGCCTCCAGCATCCTTTCCGCCCGCTCGGGCGTGGAAATGATGTGGGTGCACACCGGCTCGCTGGCCATGATTTCGTCGTACTCCTCGGCCCATTTGACCACCGGAAGGAACGCTTTCATAAACAGCTGAAACGCTTCTTCGGATTGAGGCGCGGGGCCGTCGGAAAACATGGTGGTTTTCAGCGCGTAGGTCTCGGAACCGACCACCCCGGCCCCGATCATTTTCCCGAAACGCAGGTGCGCCTGATAGATTTCCTGGGTCTTTTTCCGCGCTTCCTCGTCGGGATTCGCCAGGTTCAGGTAGCACCCCAGCACCGCGCATGCCATGCCCTTCTGCGCGAAAGCGCCCTTCACCTCCGCCGCCAGCTCCTCCGTCAGCAGCCGAGGCGCGTCCTGCATGGAAAAGCTGTCGATGGCCTTGCTCAGCGCCAGGTGCGCGCAGGAAAAGCCCTGGGCCTTCGCAAAGCCCAGGCGCTCCCGCAGCGTGCCGGGCGCGGTGTCATGCAGCCGGATGCCGATATTCATGCGTCCGCTTCCTTTCTTTCGGCGGCTTGCGGCCGCAGAATCATTCCTGTTAAATGATACCAAAAATCGCGGGCGATGTAAAGAACAAAAACAGCCCGGTTTCTATCGGTTCTTGCGCTGGATTGATTTCAGCATTGACGGAAGGAATAAAACGATTTATAATAATGAAGCAAACCCAATCATTGATCTGAACCGGAGGGGATATCTATGTTTGGACGCCGCGCGGACGGACGGGTGCTGAAGGAAATCGACCCCATCATCGCCCTGACGCCTTACCTGATGCCCATGCGCTGCGACGCGCAGGTGATGTCCAATTACAAGCTGGACTATGAAAAAATGGCCCGCTACATCGTGGAACAGGGCAACAAAGGCCACAAAATCTCTTTCATGGAAATCATTTTCGCCGCCTATGTGCGCACGGTTTCCCAGCTGCCGGAGATCAACCGTTTCGTGGTGAACAAGCGGCTCTACGCCCGCACGCAATTGACCATCTCCTTCGCTCTGCTCAAAGACACCGGCGACCCGGACAAGATCGAGGAAAACACGGTGAAATGCTACTTCGACCCCCGGGATACGATTTATGACGTATCCGAGCGGGTCAACACCGCCATTGAGCAGAACCGCCGGGAGGAAGCGGACAACTCCACCATGAAGGTGGCCAAGCTGCTGCTGAACCCCATCCTGGCCAACATCGTGGTGGCCTTCGCCCGGTTCACCGACCGTTACGGCATCCTGCCCAAATACATCCTGGACGCCTCGCCCTTCCACACCACCATGTTCTTTACCCAGATGGCGTCCATCGGCATGCCCGCCGTGAACCATCATATCTATAACTTCGGCACCACGTCCCTCTTCGTTTCTATGGGCTCCATCCAGCGGGAAACCATCGTGGGCCCCGACGGCAAAGTGACCCGCAAGCGCTGGCTGCCCGTGGGCTTCACCGCCGACGAGCGCATCTGCGCGGGCCGCGAATGGGCCAAGCTGGTGGAACGGGTGATGTATTACATTGACCATCTGGAAGAGCTGGAGGTTCCCCCGGAAAGCGTCCGGTTCGAGGAAGGCAACGAATACTCCATTCCCAAGTATGTTTTGAAGCAGCAGAAAAAGCAGGGGGAAAAGACCCTTGCGGGCTGATGACCGCACGCAAAAACCCGCCGGCGGCGCAAGGCTGTCAGCGGGTTTTGTTTTATTGGGAAGAATCAGAACGCAACCACTTCGGGCGCGCCGCCGAAGGAGCAGAAGGTGGCGGTGCCGTCCTTGAGGCAGAACACTTCGCAGTTGCCGTCGCCGGGCTTATACATCCCTTGCAGGGAAGGATACCCCGCCAGCATGTGTTCCTGGGCTTCGATGCGGTCGTCGGCATAGGCTTTGGCGGCAACCCGCAGCCACTTGCCATCCTTGAAAGCGCAGATTTCGATCTTGGGATTGGCGTGCATCTGCTTGGACACGTCCTTGATTTTGCCGGTCTGGATGTACAGCTTTCCTTCAAACAGGTCGATGGTGCCGAAGGGACGCACCCGGGGCTGGTCGCCCTCCAGGGTGGCGAGGTAGTAGGTTCCGGCTTCTTTCAGGAATTGATAGATTTTTTCCATGGTGCTGCCTCCTTTACAGTCCGTAAACGTCTTTGCATTTGGCTTCCAGGTAATCCAGATAATAGCTCGGATCAAACGGCGCGCCGAAGGTTTTTTCCAGGATTTCCGCCGGGGTGAGCAGGCTGCCGAAATGCCAGATGTGTTCCCTGTTCCAGGCATTGACGGCGGTGAAATCGCCCGCGTCCAGGGCGGCGTCCACGTCCACGGTTTCCTTCATCTTCGCCAGGAACTGTGCGCCGTAAGCGCTGCCCAGGGCGTAGGAGGGGAAGTAGCCGAAGGCGCCGAAGGACCAGTGGCTGTCCTGCAAAACGCCGCGCTTGTCGTCGGGCACGTCGACGCCCAGGTATTCCTTGTACATCCGGTTCCATTCCCACGGCAGGTCGGCCACCTTCAATTCGCCCGCGAACAGCCGCTTTTCCAGTTCATAGCGGATCATCACATGCAGGCTGTAGGTCACTTCGTCGGCCTCCGTGCGAACGAGGGAGGGCTGCACGCGGTTGATGGCCTTGTAGAAATCCTGCCAGGTGTAAGGCTTCATTTCTTTCGGGAACAGCTCCTGCAATTTGGGAAATACGTATTTGGCAAAGCCCTTGCTGCGGCCCAGGATGTTTTCATAGAAGCGGCTCTGGCTCTCGTGGATGCCCATCGAAACGCCGCCGTCCAGCACGGTGTAGGCCAGGTCGTCGTCGGAGCCGGTGTCGTACAGCGCGTGGCCGCCCTCATGGATGACG
>CADBCX010000190.1:0-4515 GCA_902793245.1 uncultured Eubacteriales bacterium | reverse complement strand
CTCATGGATGACGCTGAACATGGAATAGCTCAGATCTTCGGGGTAATAGTGGGTGGTGATGCGCTCGTCCAGGTGGGAACCCAGGCTGGTGGTGAAGGGATGCTCGGTGGTGGACAGGCCCACGTGATCCCGGTCCAGGCCGATCACGTCCATCAGCCAGTAGGCCAGGGCTTCCTGTTTGTCCTCGGAAAAATTCCCCTTGATGCAGGCGTCGCTGACCTGGGGCTTCTGCGCGACGGCCTGAATCAGCGGCACCAGCCGTTCCCGGAGCGTGCCGAAAAACGCGTCGCATTTTTCCTTGCTCAAGCCCGGTTCATACTCGTTGAGCCAGTAATCGTAGGGGTCTTTGTCCGGGGCGGCGTAGCGGGCGAAGCGAATCGTGTATTCCAGCATCCTTTCCAGGTAAGGCCGGTAAGACGCGAAATCGCTGTTCACCTTGGCGCTGTGCCACACATCCTGGCACTCCACCACGAATTTCTGGTATTCCACATATTCATCCATGGGGATTTTCTGCATGAACCGGATGTCCTTGAGCAGCAGATACACCATCCGCTTTTCCTTCTGGCTCAGCTCATCCTGATGCGCATCCAGGAATTCCAGCAGCTCCACCGTTTCCTTGCCGGTGGACAGCTTATACGTGATTTCGCTCAGGATGCCCATGGCGTGGCCCCGGTTCGCCGCCGTACCCGCGGGCGCGGTGGTTTCGCCATCGTAGCTCATCAGGCCCATGGCGTGGTCGTACGCGCTCATCTGCTCCTGCAGCGTGATCAGTTCTTTTCTTGCCTGTTCCAATTCCATGCGTTCGTTCCGCCTTTCATCGTTGTCTGTCCCGTTACTTGCAATACCCCCGGATGAAGTCCTCCACCTCGATGTTGGCCAGGATGTAATCGGGATCTTCAATCACCAGGGTCGCCTTCCAGGTGTCCAGGTCCAGGTTGCTGTCAATATCGCTGGCGGGAATTGCGGGGTTGGGGGAATAGGCGCCGATGCTTTCGCCCCAGAACGCGAAGCCCTCCTCGCTCATCAGGTAATCAATGAACAGCATGGCGGTGTAAGGCCGCTGCGCGTTGGCGGGAATCATGGCGTACATGGGATACATGAACCCGGCGAAGGGCTCGACGGAGTAGCCGTGGCTGACGCCGTCCGCCTGGGCCACCGTCAGGTTTTCCGTATTCACGGTCTTGGAGCGCAGCTTGTTCAGCACAAACAGGCCGATTTTTCCGGCGGCGGTTTCCTCGCTCAGTTTTTCGGCAATCGTGGAGTCGGAAGAAATAAAAGACACGTTCTGCAAAAACTCGGCGATCCATTTGTATCCCGCGTTCTGATACCCATCCAGCCGGATGTCCTCGCCCTTCCAGGCTTTATAGGCCTCCGCCAGCCTGGCGCTCCAGAAATCGTTGGTCAGCATGACCAGAAAATTCATGTTTACGGTTTCCTTCAAGGGGTTTTTGAACAGCACCCTGCCCTTGAGCGCGGGGTCAGTCAGCTCCCAAACATTTTTGATGGCGGGCACATCGTCGCCCAGATTGTTGTAGATAAATACTTTATTGATGTACTGCTGCACCAGGGCGGGCTTCTTTTCGGCCTCGCTGACGGCTTCCCCGATGCTGGACGGAATGAAATTGAGCACGCTCCCATCGGCGATATGCTCCCGCAAATGCGCGCCGTCCTGAATCATCACCATGTCGACGACGCTGGAATCCAGCTTGTCGTAGATGGTCTGATCGTTCATATTGGTGGCTTCAATATCAATATCATATAACGACGCGAACGCTGCCGCCGCTTTCACGATGCGGCTGGTGTTGCCCGCCACCACAAAATTGCCGCTTTCCTGGCGCGCTTTTTCCAGCAGCTCATCAAAGGACATGGAGCGGCCCGCTTCAAGATCGGCGGCAATATCGGCTTGCGCGGGCAGAGCGCAAAGCGTCATCATCAGCGCCAGGATAACGGAAATGATTTTTTTCATCATAATGCCTGCATGTCTCCTTTACGCACAATCCCGGTCTGCCATTCAAACTGGATTGTATCATTATTTAATCTGAAAAGCAATACCGGCGCCGGATTTTCTTGCGGCAGGCCCTTTTCTGTGATATACTGAAAAAAAGGCACACGTTTTCTCGGGAGGGATACGCATGGAATATATCGCCGCCGCCGCGTTCGGTCTGGAAGGGATCGTCCGGCGGGAACTGAACCATTTGGGCCTGGAGGCGAAGGGCGAAACGGGCGGGGCGCGGTTTGCGGCCTCGCCGGAGGAAGCGTTCAAGGCCAACCTGTGGCTGCGTACGGCGGACAGGGTGCTGCTCATCATGGGCGAAGGAAAGGCGCTCAGCTTTGAGGATTTGTTTCAGCTGGTGCAAAGCCTGCCCTGGGAGGATGTGCTGCCCAAAAACGCCCGGTTCCCGGTGAGCGGCAAGTGCGCAAGGAGCCAGCTCATGAGCGTGCGGGACTGCCAGGCCATTACCAAAAAAGCCATTGTGGAACGGCTCAAGCGCCACTACAAAACCCAGTGGTTCCCGGAGGACGGGCCGGAATATCCCATCGACGTGTCCATCCACGGCGACCTGGCCCGCCTGACCATCGACACCAGCGGCACAGCCCTGAACCGCCGGGGCTACCGCACCTGGAACGGGGAAGCGCCGCTGCGGGAAACCCTGGCCGCCGCGTTGGTGATGCTGTCCCCCTGGGAGAAGGACATGCCGCTGTGGGACCCCTGCTGCGGCACGGGCACGCTGCTGATCGAGGCGGCGTATCTGCGTTCCAACAGAGCGCCGGGGCTGACCCGCACCTTCGCCTGCGAAGCCTGGCCCGGCTTCCCGAAAAAGAAGATGGAGGAAATCCGAAAGAACGCGGAGGCGCAGTTCGATATTTCCAAAATCGGCATGATCGGCGGCAGCGACATCGACCCGGAAGCCCTGACCCTGTGCAAGCGCCACATCAAACAGGCGGGGCTGGCGGGAAAAATCACCGTGACGCAGAAGGATTTGAAGGAGCTGCAATTGGAGGCGGCATCGCCCCTGTTCCTGCTGAACCCGCCCTATGGTGAACGGCTGAGCGACAAGAAGAAATGCGAAGCCCTGTACCGGGACATCCGGGCGCTGTATGACCGGCATCCCGGCTGCCGCATGGGCGTGATCACCGCCCACACCGGCTTCGAGCGCTGCTTCGGCAAACGCGCCGCCCAGAAACGGCGGCTGTACAACGGACGGCTGGAATGTGAGTTTATGGTGTTCTGAGATTTACAAGGACACTTTAAGGAATCGCCCAATTGCACTGAAGACGAAAGGAGTCTCGCATATGAAAACAATCCCGGAAGCGTATCTGGCCCCCTGTTCCAAGCCGGGCACGGTGGTTTCCCTGCCCTACGGGAAGAAATTCATCCTGCTTTACACGCCCGCCGCGCCTGCGTCGCGCATCCTGTACCTGATTCACGGCGGCGGCGGGAATCAGTATGCCTTCTTCTGTCCGCAATTTCTCCATATGATCGACCACATGATCGCGGAGGGCGTGATGCCGCCGGTCTATATGGTGTCTCCCTGCTTCTATGACCCGGACGAAACCGACAAAACGCCCTCCTCCTCCGGCCGCGCGGTGGCGAAGTTTTGCGATGAGCTGCGGGGCGAAATCATCCCCCTGGCGGAAGGCCATATCGGACGGACGTTCACCCGGAACGAACGGATCATCAGCGGCTTTTCCATGGGCGGCGTGACCACCTGGTACGCTTTCCTCCAGGCCCTCGACCTGTTCGCCGCTTTCCTGCCCCTCAGCGGCGACTGCTGGGCGTTCGGCGAAAAGGGCGGCGGCAGCCACCCGGAGGAAACCGCCGCGAAGCTGGCCGAAACCGCGAAGGAAAGCGGGCTGGATTTCTATATCCACGCCATCACGGGAGACCGGGACATTGCGTTCCCCAACCTGGACGCCCAGATGCAGGCAATGAAACAATACCCGGAGGCGTTTGGAAAGCGGGTGGATTACGACGTGATGCCCGGCGGCGTGCACGACTATGAAACGATCTTCCGCTACCTCTATAACGCGCTGCCCCCTGTGGCGGGAGAATCAAAGCAATGACTGTACTGTATACCGCGGAAGAAACGGAAAGGCAGAAGCGCCGGGCGAAATGGAGCGGCGCGGCGGCATGGACAGCGCTGGCCTTGGGCTGGCTGGCCTGCGCCGTGCTGTGCTTTTTCGTGCGCACGGGCAACGCGAAAGACATGCTGCTCCTGATCATCGGCCTGGCCACGGTGTCCGGCTGGGTCTTTATTCTGCTGCGGCAGATGGTGTATGTCCCCGCCCACGCGGAGGCGCATCACATGGCGGGCATCCTGGCAGATGAAAACAAAGAAGAATTTGAAGGCGTCCTGCGTCTTTCTCCCGGCGGGTTCCAAATCCCCAAAAGCATCATCGTGAAGAAAGCGTATATCCAGCAGGGGGAGGAATCGGTCACGCTGAATGTGGACGCCAGCCTGGCCCGCCGCCTGCCGCCGGAAGGCGCGCTTGTGCGGGTGGAGACCGTCAGAA
>CADBCX010000189.1 GCA_902793245.1 uncultured Eubacteriales bacterium | reverse complement strand
CAGGCGGTTCATGGGCGGGTCGGAGGATAAGCCGGTTTCCAGGGCGTGGATATGGGGCGACAAATCCCCGAAGCACTCCTCGATGGTGTCAAAGCCCGAGAACGCGCCGAACAGGGAAAAGTGCGGCGTCCAGATGTGGGCGGGAATGTAGATGGCTTCTGGGCAGCTTTCCAGCACGATTTCCAGCAGGTCGCGGCTGTCCAGGCCCAGGATGGGGCGGCCGTCGCTGTGCAGGTTGCCGATGGCTTCCAGCCGGTGGGACACTTCTTCCGCCGCGTCCAGGCCCGGCAGAATGATCACGTGATGCACCTTCCGGGTCTTTCCGTCCCGCTTGTAGATGGTGCTGATTTCCCCCGTCACCACGAAGCGGGGCGTTTCCGCGCCGGGAATGTCGCAGGGCAGGGCGTATTCGTCCTTGAGCCGGTATACGCCTTCCCCGTCCTCCGTCAGCATTTCCTTTAGTTCTTCCCGCCATTTGGGATGGGTGAAATCCCCGGTACCCACCAGGCCGATGCCCTTGTACCGCGCCCATAGATCCAGATGCGGCGCGTCGCCCTCGCTGCTGGTGGCGCGGGAATATTTGGAATGGATGTGCAGATCGGCAATCTTCATTTTGGTTCTTTCCTCTTGCGTTCGTATTTCTAAAAAAATCTCCTTCCCGCAAAACGGGAAAGGAGGAGTACCCGGCCCTGCGGACAGGATACAGTGTTTGCATGAACCGGCGTGTTTTTCAATTTACATCAGCAGATTATTCTCTATCAGAAGCTGCTGCGCCTCCACCGCTTCCGACCCAAGCACCATGATCTCATAATAGTTTTCATCCGACGAAACGGTGCGGTATACCTTCTTGGCGCGGGCCAGAAAGCCCTCCCGTTCCAATAGCGAAAGAATTTCCCTGGCGTTTTTTTCGCTGTGCGCCATGTGGATCACTTTCCATTGCGCTCCCTGAGCCACGAAACAGTTCCTCCGTTCTTTCCTTCCAGCCTCAGGAACAGGCTTTTCAAAGCTCTCTGTTCCTTTTTTCCCTAGATTATACCATGGTTTGCCCCAGGATGGAACGGATTTTGAAAAATTCATGAACTATTCATCTTTTGGGCGGCGGCGGAAAATGTGCTTGTCAATCGGGATAATATCGTATATAATAGGATATTGGAAATACGCTTTGGCGCGGAACCGCCAATTTCACGAAAGGAAGGTACCCCCATGAGCAAAGTTCATATTTTCGATCATCCGCTGATTCAGCACAAGCTGAGCATCATGCGCCAGAAGGATACCGGCTGTAAGGAATTCCGCGAGCTGCTGGATGAAATCTCCATGCTGATGGTTTACGAAGTGACCCGCGACCTGCCCACCGCCGACGTGGAGATCGAAACGCCCATCTGCGCCATGAAAACCAAGACCCTGGCCGGGAAGCCCATCGGCATCATTCCCATCCTGCGCGCGGGCCTGGGCATGGTAAACGGCATCCTGAACCTGATTCCCAACGCCAAGGTGGGGCATATCGGCCTGTACCGCGACCCCGCCACGCTGGAACCCGTGGAATACTACTGCAAGCTGCCCGACGACGCCGAGCACCGCCAGCTGATCGTCCTTGACCCCATGCTGGCCACCGGCGGCAGCGCTTCCGCCGCCATCAGCTTTATCAAGCAGCGGGGCTGCAACAACATCCGCCTGGTGAACCTGATCGCCGCACCCGAAGGCATCGCCCGGGTGCAGAAGGATCATCCCGACGTGGACATTTACGTGGCCGCCTGCGACGAAAAGCTGAACGACCACGGCTACATCGTGCCCGGCCTGGGCGACGCCGGCGACCGGCTGTTCGGTACGAAATAATCCCTCCAAGAGGAAACAAGCATGAAAATCGAACCCGCTGTAAAAGCGGAAACGAAAAAAATCGCCATCGGCACGGCCATCCTTTCCGTGCTGATGATCGCGGTGTTCCTGATCCTTCGCCGGTTTGACTGGACGGTGCTGACCGGCGCGCTGCTGGGCTACTGCGCTACGGTGGGAAATTTCTTCCTTATGGCGCTGACCGTGCAGCACGTGACGGGCAGCATGCCCGCGCTGCCCAAACAGGAAACGGAAGAAACCGGGGACGCGGAAGAAGAGAAAAAAGACCAGCCCCTCAGCGACGAAGCGAAGCAGGCCGGGAAACGGATGCAGGCTTCCTTCCTGCTCAGGATGCTGATGATCGGCGCGGTGGCGGCCATTGCCGTGACGCAGAAGCAGATTTTCAACCCCTGGGCCGCGCTGGTGCCGCTCCTCTTCCCCAACATCCTCATCACCGTCCGGCGATTGATCGGAACCGACCAGAAGGAGGCATGACCAACAAAGTGGAAAGTAAGAGCCGTTCACGTCTCGTGGACTTCCTTCTGATATTGCTCATCATCCTGCCGCTGGTTGGGGCGATGGTGCTGAAAGTGCTCACCACCCCCGACGCGCCGCTCTCCGAGGGCGTGCAGATCTCCGGCGCGCAGATTTACTTCACCATCCCCATGCCCATCCAGCCGCTGCCCATCACCGCAGCCCAGATCAATTCCTGGGCGGTGATGCTGTCCATCCTGGGCATCTGCCTGTACCTGACCCACGGGATTAAGGTGGTGCCGGATTCCAAGCGCCAGCTGGCCGCGGAGTGGATCGTGGAAACTGTGACCAAACTGGTGCGGGACAACATGGGCGCAAAGTTCCTGGGCTTCGCGCCGTTCGTGGCGGGCATCCTGGCTCTCTCGGCGCTGAGCAGCCTGAGCAGCCTGCTGGGCCTGTTCCCGCCCACGTCGGACATGAACGTGGTGGTAGGCTGGGCCATCCTGGTGTTCATCCTGATCACCCATTACAAGCTCCAGGGCGGCCTGTGGAACTACATCAAGGGCTTTTTCAGCCCCATTCCCTTCTTCGCCCCGCTGAATGTGATCGGCGAGTTTGCCACCCCGATCTCCATGGCCTTCCGTCATTACGGCAACGTGATGAGCGGCATGGTCATCTCCGTGCTGATCGCCTTCGCGCTGCGGAACCTGTCCGCCATGGTGCTGGGCTGGCTGCCCGGATTCCTGGGGCAGATTCCCTTCCTGCAAGTCGGTCTTCCCGCGGTGCTGAGCCTGTACTTCGATATTTTCAGCGGGTGCATGCAGGCATTCATTTTCGCCATGCTTACCATGATGAATATCGCCACCGCCGTGCCGGAGGAAGAGTGATTTTTATAGGCATTCAGTTTAAATCCAATCAAATCAGTAATAAAAATGAGGAGGTTTCCCACAATGCTTGAAATCGCAATTGGTATCATTCTCGGTTGCTGCGCCATCGGCGCCGGTATCGCCCTGATCGCCGGCATCGGCCCCGGTATCGGCGAAGGCCAGGCCGTGGCCAAAGCCTGCGAAGCCGTAGGCCGCCAGCCTGAAAGCAGAAGCGCCGTTACTTCCACCCTGATCCTGGGCTGCGCCCTGGCAGAAACCACCGGTCTGTACGGCCTGATCATCGGCATCCTGCTGATCTTCGTGGCCCCCGGCTCCTTCGTGAACATTCTGAAAACTGCCATGACCACTTGGGGCGCTGGATTATAATTGATTCAGTAGTCAGAAAGGCTGAGAAGATGCAGTCATTGGATATTATTTCTGTCAACTTTTGGCAGATTGTGATTTCCCTGTGCAACCTGCTCATCATATTCCTGATTCTCAAAAAGTTCCTGTTCAAGCCCGTCCAGGCCATGATGAAGTCGCGGCAGGACCAGGTGGAGAAAATCTACACCGAGGCGGATGAAAACCTGGGAACAGCCAAGCAATTGAAGCAGGAATATGAACAGAAAATGGCGTCCGCCCGGCAGGAGGCCGACACCCTGATCAAAACCGCCACGCAGACAGCGCAGCGCAGGAGCGACCAGATCGTGTCCGAAGCCAACAGCCAGGCCAGCCATGTGAAGCAGAAGGCGGAAGAGGAAATCGCCCAGCAGAAGAAACAGATGCTCCGGGACGTGCGGAGCGAAATTTCCGAGCTGGCGGTGGATATCGCGTCCAAAGTGGTGGAGCGCGAAATCAACCAAAATGATTACGACGGCTTTGTAAACGATTTCATTCAGAATGTTGGTGAGCAGCAGTGACGGAGTTCGGACGGGAATACGGCGAGGGGCTGTACGCCCTGTGCGCCGAGGAACATATCGAGCGGGACGCGCTGCGGCAAGTGCAGGCGCTGAAAACGTCCTTCCGGGAAAACGAGGATTTTCTCCGCCTGCTGGGCAACATGACGCTGAGCAAGGAACAGCGCGTCGCCATCCTGGACGATACGCTCCGGGGCAGCGTGCATGAGTACGTGCTCAACTTCTTAAAGCTGCTGGTGGAGCGCGGAGCCATTCACGAATTCGCCGAATGCGCGGACGCTTATCGGGCGTGCTACAACCGCGACCACGGCGTGGTGGAAGCCGAAGTGACCACCGCCCAGCCCTTAACCGACAGTCAGCGCCAGAAGCTGATCGAAAAGCTGCAAGGCATGACCGGCAAAGAAGTCGTCATCAAAGAAAAGGTTGATCCCTCCGTTCTGGGCGGCGTGCTGCTCCAGATGGACGGAAAGCGCTTTGACAACACCGTGGCACACCGCCTGAACGCCATCAAGCAGGCGATGGCGGGCCAGTGACACGGAAACACATTGGACGGAAAGCGGTGATATGATGGAATTGAAACCGGAAGAGATTTCAAAGCTCATAAAAGAACAAATCAAGCATTACAACAATAAAATTTCCCAGAGCGACACCGGCACCATCATCATGATCGGCGACGGCATCGCAAGGGCCACGGGCCTGGACCAGTGCATGGCCAACGAGCTGGTTAAGTTCCCCAACGGGGAATACGGCATGGCCCTGAACCTGGAAGAAAACTCCGTTGCCATCGTTATGCTGGGTACCGACGAGGGCATCCGCGAGGGCGACACCGTGGAACGCACCGGCCAGGTGGTGTCCGTCCCGGTGGGCGAAGGGCTCATCGGCCGGGTGGTCAATTCCCTGGGCCAGCCCATTGACGGCAAAGGCGCCATTGATTTCAAGGAAATGCGCCCCATCGAGCGCAACGCCCCCGGCATCATCCAGCGCAAGAAGGTGTCCGTTCCCTTGCAAACGGGCATCAAGGCCATCGACTCCATGATCCCCATCGGGCGCGGCCAGCGCGAATTGATCATCGGCGACCGCCAGACCGGTAAAACGGTCATCGCCACCGATACCATCATCAACCAGAAGGGCACCGGCGTCATCTGCATCTACGTGGCCATCGGCCAGAAGATGTCCACCGTAGCCCAGCTGGTGGAAACCTTGGACGCCGCGGGAGCCAT
>CADBCX010000188.1 GCA_902793245.1 uncultured Eubacteriales bacterium | reverse complement strand
TTCTACTCTGCTGGCCTGCGTTTTTTTGTGGCAGGCCATGCCCCTGAACGTGATCGCGGAAGCGGTGAATCCGTTCCCCACGGCCCAGGAGCTTTCCGCTGCCGTGGCGCTGACAGGGCTGAGCGACGAGGCCCCGGCATATCATGACGGCATGAAACCCGACTACAGCATGACGGCCCTGCAGCTGGTGGGGTGGGTAAACGCGTTCCAGAAAAATGAATTGAATCATATTCTGGACAGCTTTGAGAATTATGACGTGATGCTCTACGACCTGAAAGAAAATCATCCCCTGGCCTATGAAACGCTGAAAAAAGAAAACGGCGGCGGGATTGATATGCTGTATGAGGAATACAGCTCCGCCAAGGAATGGCAGGACGAGATAAACCATTACGAGGATCGGCTGACCATGCTCTCTGCCAGTATTTATACTATGGCAGAGGAAATGCAGGGTGAAGAGAGCCTGTCCGAGAGGGAGCAGGCGGTTTTCGCCTACGAAATGCGTTCCAAATGGCAGGAATTGAAGCAGCTGATGGAAACGGTGGTTGATCTGGCCACGGATTGGGACAGATTGTATACCCATTATGACCGGTTGCTGAATGTGCCCAATGAAAACGCCTCCCGGGAAGAAAGCGTTTATTGGCTCATGGAGGCCATGGATGCCATGGCCAGCCAGGACGGGCGCGCCGCCCACAGCATGACGGTATCGGCCAGCGCCGTGCGCGTGGCTCCGAATCAAACGCTCATGACCCGAATGGCCCGGCTGTCCCCCATTAGCAGCGCGCTGGCGGACAGCAGCCAGAAAATGACCGTCAAAATCCTGGACGATAAAAACGTAGGCGTGTATCTGGTGGACGGCAGCACGAAGGTGGCCGGCGCCACCGTGACCGTGAACGAAAACGGGAAAACGGAATACAAGGATACCACGGACGGAGCCGGCGCCGTGTTGTTTCCCATCCGCTATTTCCAGAATGACGCGGACGGGGAAAGCCTGTTGAATGTGAAGGTCAGCGCCGACGGCTACCGCCGCATGGAGATTCCCGGCGTATGGATCAAAAAGGGAAAGGCGCTCACCGTGCCCATGACCAAGGACGACGGCAAGCCCTACCTGGTGTCATGGTCCTTCTGGGATCATGATATGATCGCCTCGCAATACTCCCTGATCACCAGCCCGCTGAACGACTCCACGCAGCCCATCGCGCTCAAGGTGCAAAGCCCTTCCGATTATCATTTAAAGGTGTATTTCACCGACAAGAGCGGGAATAATCCCCTGACCGTGGGCGAAGCAAACGGCAAAAAGGGCGAGCAGAGCTTTACCTTCGAGGGCCAATGGCTCATGAAAGCCTCGGCGGAAGGAAAGCTGTACGCAGAAATCACCGCCAATGGGAAGACTACCACCTATCAGGCCAAGATTGAATTAAAGGCCAGCGTGCTGAAAAAGCCCCTCGGCGACCCCAACACCAAATCCGTGCTGAAGCCCGGCTTCCAGATCACGCTGCCCGAAGGCTGGGTGAAACCCTTTGGCGGGCTGAAGATCAGCGTTGATTTTCCCATCACGGAAAAATTCCAGGTTCGGGGTTATTTCGACATCAACGGCAGCGGCGCGCTCACCGTGGGCACCAAGATCCTGGAGGACGCCACCAAGGATTTAACCAACAACTGGAAAACCAAGGATCAGAAAGCGCTGGACAAGGCCGCAAAAGCGGTCAAGGGTCAGGGCTATATGGCGGAAACCAAAGCGAAGAACGGCGGCGACTGGGCGGGCCGCAGCAAATGGAATCCCATGAAGCTGGGCGCGATTTCCCTGGACATCAGCTTTTTCGCGTTCGTGCAGGTGCAGTATACGGACGACGGCTACGGATACGGCCGGGTGTTTGGCAAGGGTGGCGCGGGCTTTACCGGCACCCTCAAGGGCACCTATACCCTCATGTGGCCTCTGGCCCAGCTGAGCGCGTCGATCGCTTTCAGCTTTACCCTTTTCCCGGAGGTCGCCGTGATGGTGGATACCTACTGGCCCTCCGGCGCGAAATTGCCGGAATTCAGAAAAATCGAGTACGTCAAGGACGCGATCAATCTGCTCTTCCGCATCGAAATATGCTTCCAGGCGCTGGCCGGCCTCAAGGGTATCGCCAGCATTTCCATCCGGGGCGTCGGCTATATCGAGCTGGTCATCCGTTCCGGCGGCTCCTTCGATTTGGATGCTTATCTCGAGGCGGTGAAGCAGGGAAAGATTGATCCGTCCGGAATGGCTGACGCCAAGAAGGACTTGACGGTTTACGCGGGCGGCTCGGTGGACGTGATCCTGGATATTCTTTGGGCGAGCGCCAGCTATGCCCTGCTGGATCCGCCGGTCAAATACATGCTGCTGCCGGAGCAGAAGCGGATCAGCGAGAAAAGGCCGAAGACTCCCGTAGACCGGTTCATCGCCGCGTTCCTCTCCTCCGCGCAGGCCGAGGAGGAAGGCGGGCCGGAAGAGGGCGGCGGCCAGATCGACACCGGGAACAGTGATCTTGTGATCAACGGCAGCCTGATGCAGACATGGAACGACGGCACTGAAAAAACGGAAGTCTTCGCCATGCGCGCCGTGGGCGACGGACAGTCCGTGCCCATGATGCTGTATCTTCAAAAGCGCTACCGGGATCAGTCGGTTCAGTATTCCCGTCCCATCCTGGTGGGCACGCCCCTGGACAAGCTGCATTATGTGCCCCTGGAATGTCAAAATACCAAGGTCTGGGCGGAAATGGATCACTATATGCCCACTGACGGGTACGACGTGATCGACTTTGACTATTTCGTTTCGGACGTGTCCGCCGCCGGGCTGACCACAAAAGGCGGAAAAAAGATCAGCGACGTGCTGTTTACCGTGTGCATCCTGGCCAAGGATTACGAAACCCAGGTGAAAATCCACGGCGACGGAACCAGAGAGGAAAAAAAGCTGCCTGTCAGGACGTGGGCCTATGTGCGCTGCTTCTATCTGGAAAACGCAAACGATTCGCACTGGCTGGAGCCGCTGGTTCTGCCCGGCCAGACAAACTACGTGGCCGAGTGCTTTGATCTGGATACCTACTACCAAAACAACCCAACCGCATATCCCCGCATCAACGGCGCGATCGACCTGAACCCCGACGGCAAGCTGATCGTTTCTTACTGGGTGTTTACGCAGCCGCTGAACATCGAGCCCAATAAATACGCGGACAGCATCGTACTGCTGCGGGTGTTCTCCCCCGACGCGCCGGAACTCGGCAGCGCCTCCGTCAACACGCTCCTGAAGCGCTATGAAGATTATTTCAACAACAAGAAAATCGGCGGGCTGCATTTCTTCCGCTCCGTAAACAACGTCCGATCCATCCTCTATAACGGAGCCGGTATCGCAAATTCCTTCTATACCTTGGTTCAGGCCCAGAATCAGGACGATTATCTGTTTGATCTGGCTTATAAGATGGAAGGGAACAAGACCATCCGCACCATCGCCAGGAACGTCGTTTCCTTTGCGCCCAGGGGCTATGACCTGGCGACCCGCTATTACCATACGGCCTTCTTCGTGCAGCAGACCGAGGACGGCGAAGGCTTCCGCCTGATGAGCGCCGTGCCGGCCAATACCGACAGCAACTACCAATGGAAGGTCCGGGATTACGACATTCCCATGCCGGGCACGGATATCCAGTGGACGGAGCTGTACGGCCGCGAATGCCTGTATTGGGTCGAAACGGCGGGCGCCACCGAGGATGGCAAGGCGGGCCTGTTCCGCCTGCGCGGCATGTGGTATGACGCCGCGAGCGATTCCTTCGCCGAGCCCTTTGTCATCGCCACGCTGAAAATGCCCGACGCAGACAGCTATCCCACCAGGATCTATCTGGCCGATGAAAACGAAGGCTTTTACTTCATCAAGGACGACGACGGCAGGGATCAGCTGTACCGTTTCAATTTCAAGCTGGTGCCCGGCCTGAAGCTGGTGGGCAACGCGCTCACCGAAACCCTGCCCCAGCCCGGCAGCTATGACGATATGCTGCTCACCGTATACAACAACGGAAACGTGCCCATCTGCGGCATGGATCTGACGGTCTATCACGAGCACAACGGGAAAGCCGCGGAGGTATTCCAAACCATCCATCTGGATCTCATCCGCTCCGCCAACAACAGCGTCACGCTGAAAAAGGGCCTGGAGGGCGAGCAAGAAACCCGCTGGGGAGAAACCGTGGCGCGGCGGGAACCCAGCAGCTTATCCTACAACGACGAGGATTACCGGTATATCCGGGAAAGCATCTGCCGGGGCACCGCCACCACCATCGTCGTGCTTGAAGAAAACCAGTCCATCATGAAATCCGATCTGCTGATGCCGGGCAAATTCGCCTCGTTTAATATTTCCCTGCTCATTCCGCAGGACTGGGAGGGCCGCCACGGCATCTATCTGGAAGTGGACCGTTACTATCTGAGCGAGGACACCAACTTCCAGCTGAACCTGAACGGCCCTTCCACCAGCGGTGCCCCGCCCTTCTCCGATGGGCCGCGGAACGGCATGGTTTCCGTCGGCAGAGACGGCACGGCGCGCAGGGAAAACAACGGCGGGCTGCTTCTGTTCGCGGCGTTGGACAGCGGGACGGAAAAAGATCAGGAAGATTTTTCCATGTACAAAACCGATCTGACCTTTGACCACATCGGTCTGGATAACCATGCCAACGACCTGAGCATCGAAGCCAGCCAGTGGGACAATCACGGCGAACCCATGGTGAGCCTGACCGTGACCAACTGGGCGCACATCGGAAATGACCGCCGCAACGCGAACACCGTGGTGATGGAAGCGTTCCTGGATGAGGAAACCACGCCTGTGTTCCGCTACAGCCTGCCCGACGAAGTCAGCGACAAGGAAACCTGGAACTTCGATTTGCCCCTCTCCCTGCTCACCGACGGCCGCAGCGCCGGCAAGGTGACGGTGAAGATCAGGGGCAGGGATTACAAGGAAGTGGGCGACGTGGATAACAGCGTCGTGATCCTCCTGGATACCGACGTGCTCTCTTTCCTGACCCAGCCGGACGATGTGAACGCCCCCGCGGGCTCTCCCGCCGCCTTCCACGCCGCCGTGATGGGCGGACGCGTGCCTTACAAGTACCAGTGGCAGGTGAAAACGCCCCAGGGCTCCTGGGAGGATCTGCCCGGCGAAAACAGCGACACCCTGACCCTGAAAGCTGTGACCCAGGAGATGAGCGGAAACCAGTACCGGCTCATCGTTACCGACGCTTCTGGCTACAGCGCCACCAGCCGCGCCGCCACCCTGACCGTGAAGCAGGTGCCCCATACCGGGGATACCGCACCCCTTTTCTGGTA
>CADBCX010000187.1 GCA_902793245.1 uncultured Eubacteriales bacterium | reverse complement strand
TTTTTCTTCGACTTCCATCTGCCGCTTGCAGTCCGCGTTGAGCTTCTTGAGCTTCCTTGCCAGGGCGGTAGTCGCCGCGCCGGGACGCATGCGCCACAGCCAGTTGCCGCCGATGGTGCCGGGGCGGTTCATGGTGGCCCAGTCGTCCAGGCCCAGGATGTCCTGCATGGCCGCCATGGCGATGCGGGCCTTGCTGGCGTACACGGTCTTGACGAAAGCCCAGGGCGCTTCCTCAATGGTCTTAAAGCCGGTCAGCTCCTTGGCGGATTTCAGCTCGTCCTTGGTGCAGTTCTTGACGCGGGCAAGGGCGGTCACGTTGTCGTGGGTGCCGGTGTAGTAGGCGGTATTCTCGTTGATGTTTTCGGGAATATGCACGTTGGAATCATCCGCCCCGAAGGCGAAGGACAGCACCTTCATCCCCGGATACCCGGTGAAGGCGATGACGTCCCGCACGTGATCGTTCACCGCGCCCAAATCCTCCGCGACGATATCCAGGCCTGGCAGCTTCTTTTGCAGCACCTTGAACAAGTCCTTGCCGGGGCCCATGACCCAGTGACCGCCCCGGGCGTTGGGCGCGCCGTGAGCCACGGAGAAGTAGTTGGCGAAGCCGATGAAGTGGTCGACACGGATGATGTCGTACATCTTGCCCATGTGCGCCATGCGCTTGACCCACCAGTCATAGCCCTTGGATTTCAGGTAGCTCCAGCGGTACAGGGGATTGCCCCACAGCTGGCCGTCGGCGGAGAAGTAGTCCGGCGGCACGCCCGCGATGCGACGCGGCACCCGATTCTTGTCCAGCTGGAACACCTCGGGCTTCGTCCAGGTGTCGGCGCTGTCCTCGGCCACGTAGATGGGCATATCCCCAAACAGTTTAATCCCCAGGCCGTTGCAGTATTCCTTGAGGGCGTACCACTGCTGGGCGAAAACGTACTGGCACCACATGTGGAACCGGATTTCTTTGTCCAGCTTCTTGGTATACTTCGCAATCGCTTCCGGCTCCCGCATCATGATGGCCTTGTCGGGCCACTTCGTCCACATCATTTTATCGAAGTGATTCTTCACCGCGGTGAACAGGGCGAAGTCCCGCAGCCAGTCATTTTCATCGGCAAACTGCTGGATGGCTTTTTTGAGCTTCCTTTCGGACGCGGCAAACGCCTTGCGCAGCAGCGCCCATTTGTATTCCTGAACCGACGGGAAATCCACCTTGTCCAAATCCGTGGGAACAAAGCGCTCCACGTCGGACAGGTCGAGCCAGCCGTTTTCCGCCAGCTTGTCAATGGAAATCAGCATGGGGTTGCCGGCGAAAATGCTGGTGGACTGGTAGGGGGATTCCGCGTAGCCCGTGGGCCCCATGGGGAGCACCTGCCAGATGCCCATGTTGGCGGCGTGCAGGAAGTCGGCAAATTGATAGGCTTCCTTGCCCATGCTGCCGATGCCGTCCGGGCCTGGCAGGGAGGAAATGTGCAGCAGGATACCGCTTTCGCGCTTCATAATGGTCATCCTTTCATATATAATACTCGTGTATTGATTTGCTATTGTTTAGAGTACAGAGTTCAGAGTGCAGAGTACAGATAAAAAAGCGAATTCTTACTATTTTCGAACAAGGCACAGACATGACCATCTGTACTCTGAACTCTGTACTCTGTTATCTGATAAAATCATCTCACCGACTCCCTGATCTCCACCTTGGCTTCCACTGTCACGTGCCGGGCGGGGGCGTGTTTTTGCAGCATATCGGTGAGCACCGCCACGCTTTCCCGGGCGATATCCTCCACGGGCTGGACGATGGTGGACAGGCGCGGCGTGGTATACTGGCCGATTTCAATGCCGTCCACGCCCATCACGCTCACGTCTTCCGGGACTTTCTTTCCCAGGTCAGCCAGCGCGCGGATAACGCCAAGGGCCGCCGTGTCGCTCATGCAGAACGCCGCGTCGATGCGGGGATGATTTCGGAAGTATTCCAGCCCTTTCTGGTAAGCGTCGTTCATGGTGAGGCGGGTTTCCACATAGTGGTCATCCTCCAGTTCCCTGCCGTGTTCCCGCAGCGCGTCTTCTGCGCCCTGGGCACGGAGCACCAGGCTGTCGTCCCCCGTGCGCCTGCCGCCAAACACGGCAATTTGTTTATGTCCCCGCTGAATCAGCGTTTCCACCGCCTGGCGCACCATGGCCCGGTCATCCATGGACACGGACGCCGCGCGTTCCATGGCGGTGCCTTTCGTGTTCACCGTGGCGAACACCATCGGTACGTTCACCCCGTCCAGGGCTTTGCAGCGTTCGTCAATGCGGCTGCCCAGGAAAATCAGCCCGGCGATGCGCTGCCGGTTCATCAGCATCAGGGCATGGAGAAATTCGTCGTCCTGTTCGTCGATATACTCGGTGATCATGGCGGTTTTTTCGCTGCGGGGACAGAGCAGCATGGCTTCCGTCAGCGTGTTCAGGAAGGGATTATTCCGCCCGCGGATGATAATCGCCACGCTCTCCCCGTCGGCCTGCTTGAGGCCCCGGGCGTTGGCATTGCCCACAAAGTGGTATTTGGCCATCACCCGGCGCACCCGTTCCTTGGTTTCCCGGCTCACGTCAGGCCTGTCGTTCAGCACCCGGGATACCGTGGTCACGCTGACCCCCGCCATTTCGGCAATGTCCCGGATGGTGTAAATCTTCATCTCCGCCTCCTTGAAACGCAGTCTATGGCACCGTTATCGGTAACGTTTTCGATCACAGGTAGTTTACCATTTAACACATTTTCTGTCAATACTATGCTGTTAATTTCATACATTATTCACAATGAAAACGGCCTCCGACAGGAAGCCGTTTCTCAGGATATGATTACGCTTTCAAAAACGCCGCGCAGGCGGGAACTTGCTTCAATTCGTTCACGACCAGTTTGGCAATTTCCTTTGCGCCGTAAGCGTTGAAATGGGTTTTGTCGTCATGGCCGTCGGGGAAATCCGGGTGTTCTCCGGGAGCGAGGCGGACGAACAGTTCCGCGGTCTTTTCCTCGCCCAGTTCCAGATACAACTTCCGGCTGTCCTGTTTCAGGTCGCAGAGGGGGATATTTTCCTTCGCCGCCAATTGCCGGATGGCGCGGGGATATTCCCCGTGGGTGTAGAGCATGTTCCCGTCCCCCACGAAGAAGCGGCGGGATACGGGCGTCAGCAGCACGGGCAGCGCGCCCTTCTCCCGGGCGGCGTTCACATAGCGCATGAGCCATTCGGGAAAGGTGGTGTCCGGGTCGGTGTGGCGCTCGTCGTCCTTTTCGTCGTTGTGGCCGAACTGGATGAGCAGCATATCGCCTTTTTCCATTCCCTCCGCGACGGGCTGGAACAAGCCTTCCTCCCAGAAGCTGCGGCTGCTCCTGCCGCTGAGGGCGTGGTTTTTGACGGTCACGCCGTCCTTCACAAATTCCGGCAGCGCCCAGCCCCAGCCGCGGAAGGGCGGCTGGTTGTCCTCCACGGTGGAGTCGCCGATGATCCAAATCGCAGGCATGGTTCACCAATCCTTCCAGACCTGATGCAGGTCGATCACGCACACCTGGGCCAGGCCGTTTTCGTCGGGGTTGGAGAAGAGAATCTGGTCGCCCTTCCGGTTGAAGGAAGGATGCTGGTGGTCGGCCCCGGTTTTGCAAGTGCCAGTCGTTGCAATCAGCTTGGCTTTCTTTGTCGCCCGTTCGATGAGCACCACGCCTTCCTGGATGCTGGTGCCCAGGTAGCTGATGCGGTCGGCGCAGAGCCACTTCTTATCCCGGCTGATACAGGGGTGCAGCAGCTGGGTGGAACTTGCCGCCACGTCGAAATGCCTGCCGTCCTTGTCCCCGATGATGATGTTGCCGGTGTGGGTCTCCCCCTTGCTGCCGTCCACGAACCCGGCAGGGTCCAGCTTCATCATCGCCATTTCGCTGCCGTCCGCCGCCCACACCTCGTGGGTGATCCACTCGCTGGGATGCTCCACGTAATAGGGCCGCACATAGCGCTCCTTCACGTCGAACATCCAGGTGCGCTGGAAGGCGTCGCCCTCGGTTTCGTGGATGTAGAAAATCAGGTTTTCGTCGGTGGGGCAGATTTGGGCATGGCCCAGGCGGTAGTCGGTTTGGTATACGATCTCCGCTTCCTTGCCGGGGTCGAGGATGACCAGGGCGTAATACTTGTTCGCCAGGTGATAGCTGCACGCCAGGCGGCCCGTGTTGGCGGCGGTCAAGTGGCCGGTGATCTGTCCGCCTTTGGGCAGGTCGCCCACCTTGGTCATTTCGTTGGTGGTCAGGTCCACCGCGTACACCTCGGTGTCGTTCTTGCAGGTGTAGCCGATGTTCTTTTCCCGGTCGGTGGCGAAGCCCCGATATTCGTCGTTCGTCACCTGAATCAGTTCGCCGGTTTCCACGTCGGCCTTGTAGCACCCGCCGC
This sequence comes from uncultured Eubacteriales bacterium, assembly GCA_902793245.1. Classification (GTDB taxonomy): domain Bacteria; phylum Bacillota; class Clostridia; order Christensenellales; family Aristaeellaceae; genus RUG563. Next base: position 983 of record CADBCX010000187.1, on the reverse strand, counting down.
CCAGCTCCTTCTGCATGGAATTCTTCATGAAGAAAAAGTATGTATCATCCACGGAAAAGTTTTCGCAGGTGAAGTACAGCTTCGCGTTCCGTTCCGGGCCGGAGGTGTACTTGCGCACTTCATATCCGGTTACGGCGTCCTTGTAAGTTTTCATGTATGCTCCTCTTTTTCGTATTCATGATATAGTTAAGGCACTACCCCAAAAGCCTTCCCCTTGAGGGGGGCCGCAGCGCCCGGAAAATGATCCAGTGAATCATTTTCAGCGAAGGCCGGGCGGCAGCCATGGAAGGTGGGCCGTGCGGAACCAAGATGGAGAGAGTGACCAAGTTGCATCGCACGGCTCGGATGAGGTGTTACATTGATTTGTAAATCACCCGTTTAGAATAAGTCCAGCAGGACACCTCATCCGTCAGGCGCGAATTATCTCCGATACATTGAGCCAAATTGGTTCCGCGCCTGACACCTTCCCCTCAAGGGGAAGGCTTTTGGACAGGTAGTTACCTTTACCCCAGCTTCACGAGTTCCCCCGCCGGGATAGCGACAGGCTCCTGATCGTTGACGGCAATCCAAATATCCTGGGCGTTGGGGTTGCGGACAAAGCTGTTATCGGCGGCGAATTGCAATCTCGCGGCGTCCTCCATATAATCGATGAACTGGATGTTGGTGCAGTACCAGATGTCGTCCTTGCCGCCCATCATCTTGCAGAAGCCGTCGATCAGGTCCCAGTTGTCCTTGTCGTTGAATTCGTAGCTGTGGCCCCAAACGTACATGAGGTACAGGTATTGCCGCTTGAACAGGCCCAGGAACTGTTCGCCCAGCTCCATCAACCGGTGGTTGTGGTGGCAGGTAGCCTGCCAGCGCAGGGGATTTTCCGGCAAGGCGAAGGAGTCAGACGACCCCACCACCCGGGAATACTTGATGCCGCAGGCGGGCAGCAGTGCTTCGATGTCTTTGCTTAAGGAACCGTTGGGATAGCTGAGGCC
>CADBCX010000186.1 GCA_902793245.1 uncultured Eubacteriales bacterium | reverse complement strand
GTCCAGCATTCCCTCGCAAAACTCCATGCTGCCGATGCTTGTGGTTTTTGCATCGCTGACCGCTTTTTTCAGAGAATCCACTTCCTCATCCATCGCGCCAATGATTCCTGTTTTGACGGATGACTCCGCCCTTGTATTGCAGTACGGGAACGCGGTTACAATCAGCAGGGCAGCAAGCAGAAGGCTCAAGATTGTTCTCAGTTTTCCCATCCGAAAAACTTCCTTTCAAAATCGTTTTTCTTAGCATGTCTTTTCGAGGTGTGCATTCAGCGGTTACTGTCGTTATTTTTTTGTATTTTCTGATTCAGATCATCTTCGAAACCTCGGATCTCCTGTAGGCACTCATCCAGCTTTGCAAAGACAGCATCCTTATCGTTTATGTCGTCGAACTCAACCGTTGCGGTCTTAAAAGGCGTTCTCCACTGCCATTCCGATTTTCTTCAATATACTCCCCTCACCCCGCACAACCAAGCCGTTTAGCCGCCCTCTTGATGACAGATTCTTCGTTTTGGTCAACAAAAGGGCAACTTTTGTGTCTTTTGGTCAACTGCGGTGATTTATATTATGCTCTCTTACTTTCAGGTAGATCGGGGAGAATTTTGGTGATCGCCTCGCAGCAATGCCTGTCGTTCTCCGTCATTGAATGAGCATAGTACCGAAGTGTCGTGTCCGAGCGGGAATGTCCTGCGCGCTTGGCAACATCTGTCAGAGCAATACCGGCTTTGAGTTCCAGGCTGATCGCGGTGTGGCGGAGCTGATGAGGGTGGAAGTGCGGAAGTCCGTGTGTTTCATTGAAGTAGTTGAGCCAGCTTCTCACTGCGTCGATCTTGAGATGTTCCCCGAAGTATGCCGGAGATGTAAAGACTGCCTTACCGTCAATGCTCCATTCGCCGCCGTTCTCAATAGCCTTCTTCTTGTAGTAAAAGAATTCGCAGGTGGTAACCAGGAACATCCAGTCCTTTAGCTGGGTCACGATCCAATCGAAGCGCTCGGCATATTCCGGCATGAAGCACAGCGTAACCGCCAGCGGATCATCGTTGAAGGCGGCAGAAAGGGCCATCAAACGGTTATCCCCGGAAACGCTCCAGGCGAAGGATTTCCCCGATTTCATTGCGCATCCATCCTCAGGCGCTGAATGACAGCGCCCGGTTTTTATGTGGGGAACTCGATGATGATGGATTCAAAGGGCCGCAGGTTGTAAGTGAGGCGGTGGGAATAGCCGTCGCACTCTTTCCAATCGGCAGTCAGAGGCGGGATGCCGCCGATTTCGGCGGGGTTGCCCTGGCCGGGGAGGCTGTCGTAGGTGCTGAAAACACGCCGATACAGGCCGCCGAAGGGCACGCCCGCGGAATAATCCTGGTAGGATACCGGGGAGAAGTTGATGATCACTAGCACCGCGCCGTCGTAATTCCAAGGATTCCGGCGGATGTAGGCCAGCAGGTTCCGGTCAGCGTCGCCCTTGTTCACCCACTCGAAGGTGGCAGGGTTTTTACTGTCGCTGTGCAGGCTGGGATAGCGCTTGTAAACGTCCAGCAGGTTGCGCACGCACTGCATCACGTCCCGGTGTCCGAACTCGTCCGCCAGATGCCAGTCGATGCTGTGCTTCACATCCCATTCTTTTTCCTGGGCAAATTCCTGACCCATGAACAGCAACTTCTTGCCGGGGAAGGTGAACTGCCATGTGTACAGGGTTTTGACCTCGCCCATGCGGTTCTGGATGGAGCCCGGCGCTTTTTTCACCATGGTGCCCTTGCCGTACACCACTTCATCATGGCTCAGCACCAGCACGTAGTTTTCGCTGAAAGCGTAATCAGCGATGTGGGTGAGCTGGCCGTGGTGATACCGGCGGTAGACGGGATCCAAATTCATATATCGCAGGGTATCGTTCATCCACCCCATGTTCCACTTGAAAGTGAAGCCCAAGCCGCCGTGCTTTACATCTTCGGTGATGCCCCATTCGGGAGAGGAGTCTTCGGCGATGAGGAAGCCGGTGGTTTTGCCGCAGACTTCGGTGTTCAGCTGGCGCAGGAAGTCCATACTTTCCAGGTTGGCCCGTCCACCAAAGCGGTTAGGCCGCCATTCGGATCGGTCATAGTCGTTATAGAGCATGGAGGCCACCGCGTCCACGCGGAGCGCGTCGATGTGGAATTCCTTGATCCAGTACATGGCATTGCCGATCAGGAAGGAACGAACCTCGGGCTTTCCGTGGTCAAAGGCCAGAGTGCCCCACACGGGGAATTCCCGGCGCAGGGGATCGCTGTTTTCGTACAGGGGCGTGCCGTCGAACCAGCCCATGGCAAAGGCGTCCTTGGGGAAGTGGGCGGGCACCCAGTCCAGAATCACGCCGATGCCTGCCCGGTGCAGGGTGTTCACGAAGGAACGGAAATCGTCGGGCGTGCCGTAGCGGCTGGTAGGGGCATAGTATCCCGTTACTTGATAGCCCCAGGACAGATCAAAGGGATGCTCGCAGATGCCCATCAGCTCCACGTGGGTATAGCCCATGTAGGTGACGTAATTCACCAGGTCGTCCGCAAGCTGGGTGTAGTTCAGAAAGCCATCCTCGTCCTCCGGCCCGCGATAGCCCTTCTTCCAGGAACCCAGATGCACTTCGTAAATGGACATGGGTTTTTCCAGCACCTTGGCGTTGTCCCGCTGTGCCTGGTGCGCGTCGTCCGACCACTGGAAATTGTCCAGTTCCCACACGATGGAGGCGTTGTTGGGCCGCTTCTCAAACCAAAAGCCGTAAGGGTCGCTCTTGTAGCGCTTGATTCCGTCCGCGCCCGTGATCACATAGCGGTAAGCGTCGCCCTGGCCCACGTCCGCCAGGAAGCATTCCCACACGCCGCTGTCGCCTTCGCTGCGGTGCATCCACTTCTCGTTCTCCCAGCCGGTCTTGGCGGTGATGATGGAAACATACTGCGCGTTGGGGGCCCATACGTTGAACCACGTGCCCTTCACGCCTTCCGCCTCGCCGGGGTGCGCGCCCAGCTTGCGGTAGGCCTCATAATTGGTGCCCTGATGGAAGAGGAAACTGTCGTACCCGGTAAATACCTTTGTTCCTTCGTTTTCCATGTGTCTGTCCTTCCTTTCGTTTTTTCTCAGTTGATCCCGGGGAGGATCATGGAGGCGGATTGGGCTTCAAGGGAAAGCTGGAGCTGGCCGTCGCTGACGCGGCCGACGATCTCATCGGTTTCCAGGAAACCCTGGTCGGTCGTGCGGAAAATGAGGCGGATTGCAATCCCATCCGGAATGCCCACGTCCCGCAGCGGCAGGGTGAGCACCTGGGCATGATTCAGGTTGTTACAGGCCACGATAACGGCGGCCCTTTCGTCGAACCGGGCGTAGGCGATGTATCCGTGCCCCGCGCAGAGGGGTTTGACGCTGCCGTTTTTCAATACGGGCAGGTTTCCCCGAAGCCGGGTCAGGGCTTTGTGCAAGGCAATCAGCGTTTGATTTTCATGGCCCCAGGGGTACGTGCGGCGGTTGTCCGGGTCGGTCCAGCCCACCAGCCCGGCTTCGTCGCCGTAATAGATGGTCGGCGCGCCCGGCCAGGTCATTTGGATAACGACCGCTTCCTGGAACACGGCGGCCTGCACGCCTTCGCCGGCCGCGCCGCTGCCTGCCGATTGCAGGCGGCCTACCCGCCTGTTGGTGCGGGTGAGAAAACGGCTGTGGTCATGGTTGCTCAGTTCGTTCATGGCGCATTGCAAGCTGGGGGTGGGCAGACGGCACATATTCTCCCGCATGATGTCGAAGAACGCGGGCCCGTTCTGGTACAGATCGTCCCTCCGGTGATCGGAATGCTTCTCCATGCCGGTGAGAAACCAGGTCACGGGTTCCATGAAGGCATCGTAATTCATCACCGTGTCCCATTCGTTGCCCTGCAGCCAGGGTACGGGGTTGCCGTAATGCTCCGCCAGAATAACGGCGTTGGGATTGGCCTGCTTGACCCTTCGGCGGAACATCTGCCAGAACAGATGATTGAATTCCGGACTGTGGCCCAAATCCGCCCCCACGTCCAGCCGCCAGCCGTCGATGGCGTAAGGCGGGGAAGCCCACTTTTCCGCCACCCGGAGGATTTCCTCGCACAGCTCGCTGGAACCTTCGTAATTCAGCTTGGGCAGCGTTTCCACGCCCCACCAGGCGTCGTAATTCCTGGAGCCGCTAAAACGGAAATAGTTTTGATAGGGGCTTTCCGGGCAGTCGTAGGCGCCCGGCTGATCCATGCCGGACTGCTTGTAAATCCCTTCCCTGTCCATCCAGCGGTTGAAGGAACCGCAGTGGTTGAACACGCCGTCTAAAATGATCTTCATGCCCCGGCAGTGAACCTCCTGGCAGAAGCGGGCGAAAAAAGCGTTGCTGCCCTTGAGGTTCATGCCGCTGGTAGTGCGCAGAATATATTGGAACGCGGCAGTGTTATTCCGTTCGTTCTTTTTCAGGGGCGCTTCCCTGTCCTGAATCACAACGGTCAGGTGGGGATCAATGTGATCGTAATCCTGGGTGTCGTATTTATGGCTGGAGGGGGAAACAAAGATCGGGTTGAAGTAAACGGCTTCCACGCCCAGTCCCTGCAAATAATCCAGCTTATCCATCACGCCCTTCAGGTCGCCGCCGTAGAACACCCGGTAATCCCCGATCTGGGGCGTTTCATCCCAATTCGCGGCGTGGCGCACATAGTCCCCGGCGTAAAAATATTCCCTGTCCCGCACATCGGAGCGGGGGTTGCCGTTCCGGAACCTGTCCGGAAAAATCTGGTATTGTACCGCGCCTTTACACCATTCCGGCACGTGGAAGCCGGGGATGATGCGGAAAGAATGGGCGGGATCGGGGAAAGGAACGGAATCGGTCAGCGCCGCCCCTGAACGCAGATAATGAATATATTTCCCCCTCCAGGCGACCAAGAAAGCATAATAAACGGTGGACGCGTCCTTCACGGTGTATTCCGTTTCATACCAGTCGAACACGGCGTCCGTTTTGATCCGCCGCATATTGGAAACGCGGGTGGGCATCCCGGTCAAAAAGGTCACCTGGGCATCTGCGTTCTTGATTATACGTAAGCGGATGGACACCGTGTCCCCCACCTCAGGCTCGGCAGGCGTGCGGAACAAGGGCGTTTCATCGCTGAAAATCGAGGAAATCAATTGCTTTTCTTCCGTGGGGAAATTGGGCATTGGCTGTCCCTCCTTCAAAGTGAATTTTGGAAACTTCCTTATTTTGGAAACTCAGGAATACATGACAGCTCTTTTCAGCCGTCATTTCACGAGGCTTCTGCACAGATGATAATGCAAGTATTTCGCTGCCAAGGTTTACGGCCTCAATTCCTATGTCATTGTAACACATATCTTTTTTCTTTCCAATAGATGATTTGGTGATGAAATAAAAAG
>CADBCX010000185.1 GCA_902793245.1 uncultured Eubacteriales bacterium | reverse complement strand
TTCTACTCTGCTGGCCTGCGTTTTTTTGTGGCAGGCCATGCCCCTGAACGTGATCGCGGAAGCGGTGAATCCGTTCCCCACGGCCCAGGAGCTTTCCGCCGCGCTGGCGATCACGGGCCTTTCCGACGACGCGCCGGGCTACCACAGCGGCATGGCCCCCGATTACAGCATGACCGCCTTGCAGCTGACAAGCTGGATCAACGATTTTCAGAAAAATCAGTTGAACTACATCCTGGACAGCTTTGAAAACTATGACGTGGCGCTGTACGACATCATGGAAAATCATCCCCTGGATTATGAAACGCTGAAAAAGAACTGCGGCGGCGGCATCGACATGCTGTATGAAGAATACAGCTTGGCCAAGGAATGGCAGGACGAGGTGAACTATTTCGCCAATCGCCTGCCCATTCTGGCTGGCGAAATCTACAACCTGGCGGACGCCTTCCAGGGCGAAGAAAGCCTGTCCGAAAGGGATCAGGTGATTTACGCCTTTGAGATGCGCTCCAAATGGGAGGAACTCAAGCAGCTGATGGAAGAAGCCGTGGACCGGACGACCGATTGGAAAAGAATGTATACCCGCTATGATCGGCTGCTCAATATACCCAATCCGAACGCTTCTCATGAAGAAAGCGTTTATTGGCTCATGAACGAAATGGATGCCATAAACGGTCGGGATGGGCTCGCTGCCCGCGCCATGACCGTCTCCGCCAGCGCGGTGCGGGTGGCCCCGGATCAAACGGTGATGACCAGGCTGGCCCGGCTGTCGCCCATCAGCAGCGCCCTGGCGGACAGCGACCAGAAAATGACCGTCAAAATCCTGGACGATAATAACGTGGGCGTGTATTTGGTGGACGGCAGCTTGAAGGTGGCCGGCGCCACCGTGACCGTGAACGAAACCGGGAAAACAGAATACGAAGAAACCACGGACGGAACTGGCGCCGTGATGTTTCCCATCCGTAATTTCCAGAACGACACGGACGGGGAAAGCCTGCTGAATGTGAAGGTCAGCGCCGACGGCTACCGCCGCATGGAGATTCCCGGCGTATGGATCAAAAAGGGCAAAGCCCTCACCGTGCCCATGACCAAGGACGACGGCAAACCCTACCTGGTGTCCTGGTCCTTCTGGGATCATGATATGATCGCCTCGGAATACGCCCTGATCACCAGCCCGCTGAACGACACCAAGCAGCCCATCGCACTCAAGGTGTCAAGCCCTTCCGATTATCATTTAAAGGTGTATTTCACCGACAAGAGCGGGAATAATCCCCTGACCGTGGGTGAAGCGAACGGCAAAAAGGGCGAGCAGAGCTTTACCTTCGAGGGGCAATGGCTCATGAAGGCCCCGGCGGAGGGCAAGCTGTACGCGGAAATCACGTATAACGGGCAAAAGGAAACCTATCAGGCGAAGCTGCTGCTGAAAGCCAGCACGCTCAAAAAGCCCCTGGGTGACCCCAACACCAAGTTTGTGATGACTCCCGGCTTCCAGATCACGCTGCCATCCGGCTGGGTGAAGCCCTTTGGCGGCATGACCATCAGCCTCAATTTGCCGTTGGCGGAAAAATACCAGCTGCGCGGTTACTTTGATATCAACGGCAGCGGCGCGCTGACCCTGGGCACCACGGTCCTGGGAGACATGACCAAGAAAATGACGGCGAACTGGAAAACGCAGGATCAGAAAGCGCTGGACAAGGCCGCGAACGAGGCCAAGGGCAAAGGCTATATGGCGGAGAACAAGGCCAAAAACGGCGGCGACTGGGCGGGGCGAAGCAAATGGAAGCCCCTCTCCCTGGGCGCGATTTCTTTTGACATCAGTTTTTTCGCCTTTGTGCAGGTGCAGTATTCCGAGGACGGCTATGATTACGGGCGCATCTTCGGCAAGGGCGGCGCGGGCTTTACCGCCACCCTGAAGGGCAGCTATACCCTGCAATGGCCCCTGGCTTCCCTGGGCGCATATATTTCCGCCACGTTTACCATCTTCCCGGAAGTCGCCATCATGGTGGACACCTATTGGCCTTCCGGAGCATCCTTCCCGGAATTCAAAAAATTTGAGTATGCCAGGGGCGCGCTCAATATCATCATCCGCATCGAAATCGGCGTGGAGGCCTGCGTGGGGATGAAAGGCGTTCTCAGCCTGTCCGTCCGGGGCGTGGGCTTCCTGGAATTTGTGATCCGGGGAGGGGCAAACTTTGACCTGGATCAGCTCATCGATGAATATACTAAAACCGGCAGCATTGATATCGCCGGCCGCACGGAATCGAAAAAGACCTTTGAGATTTACGCGGGCGGCTCGGTGGACGTGATCCTGGAAATTTTCTGGACGAAGACCACCTATGCCATCCTCAATCCCCCGGTCAAATTTATGCTGTATCCCGAACGGAAGCGGATCAGCGACAATGGGCCAACAAACCCTGTGCAGCGCTTTATCGCCTCCTTCCTTTCTTCCGCTCAGGCAGCCGAGGAAAACGGGCCCCAGGAGGGCGGCGGCCAGGTGGATACCGGGAACAATGATCTGGTCATTCCGGGCGCTCTGATCGATACGAAGAATGCGCATATCGGCAAGGCGGCGATCGTCAGCATGCGGACCCTGGAAAGCAACGCCGCCCAAATCCATTTCACGGATCAGGACCCGTCAGCGGCTGAACCCGTCCTGCTGTATATCGACAGCAGCTTTGCTCCTTATGGCAGCGCGCCATACCAGCATTCCCTTTTGGTGAGCGTGCCTGTCAAATACGCCTCCCAAATCGGCCAGCCGCCCCAGGATCTGTTTTATCAGCCTTTGTACTGTCAAAACGGTCAGACCGGTGACGCAAAGGATCATTTTATGCCCGGCGACGGCTATGACGTGATCGACTTTGATTACTGGTTAGCGGACGTTTCCGGCGAAAATATCACCACCTATGTGGAAGGCCAGGGCGACTGTAAGCTGACGGACGCGCTGTTTACCGTGTGCATCCTGGCAAAGGATTATCACGAGGAAACAGAGATCCTGGACGACGGCAGCAAGCACACTGTCAAAGTGCCTGACAAAACCTGGGCCTACGTGAGCTGCTATTGTTATGATGGCCGGAGCCTCAGGCATGTGATTCTGCCTCAGGAAAAGGACACGAACAACTACCTGGCCATGTGCTATCCCCTGGAGGATGGCCCGAACCACCAGGCATGCGAAAAGCCCCGCATTATGGGTATGATGCGCAAGCGATATGGCGACGATTCCGCGCTGCTGTACGAGTATTCCGTGGCCGCAAATGCCCAGGATGTGCCAAGCAGGGGGAATGCCAACGGCTTCTTCTTTGGCGATGTCATCTTCGCCCGGTATGACTATGCAAAGCGGCTGTCGCAATCGCAAAGAAACAGACCCAGGCTCACGGGGGAAAACCAGTATGTTGATTACCAGTATTTTGAGCCAAATCACGGCCGTCTGGACGAAGATTCCTTCATGCGTTTTTCCCTGACGAAAAGCAACGGCTCGTCGGATGATCTGTGCGATCTGAATTTCGGATATGTGAATGTCAACGCCGTAGGCAACTGGCCGGGGATGTCCACCACAGGCGGAATGGCCGCCGGAATGACCGTCGCCAACCGCGTCGTCTCCATGGCGTCTCGTGATCCGTCGGCGTTAAAGCCTTTTATCTTCTTCCTCCAGCAGACGGATGATGGAATGAACTATCGCCTGATGAGCTGCCAAATCACAGAGGAATATCCTCAATATGGGTATTATTATTGGAACATCCGGGATTACGATATGGATATGCCCCGGGCCGATCTGCATTGGACAAGGCTGTACGGCAGGGAATGCCTCTGGTGGCTGGAAACAGCGGGACAGACGGAGGATGGCAAGTCCAACCTGTTCAAAATTCGCGCGATATGGTATGACGACTCGGCTGACGCGATCAGCGAGCCCTTCGTGCTCGCCACCATCAAAACCGACGTGGATAAAGGCTCGCCGGATGATATCCAAATCGTCAGCGAAAAGCAGAGCTATTATTTCGTACACAGAAATGATATATATGGCAAAGAACTGTATGGGTTTACCTTCCAATTGGTGCCGGGGCTGAAGCTGGTCGGAAACGTGCTGACGGACACCTTGGCCAATCCCGGCAGCTATGACGATATGCTGCTGACTGTGTTCAACAACGGCAATCTGCCCCTGACAGGCCTTGACCTGGTGGCTTATCACGAGGCGGACGGCAAGCAGGCCCAAGCCTTTGAAACCATCCACCTGGATATATTGAACCCCGCCAACAACACTGTCACGCTGAGCAAGGGGCTGACCGGCGCGACGGAGCAGCGCTCCGGCGAAGCTGTGGCCCGGGTGGAAGCCAGCTCCATGAACGTGGACGGGGCGGAATACCGGTATGGAAAAACCAAGGAGATCTGGTCATCTGGGCCCAAAGTCATGGAAGAAAAAACAGATTTAATGAAGCCCAATATGCTGATGCCGAGCACCTTCAAAGCCTTTAATATCTCCCTGCTCATCCCCCAGGGCTGGGAGGGCAAGCAGGAAATTTATCTGGAGGTAGACCGGTATTATGTATCCACGGACTCCTCCTTCCAGAGCAACGTGAACGGCGCTTCCGACGCCAATCTGCTGCTGTTTGCGGCAATGCCTCAGAGCAGTGTCATTTCCATCAGCCGGGACGGCACGGTGCGGAAGGAAAACGACGGCGGTATGCTGCTGTTCGCGGCGGCAGACGGCGCGGAGGAAGCGGAAGAAGACTTCTCCATGTACAAGACCGACCTTACCTTCGACCGCATTCAGCTGGATACCAGCGTGCGCGACCTGGGCATCCAGGCCACGCGGTGGGATAATAACGGTGAGCCCATGGTAACCCTGACCGTGACCAACTGGGCCCACATCGGCGCCGACAGCCGCAGCGCGAACACCGTGGTGATGGAAGCGTTCCTGGATGAGGAAACCGAGCCCGTGTTCCGCTACAGCCTGCCAGACGAAGTCAGCGATAAGGAAACCTGGAACTTCGATTTGCCCCTCTCCCTGCTCACCGACGGGCGCAGCGCCAGCAAGGTCACGGTGAAAATCAGCGGCAAGAATTACAAGGAAGTGGGCGACGTGGACAACAGCGTCGTGATCCTCCTGGATACCGACGTGCTTTCTTTCCTGACCCAGCCGGACGATGTGAACGCCCCCGCAGGCTCTCCCGCCGCCTTCCATGCCGCCGTGATCGGCGGACGCGCGCCCTACAAGTACCAGTGGCAGGTGAAAACGCCCCAGGGCTCCTGGGAGGATCTGCCCGGCGAAAACAGCGACACCTTGACCCTGAAAGCCGTGACCCAGGAGATGAGCGGGAATCAGTACCGCCTCACCGTTACCGACGCTTCTGGCTACAGCGCCACCAGCCGCGCCGCCACCCTGACCGTGAAGCAGGTGCCCCATACCGGGGATACCGCACCCCTTTTCTGGTA
>CADBCX010000184.1 GCA_902793245.1 uncultured Eubacteriales bacterium | reverse complement strand
TCAGCACGATCACAAAGGGCAGCATGAACAGGATAAAGAGGATGAGCGTAACGATTTCCAGGGCAATGCGCCGGCCCGGATGGGGAATGGAACCGGCCATACGCTCGATCTGTTCCTTCTGCTTCTTAGCCATTACGCTTCCACCTCCTTGCTCTTGTTATAGGATACCTGGATGATGGAGAACACGGTCAGCACCACGAAGAACAGCACGGCCTTGGCCTGGCCCTGGGCCATATTATTGTACTTGAAGGCGGTCTGGTAGATGTTCAGCGCCAGCAGCTCGGAGCTGTTGACCGGCTTGTTCATGAAGATGCCGACCGGGCCGCCGTTGGTCAGGGCCACGTTCACGTCGTACATTTTGAAGGAGTTGGTCAGCGTCAGGAACAGGGAAATGGTGAAAGCGTTGGCCATGAGGGGAATCTGGATCCGGGTGATGCGGGTCCAGTACCTGGCGCCGTCCACTTCCGCCGCTTCCATGACGGACTTGGAAATGCTCTGGATGGCTGCCACGTAGATCAGCATGATATAACCGGCGTACTGCCAGGTGTTCACGGTGACCATGGTGAACATGACGGTGTCCTTATTGGAAATCAGGGATTTGCTGATCAGATCCCAGCCGATAGCCTGGCCCACGGCGGGCAGGATGTTGCTGAAAATGAACTGCCAGATCAGGCCCAGCACGATACCGCCGATCAGGTTGGGAACGAAGAAACCGGCGCGGTACACGTTGCGGCCTCGGATCTCGCTGGTGACCAGCAGGGAGATGATGAAGGCCACCACGTTGACGGTGATGATGTTGATGATGGTGAACTTCAGCGTCACCAGGAAGGAATGCAGGAACGCGGGTTCATTGAAGATAGCGGCGTAGTTTTCAAAGCCCACCATCTTGGAGAAGGAGCCGGTACCCTGCCAGTCGGTGAAGGAATAGAAGATACCGTAGATGAACGGAATGATGATGACCATGAAGAAAGCGAGCAGCGTCGGCAGCAGGAACAGGAATTCCGTCAGCTTGCGCCGCTGTTTGCTGGTCATGCGAATCCCCCCTTTTTTCAGTTGGTTCATAACGCGTCCCAAAGGCTTCCCCTTGAGGGGAAGCTGTCAGGCGAAGCCTGACTGATGAGGTGATAACCAAATTCATCTAAAAGATCATGCATGATATCACCTCATCCGACCTGCTTCGCAGGCCACCTTCCCCTCAAGGGGAAGACTTTTGAAAAACGGAGGCCGCGCTCTAAGGCCTGAGTCTCAAGGCGCAGCCCCCGCTGGGTATATCAGAGAATCAAACGGGAAATGAAATTACTTGGCGATACCGGCGATGGCATCCTTCATCATGAGTTCGAAGGTGTCCACGTCGATGGCCTGAGCGGCGAACAGCTCATAGATCTGGCCCAGGGTGCCCATGCCGAAGCCGTCGGGCAGTTTGTACTGCTGCCAGTCATAGGTCTTGCCCGCGGCGTTCCATTCCATCACGCTCTTGGACAGAGGAGTGGAGGGAGCCAGGGTCACGTTGGTGAAAGCGGGCACCATGGCGGCCTTGTTGACCATGTAGTCAGCGCCGTCTTCGGAGGTGGCCAGGTAGTTCAGGTAAGCGATGGCTTCGTCCTTGTTGCCGTTTTCGTTCACGACGTACCAGGAGGGAGGATTGACCAGGATGCCGTCGGTGTCTTCATGCAGGAAAGCATGGGGCGCGTAGGCAATTTCAAAGCTGGGATTCAGCTGCACCAGGGAAGGATCCATCCAGTTGCCCTGATGATAGAAGGCGGCTTTGCCGTTGGCGAAAGCGGCCAGCTGGCTGTCCTGGGTGCCGTTGAGCAGCATATCCTGGGTGCTGTACTGGAACAGCAGGGCCACGTACTGGCAATACTGATGGAAGCGTTCTTCGTCCACTTTGCCTTCCAGCACCTGGTCGATGTAGGTGGTGTCGTTGCGCTGGTTGCCAACGGTCAGGTACACGTTGAAGTTATGCAGACCGGTCACCCAAGTCATGCCGGTGGTGGTGCCGGCCACCATGGAGACGACCATATCCAGGCCCAGTTCAGCCTTCATGGAATCCAGCTTTTCAAAGGCAGCTTTGAGAGCGTCGAAGTTGGTGAGGGTTGCGGGATCGATCCCGGCTTTGGCCAGGATGTCGGCGTTGTAGGCCAGGCCGTAGCCTTCCACAGCCACGGGGAAGCCGACCACCTTGTCGCCGTCCATGTAAGCGGCGGCGGTGTACTGGGTCCATTCCGCGCCGGACTGGTCAGCGATCTTGTCTTTCCAGAGCTCGTAGCCCGCAGGGCCTTCGATGACCCAGATGTCGGGCTCGCGGCCGGACTGCATTTCGGCCTTCAGCACGGTATTGTAGTCGGAGGAGCCGCCGCCGGTGATGACCTTCACATCAACGCCGGTCTTTTCGGTGTACAGCTTGGCGTAATCCTGCATCGCGGCAGTGATTTCCACCTTGTTCTGGCAAATCACGATGTCAGCCAGAGCGCTGGTGGCGGCCAACATCATGGCCAGGGCGAGAACCAGAGCGAGAACTTTTTTCATAATGGTTTCTCCTTTGACATGTATTTATTCGCACGCGGGATGCCTCTCCGCGCAAGAACCGTATAAAAAGATATAAAGCTTACTGGCGTCCTTTGCGATTCTGATACGAAATGAAACCGAACCCGCCGGTTATTACAAATACAGTATAACACACATCAAGCCAAAAGTCTATTGCTTTTTTCATAGAAAACTAACAAATATTTGCTGATTTTGTCCGGTTTTCTTTCAGAATGGTCAGTATTATTACGCACCACAAAATATGGTTATTTCACCGCAAGAAGCTACTATCTGTACCAGCAATACCGCTGACCCTGCTTCCAGGGCAGAATGGTCAGCCAGGTATGATCCGGCAGGTCAAAGTACCAGGTATCCTGCTTCTGCTGGAACACGTGGCCCTGTGCGTATTCCACCGGCAAGCCCAGCAGCGAAACGCCCACGCCGCCGTCGGTGACGGTGGCCAGCTTATATTTTTGCAGGCCGTTATGAATCAGATAATCAAAGTGATCCGCCACCCCCGCATGCACCGTGGAATGAATGACCAGCGGCCAGTCCAGCCAAGGCGCCAGCGACGGCGCTTCCTCCGCCGTATAGCCGAATTGCCGCAGGGTGCCCAAATAGATTGCCATGTGGCTTTCCGTCACCAGCAGGTCGCCGGGACGCAGGTAAGACGGTAATTCCAGGATGGGCGGCATTTCCCGGCTCACGCTGTGGAAAACGGAGCGGTATCCGTCGTTCAGCATTTCCTGTCCAGTGGGCAGCGCGCCCAGGCCCGCTTCCTTCCATACCCATTTCACATACCCGGCGCAGTCGAAGCCGTAAATATACACAGTGCCCGCCCGGTAATAGATCGGGCTGTTGAGCCATGCCTCCTGCACCACATATTCCGGCGCTTTGGCGAACACGTGGCTTTCCGCCTGCCCGCCATACAGATACGGCACGCCGTAGGGCATCCGGGGCTGAATGGAAGAACCGGTGATGAGGTTGTACCGCTCCAGGAACGGGTTGCCCTCTTCCAGCAGCGACAGGGCAGCATCCAGCAAAGCCGACCGCTGCACGCTGCCGTTTTCCTTCACCCGCGCTTTTTCCTCTTCGGTCATTTCACACGGCCCCGGCAGCCGGGACTTTACCCCCTCCGCCATTCCCGTTCCGGCCATGATCACCGCAAGCAGCAGCAGCATGATGCGCTTTATCATTTGATGACGCCTCCATAAAACACAAACGGCGCGGACCTTTCGGCCCCGCGCCGCCTGTTGATGATTTTACTTGTTGAATACCCTCACCGGCAGCACCAGGAAGGTGAAGGCTTCGCCCTCCAGGGGCTTGATCATGCAGGGAGATACGTTGGAATTAAAGCACATGCGAATCTGTTCGCTGTCGATATTGTGGATAATGTCGGTGAGATACCGGGAATTGAACGCGATGTTCAGTTCATTGCCCTGGAATCCCACGTCGAGCTCCTCATGCACGTCGCCGCGGTCAGCATTGGCGGTCATTTCAATAGGCGCTTCCGGCTTTAAATGCAGATAAATCAGGTTGTTTTTTCCTTCCCGGGCCATCAGGCTGCAGCGGTCGATGGCGTCGGAAAACTGTTCGCGGTTCACCAGCGCTTCGGTGCTCCAGCTTGCCGGCAGAATCTTCCGATAATCGATGAACTCGCCGGTCAGCAGCGTGCCGTACACTTTGACGGAACCAAAGGAAAACATGATATGGGAAGAATTGAACGTGATTTGGCATGGATCGTCGCTGTCAGGAAGCATTTTGCTCACTTCGCCCAGGGTTTTTCCCGGCGTCACTGTCGCCAGATGATCCTTTTGCGCGTTTTGAGGAATCTCGTTTTCCGCTTCCATGCGCTGCAAAGCCAGCCGGAACCCGTCCAGGCCCACCAGCAGCGTTTCCTTTTCGTACACTTCCATCAAGATGCCGGTCAGGATCTTGCGGCTTTCATCCGTGGACACAGCGAACTGCACCCGGCTCACCGCGTCGCGGAATTTATTGCAAGGCAGCGCCGCGCGGTATTCCCCGGAAATATCGCGGATATCCGGATAATCCTCCGCTGTCAGACAGGCTATGGATGTGTTGCTGCCCCGGCTCCTGATCACCGCGCGCATCCGTTCGTCCACCTTCACATCCACTTCGCCCGCGGGCTGCTTGCGCATCATTTCGGCAAAAAGTTTGGCAGGCAGCAGCGCGATCCCGTCCTCTTCCACTACCGCGCTTACCGTGGCTTTGATGGAGATTTCTCCGTCTGTGCAGGTCAGCACCAGTCCGTCGTCCCTGGACTCGATCAGCACCCCGTCATACACCGGCTTTACCGGCCGCACGGAAATTGCCCGCGTGACCATCCCCAAGCCGTAATTCATTTCGTCGGTCTGAACCCGAAAGTGCATAGAAAACGTCCCTTTCTGTTTTGGATTTCTGCGTCCGGCTCCCATCCTCCGCGCTTCCGCGCGCCGGCAGCCATTCGCCACTTTGTTGTTGGTAGTAGTAATATATATACTCAGTAGTAGTATTATGCCCGGTGGAAAAGTGGATAACTCGGAAAAATCCAATCGTTCCGCGTTGTTTCCATTTGCCCGGTTTTGTGGAAATCATGGGGAATCCTGGGGATAAACCGTGGATTACCCTTATTTTCGCATACTTTCAGAAAAAAATCAAGGTTTACGTGGAATCAAGAAGTCAGTAGAGAACAGAGTTACAAGGGGTTACGCTGAGGGCTGCGCGCCCCCAGACTCCGCGCCAGGGCGGTGACCGCCCTGAACCCGCAATTGCGGAAAGAACTTTACGGCATAAATCTACTTGGTTTCCGCTGTTGCGTGGAGAAACGCGGAAAGCAGGCTTGGAGCCGTGATGCTTCTGACCCAGCGGCGAAGCCGCCAGCCCGGATGCTTTGCATCCGGGGAAAGCCTTGGAATAA
>CADBCX010000183.1 GCA_902793245.1 uncultured Eubacteriales bacterium | reverse complement strand
TTTCGTTGAGGATCGGCGCGGTGGGATCCGTCCACTGGAAGCCGTAGGTGGCGCTCAGCGGATGATCGCTGACCGGCGCAGCCTCTTCGGCCTTTTCCTCTTCAGCAGGCGCAGCGGCTGTATCTCCGCTGTCGGCAGAGGCCGCCGGCGCTGCCGTCGGAGCGGCAGCAGGGGCGCTAGTGTCATTATTGCTGCTGCAGGCGGTCAGGGACAGCGCCAGAACCGCCAGCAGAAGCAAGGCAAGCCATTTTTTGATGTTCTTCATTTCACGTTCCTCCTCTTAACCCTTCAGGGAGCCAATCATGACGCCCTGAGCAAAGTACTTCTGGACAAAAGGATACAGGCAGAGCACCGGCAGGCTGGAGACGATCACGGAAACATACTTCAGCTGGTTGGCCAGGCGATACTGCTGCAGAATGGTCTCGCCGCTGCCGCCCACGGTGCTCTCCGAGGCAATCAGGATCTCCTTCAGCACCAGCTGCAGGGGATACTTGCCCTCATCCTGCAGGAAGATCATGGCGTTGAAGTAGCTGTTCCACTGGCCCACAGCATAGTACAGTGCCATGACGGCGATGATAGCCTTGGACAGGGGCAGCACGATGGAGAAGAAGGTGCGGAATTTGCCCGCGCCGTCGATGCGGGCTGCTTCCAGCATGCCCTCCGGAATGGAGGACTCAAAGAAGGTCTTGGTCATGAACAGGTTCCAAACCGACATAATGGCGGGCAGGATCACGGCCCAGGGGGTGTTGATCAGCTTCAGGCTGCTCATCACGTTATAGAACGGGATCAGGCCGCCTCCAAAGAACATCGGGATGATGAAGTACAGCATCCAGAACTTCTTGCCGGGGGTGGTTTTGCGGCTCAGTCCCCAGCCGGCGGGGATGGTGACCGCCAGCGCCAGGATGACCGTGACAACGGTGTACCAGATGGTGTTCCAGTAGCCGTTCCAGATGTCCTGGCGCTGGAATACCTTCTCATAGCCCTCGAAGGTGATGTTCACCGGGGCCAGCACCACCTGGCCGCCCAGCACGGCGTCCGGATCGGAGAAGGACGCGATGACGATGAAGTACAGCGGATACAGGATGATCAGCGCCAGCAGGCCCAGGAACAGGGCGTTGATGACGAAGAAAATCTTGTCGCCCTTGGTGTCTTTCAGGGCATGGCCGCCCTTGAGTTTCACGGCAGGATTTTTAACGCTCATTTTCTTCCCCTCCTTACCACAGCGAATTTTCGGAGAAGCGCTTGGAGGTGGTGTTGGCGATGATCAGCAGCACCACGTTGATGACGGAGTTGAACAGGCCGATGGCGGTGGCGTAGGCCTGATCCGGCACGCCGGTCAAACCGCGCTTATACACGTAGGTGGCGATCAGCTCGCTGACGGCCAGGTTGCCGTCGGTCTGCATCAGCAGGGCCTTTTCGTAGCCGACGCCCATCAGGCCGCCGATGGACATGATCAGCATCACGCTGATCATGGGCATGATGGCGGGGATGTCCACGTGCAGCACCCGCTGGAACCGGGTGGCGCCGTCGATCATGGCGGCTTCATGCTGCACCGGGTCCACGTTGGACAGGGCGGCGATGTAGATCACAGCGCTCCAGCCAAAGTCCTGCCAGTTGCTGGACAGGATGTACATGGGCCGGAAGGCGGAGCTTTCCAGGAAGTAGGAAATGCGCTCGCCGCCCAGGCTGGCGGCCAGGTTGTTCACCAGGCCGTAGCGGCCGAAGAACAATTGCAGCATACCGACCAACACAACCAGGGAGATAAAGTGCGGCGCGGTATAGATGGTCTGGAACACCTTGCCCGCCTTCTTGTGCTTCAAGGCGTTCAGGGCCAGGGACACCAGGATGGGCAGTGGGAAGCCGATGATGAAGCCGATGATGCACAGCAGGAAGGTGTTCTTCATCAGGGGCCAGAACTGCACGTCGTTAAAGAACCGGGAGAAATTCTGGAAGCCCACCCAGATGGTGTCGCTGGACAGGATGGGGTCGCCGGGCATGAAGTCCTGGAAGGCGATCAGCACGCCGTAGATGGGCAGGTAGTTGAACAGGAACACCACCAGAACCGCCGGAAGGATCATGATGAGGTACGGGCTATTCTCCTTGAAATCCCGCAGCCGCTTGCTCAGATCCGGCTTCTGCTTCTTTTGCCGCGCCGCCGCGGCAGGGGCTTTGCTTACGCTTTGCATGTTTTCCCTCCTTATCAAATTGATTCAGACTCAGAAAACGCATCGATTCGCTTTTCGGGAAAGCCCCCTTTCGTAATAACGGTCGGTTTACAATTGCTGTTCACAATCTTTGAATCGGGTTTACATTATCTATGATTATACATTAAGATTTACAATTTGTCAATATAAAAATGGAAATTTTGTGCAAAACGGAAGAAAAAAGCAAAGAAACATCTGAATACAACAGAGCTCATCCTCAATAGTTTATAATAAGTTTACATTTTGTAAACTTGATTCAGGACGCAAAATATGTTAAAATGTCATCACCAAATGACCAGAAAGGTTGAATTGCACGATGGCAAACAAGCGCGTCACCATGCAGGACATTGCCGACGCCTGCGGCCTTTCCAGAAACACGGTTTCCAAGGCTTTCAACGGACGCGGGTCGGTGCCGCAGGCCACAAAAAAAATGATTATAAAGAAGGCGGAGGAATTGGGCTACGGCTCCCCCGTTGAAAGTGGTGCCCCCAATTCAAAGCAAACGGGGGGAAGCATTGCGCTTCTGACCAGCAAGATGCCAAAAGACGCCCACTTCGGTATTACTTTCATCTCCACCTTTTCGGATCAGATCAGCCGCTCCGGCTATTCATTGAAGATTTATGAAATATCGCAGGAAGAATTGAAAGAAAAAAGGCTCCCGCCCCACTTCGATCAGGAGCGGATAGCAGGTATCGTGGGCGTTGAACTGTTCAGTCAGGATTATCTTCATATGATCTGCGGCCTGGGCATCCCAACTGTGATGACGGACAGCCCCATGGAAGCCATTTCTTCTTTGATGGAATGTGATTATGTCACAATGGAAAACATCGCGGGGATCCTGGTGCTGGTACAGCGTCTTGCCTCGTCCGGCGCGAAGAAAATCGGCTTTGTGGGAGACAATTACCACTGCGGTTCCTTCGGAGAACGCTGGGTGGGCTTTACGCTGGGCCTTAAGACCTTCGGGCTCCAGCTGGACGAGGACCTTTGCATCTGCCAGCCGGACAATTCCCCTTATAACGATCCCGATTGGCTGATCTCAATCATCCAAAAGATGCCGACTCTGCCGGACGCCTTTGTTTGCGCCAACGATTACCTGGCCATTCACTTGATGAGCGCGCTGAAAAAAATGGGGCTCTCTATCCCAAAGGACATCATGGTAACGGGCTTTGACGGCACCTCACAGTCGGCGCTGGTGGAACCGCCTCTGACTACAGTGGCAATCCCCGGCGTTGAAATCGGACGCATCGCAGCCGGAGCCCTTCTGAATCGTATCATAAATCCTGACTTTCCGTTCACCTGGACAAGGGTCAAAACCATCCCTGTATGGAGGGGAAGCATACGATAAAAGAGAATGGATGGTACGCCATAAAGCACTTGTTTACTCCAATAATTGATGATTCTTCTGGCGATTGGATTGGCGTGAGCGATTTGCATTTCGAGCAGTTTCCACGCAGTGCTGCACGTTCAGCATCTTATCCACCTTTTCACGGATAGGCCTATACTCTGTGGAAAGCTCTTCGTTCTGCCGACGGAGGGTTTTTTGTTCTTCCTGCCAGGTGGAGACGCTGAGCGACGTTACGCCGAAATTGTCCTTCATCACTCGTTTAGAATTATTGTACAGGTCGATTTCATCTTGGTGTGCCGCCTTGTATTTCTCCCGCCTGCCCGTCAGTTGGACGCAAATCCGCACCAATCCCGTGTGGCGTAAGAGCACGAGAGAAGGATAAACGGAAAGAAGAATTGTCAAATTCAAAGCCGAATGTAATAAAATGTCCCACTCATGTCCAGGGCTTGACGTGATATCATGTATCATGCGAAAAATGCACTAGGGAAAAGTTGAACTTACCCCAGCAACGCCTCTGGTGATTGCTACGGATATTGTACCTCAACAGAATCATTGCTTGACGGCATTGACAATGAGCTGAGCGGCTGCATCCATCGTCAAATGATCGGTATTCACACACAGATCATAGTTGCCCGGCTCGCCCCATTTGGCGGAAGATGCCTGATTGTAATAAGCCGCCCGCTCCCGGTCCGCCTTGGCAACGCGCTGGCGGGCTTCTTTTTCGGTCATGTGTTCCCGCTCCATGACGTGACGGATGCGACTTTCCTCGGAGGCGCAAATGAACACGGAAAGGAGCTTTGCCTTGTCCCGCAGGATCAGATCGGCCCGCCGCCCCACGATGACGCAGGGGCCCTCGGCGGCAATCTTCTCAATAATTTCCCGCTGGGCCTGGGCGGCTTTTTGCTCCAGGGGCACATAATCCTTGGTGCCAAAGCCGATGCTCTGGTAGATCGTGAGGATGGAAATGCTCTGCTCGTCCTGGCTCTCCAGGTATTTCATGCTCAACCCACTTTCCTGGGCGGCCTTGGCCAGCAGCTGGGAATCATAATAGGGCACGTTCAGCGCATTGGCGACCTTCTGGGCAATGGTGCGTCCGCCCGCGCCGTAGCTGCGGCCAATGACAACGATCCGGTCCGTCAGGGCGTCGCCCGCAACAGAAGCAGCCTTCATTTCCTCTTTGACGGGCAGAGAGGCAGACGCGGACAGCTGCCGGTAGGTGGCAGCAATGACGAAAGCGGCGATGATGAAGGTGAGCAGATCAGACACCGGCATGGAGTACAGCACGCCGTCCAGTCCGAACCACAAGGGCAAGAGCAACGCGAAGCCCACGCCGAAGATCACTTCTCTCACCATGGAAATCAACGTGGAAGCCAGCGCCTTGCCCACGGATTGCAGGTAGATGAAGGTGCCCTTGTTCACCGTGGCCAGGGCCATCGGGCACAGATAGGTGCGGAAAGCCTTGATGGCAAAATCGGTGTACGCCTGGCTTTCGTTGGCCGCGCCGAAAATGCCGATGAGCTGACGGGGGAAGAATTCCACAATGATCAGCGCAACAGCGCCCACCGTAAACTCCCCGATCAGCAGTCGGGTGAACAGGGCCTTGACCCGGTCGTTCCGGGCTGCGCCCACATTGTATCGCCCAGGGTAAAACCCAGGTGGTCATGAACAAAACCGTCTGGCGACCCACCCAATTCGCCCGGGAAATCGGCATCACCGAAATGGACGTCCCCGACCCCAAAACCGGCGAGATCAAACGCCAGCTCATGTTCTCCACCCAGGCCCAGGAATACCTCCTGACCCACCTGGACGAAATCGCCGCGGAAACAAAGTAGCCCGCCCGCACATCCTCTCTCAAAAAGCCGCCTGATTTTTCACACGATCAGACGGCTTCCTGCTTGAATCCGTTGCACTACGGC
>CADBCX010000182.1 GCA_902793245.1 uncultured Eubacteriales bacterium | reverse complement strand
GGAGGCCAAAGAGCGGTTTCCCCCAGACCCCCTTCCGAGAAAGCCATAGGGGGGAACTGTTCTTTGACTGCGCGAGCCGTAAGCCACCAATTATCTAAACTCTTTTTCTCCCGCGATAATATCGCTCAGCCGGAAAACGAGGTTCCCATCCTTCACCTCATAGGGCATGGGAATGGGATTGCAGCCGCCCTTGAAGCCGATGGTGTTGATATTCATCACCACGTCGCAGCGCTTGCAGATGATCTGGCCGCTGCGCTCGAAGTAGCCCGCGTTGCCGCAGACCTCGCAGGCGTCCAGCCCCACGCCGAAGGCGGCGGAATTAGGCTTTTTCACCACGATCCAGCGGACGTTGATGTTCTTTTCGGTTTTGTATTCAAAGCGGTGCAGATGCCCGTCGCTGACGTTCTCCATGGGCACCAGAATCACGCCCGCCTCCTGATCCACGGTATAGGCTTCCGGCGCGGACAGCTCCACCTGCTTGGTGTCGTTGGTTTTCACCACCATCATGATGACGGCGCACAGGGCGACGCAAATCAGCACGCCTACCGCCACCCGCCGCCAGTGCCGGTTCCGGGCTTTCAGCTTGCGCAGCTGCGCCGGGTTGTCATAAGGTTCTTGAATGACCGTGCCCTGCCGGAACAGGAGCACGGCCAGCAGCACGGCGATGCCCGCCATGATCCAGATAAACAGCATGGAATAATTGGCGGTGAACATCATCCAGTCCCCGATCCAGCCATAGGCCGCGTCGGTGTATTTCACGGGCCAGCCCAGCCACTTGGCCCGGTTCACCCAGGGCACGAAGAAGCGGCCGAAGCAGTACACCGCGAAGGTCAGCAGCCCCGTGTTCAGCGCGGCAGGCGTCAAACCGTAGGGCTTTATATACAGCGCGCAGCGGGAAAGCAGGCGCGAATAGACGAACAGCAGTACCAGCGCGCCCAGCCATCCGGCCATGCGCACCAGATAATAGGAGGAGAAATACCCCTGGCCCATGGTGTTGAAGCTGAATGGATACAGCAGCACGCCGGGCAGGGAATAGAAAATCAGCGTGGCCGACAGAAGGGAACCCGCTATACAGAGGATCATGCTCCCCGCTTTTGCTTTGGCGTTTTCCTTCCGGCCAAACAAAACCGTCAGCAGCAGGATCAAAACGGTCAGCGTCAGAATGACCGCGTAAATGTAATGATTCCAATGACTGGAAATGATGAGCTTGGTGTTGAATTTCACGGCCGCCAGAGCAATGGACGCCAATACGCCCACGCCCAGAGCGATCCCGTGGATCGCCCGTCCCTTTTGGCCCAGCAGCCGGGACAGCAGGACGTGCATCAGGGTAGTCAGGGTAACGGCCAGGAACAGGTCCTGCGTCACCATCCAGAGATACTTGAACACAGCACAACCTCCGAAAAATCAGAGTCCATAAACGTGCGTAATGCTGGCACGTCATCCCCCGCGGATGACATGCCAGCAAGCGTTAGCCTAACAAAAGTATGTGATCGAGACATACCCTTTTTGGCTTTCTTGGAAGGGGGTCTGGGGGAAACCATTCTTTGGCCTCCAAAGAATGGTTTCCCCCATAAATCTCCCAGTCTTACCATTCCTTGACGAACTTCCAGCCGGTCCAGGTGGCGACCAGGGGTTCGGTCCAGAAGCCGTCCTTGGCTTCGACGCCGGTTTCGGCGTCCACGTGGAGCAGGTAGCCGTTTTCAGCGGGGCTCTTGATGTAGAGGGTGATGGTGTATTCGCCTTCGGGCAGGGGGATGTTGTTGCCGTAGTGGGGGCCGTCGGAAGCGGCCATGGGCATCATGGAGCCGGAATACACTTCCTTGCCGTCCAGGTCCTTGATGACGAAATCAATGCTCAGATAGGGCACCCAGCCGTCCACGGGGAAGCCGTAGGGGTTCTCGTTGGCGGTGAGATCCACTTCGATGTGCAGGTCGGAGCCTTCCTTGGGGGTGGCGTTCTCAGCGGGCGCCATGTCCACGGGCTGGAAGTAAACCATCGCCATGGTCATGAAGCCCACTTCCTGTTCGCCTTCCACGCCCAGTTCGTATTCATCGAAGCCCGCTTCTTCCTCGGCGAGACCGAAAGCGGACATGGACAGCAGCATCATAGCGGCCAGCAGCAGCGCGATAAACTTTTTCATTTTGAAATCCTCCTCATACTTTTGATGTTTTGTATATCCTACGCGGGCTGCGCGGGGCAGCTCCGCGGGGGTACCGTCTTTATTTGGAATACTGTGCTTTTAAAGCGTCCATCTTGCCGCGATAGTGCGCAATCAGGAACGTGACCAGCAGGATGATGGACAGGATCAGCTGGGGCACCAGCGTTTCCAGCCAGGGATAGATGCCGAAAATCTGGATCACATCGTTTTCCGGTATGCCGGGCATGCGCAGGGTCAGGTCAAACACGTTGCCCTCGGCCAGCTCCTTGATGCCGCTGCCCAGGAAGGAAACGCACATCACGGCCATCAGGATGGAGGTGGCGGTGAAGAACACCTTGATGGGCAGCTTGATGGACAGTTTCGTAATCGCCAGGTACACGAACACCAGCAGCACGCAGCCCGCGCCGAAGCCCGCCCATACCATGCCGGGATTGCCCTCCGCCAGCATGGGCTGGTAGAACAGCACCACTTCCGCGCCTTCCCGGAACACGGACAGGAACGCGGTGAAGGCCAGGGCGAAGGCGCTGCCCTGCTCCACGGAGGCCTGCACCTTGCCGTCGATGTACCGGCTCCAGGAGGCGGCTTCCGCTTTGGAGATCATCCAGTTGCTCACATAGAACAGCACGCACACGGCGATCAGGGCTGTAATGCCCTCAATGACCTCCTGCGCCAGACCCGCGCCCACGAACGCCTGCTTGGCCCAGGCCAGCACCGCGGCGGCAATGAAGCTGGCTACCACGCCGCAGACCGCGCCGATGTACACGTTCTTCAGGCTCTTTCCGTTGCCGCTCTTGGTGAGGTAGGCGATGATTGCGGCAATGACCAGAATGGCTTCCAGCCCTTCGCGCACGATGATGCCGAAGGCGCCCAGGAACGTCAGCAGCCGGGGATCGGACTGCTTTGCTTCCGCCTGCACTTCGGCGGCCGCTTCGCCCGTTTCCGCCGCCAGCGCGGCCTTGGCTTCCGCCGCCTGGGTGTCCAGGGCTTTGGCTTGTTTCAGGATCAGGTTCTTCGCCCCGTCGGTGGTGGTGCGGTATTTGTTCTTCTGATATTTCGTTGAAGCCGACGCTATCAGGCTCCGCAGGTCGGAAAAATACCCGTCCGTTTTCTGCCGGTCTTTTATGGAAAGGTCGGTGTAGATTTTGTGGCTCAGGCCGGATTCCTCATACACGGAATAATACGCCGTGTTCAGGTTGTCCAGGGCGGCTTCAAAATCCTTGTCCAGATAGCCCATATAAGCGGTGTCCAGCAGTTCCTTCACCAGCGTCGCCGCCTCGTACCAGCTGGCGTACTTTTGCGCTGCGTTGGGGTCGGCGGAGTATTCGGGATAGGGATCGGCGGAGACCAGCTCGCCCCGCTTGTAATACTTGGTTTCGCTCTGTACGCCGCCTTGCAGCGCCGCTAACTTGTTGGCGTCTTCCCGGATCATGGCTTTCAGTTTTTGCAGGGCGCTGCGCACGGACACGACGGTTTCCTGATCAGTGTTTTCCTTTTTCACCGCTGCCTTGCAGGCGGAAAACTGCATCTCCACCGCGTTCTTCCGGTTGCCGGAAACGTAGCTCATGGTCTGCCGTTCAAAGCCCGTGGTTTCATACACCCGGAAATAAGCGTTGCTCACGTTGTCATACGCCGTTTTCCCGTCGCCGTCCAGATAGCTTTCAAAGGCCGCGTCCAGGAATTTGTCGATTTCGTCCGCCGCGTCCGCCCAGCGGGTGGAGGCGGGTTCTTCCGCCAAAGCGCCCCAGGGCAGCGCCAGCAGCAGGATCATCAGGCCGCACAGCAGCTTCGCGGCGAGCCCTCTCTTTGTCATGCTGAAACTTCCTTTCCGCCCGGCCATCCCGGTGTTTTCGGGACAACCGACTTGCGTTAGAAAAAACTAACACCGGGGTTATAATAGCATATTCTAACTTTTTCTGCTATCACGATATTGACTATTTTTCTGAATTCCTTGTCCAAAATTGACTTCTTCAAAAAAGTTCAGTGAAAAATTGTTAGGCCAAGCTAATCTATCCGCTGCTGGATTTCTTGCTGTGATGGGCAGAAAAAAGCGCCGTCCATCGTTCGCAGGACGGCGCCATACAGGCGAAAAAATATGTTTTCACTCTTCATACCAAGGCAAAATGCCCTCCCATTTCGCCCGCCAGCCGGACGCCGGGGAAAAGCCTGGCGTTGTTTGACTGCATTCCTCCCAGCCCGCCGCCAGCATGGCGCAGGCCAGCAGCAAGCTGCCATTGCCGGGCAGGTACAGGGGCAGGTCGCTGCGGTTCCCCTGCCGGTTGTTGCCGCTGGATACATAGGTGTTTTTGAGGGTGTCGCAGAGCAGCTGGTTCAGGGCGGTTTCCCCGTCGCCCAGCCGCAGGGCGGTCATGCAGAGCACGGCGAAATCCCAGCCCCAAAGAGAAGCGTAGTCCCACTTCTCCATGACGGTTTTCAGCGTCCGCGCCATGGCCGCCCGGTCGATGTCCTTCCCCGGCAGCAGGCCGAAGCATTGCAGCATGGAAGGGTGATCCTCCAATTTGTCCGTGAAGGTATCCGGGGCGTTTGCGTGGGCGATATACAGGCCCTCGTGCAGGGGCGGCGGAGCCATGCGTTCGTGCACATCCCGCCACTGTCCCGGCGGTGTCAGCCCCATTTCCTCCGCCCAGCGGATGGCGATGCCCAGGCCGAACTTCCAGTATGCCGCCTCAAAGGCAGGATCGCGGGTCTCCCTCGGATCGTACCGCTCCTGCACGGGAATGACGGGCGGCTCAATATGGTACATCCCCCGTTCATCCTTTACCGCGTAATCCGCCATGAAATCCGCCGTCTCCCGAATCAGCGGCCAGTGGGCTTGCAGAAAGGCCGGCTTTGCTTCTTCCTGCTTCGCCCGGCGAATCAGATCCAGCAGGGTCAGGATGTGGGGCTGCTGCCACACCAGCAGCACGGCGATGGGCGACGGGCTGTCCAGCGCGTCGTCGGCCACCATCTTGGGCCAGCGCGCGCCGCAGAACCCGTTCCGGGCAGCGTTGGCCCGGGCCTCAGGCAGGTGGGCGTGATACCAGGGCAGGCTGCGTTCCAGCAGGTCGGCGTGGCCCCACAGCGGCGCCCAGGCCATATGCCAGAAGTGCATTTCCAGATGCGCCTTGCCATACCAGCTGTTGCAGGTCAGCCCCGTTTCGGCGGGCGGCATCCGGCCCGCGCTGTTCACCGCCAGCAAGTATAAACTCTGCACGACGCGCCGCTCCAGTTCCGCGCTGCGGGCCGTCACCGCGTCGGCGTCTGTGGGGGCGGGCGTTTCATGCTGTGTGAAAGTCAGGGCCAGGTTCAGCGTCCTTCCGCCTGCGGTTACTTGAATGCGGTGGGCGCTTGTTTGCGCAATGACAGCCTCCGGCGCGTCCACGCGAACCGCATAGCGCAGGCTATCCATTTCCCGCCGAATCAGGTTCCCTTCCAGCATGGTTGTATGCTTTTCCGCCGCGTCCCAGTCCGAGCCGGTGATGTCCGGGGAGCCGTAGGGAAAGCTGATCTCCACGGTAAGCCCGTTCAGCAGCAAATCGGATGTGACGCGGAACGCCAGCGTGTCCCTTTCCGGGTCGCAGGCAGTGACCACCTCACAGGGCACACCCCGCAAACAATATTTGCTTTTGATCACGCCGCTGTATAAGTCCAGCGTTTGGCGTATCCCTGAGAAATCAGCGGCGGTCAATGCCTCCCCGTTCAGCCGCAGCCCTGCCCGGGCCAGGTTTGCCTTATGCGGATTCTGCCGCAGCCAGTCGTATGCCTGCTCGTTTCCCGGAAACCTCGTGCGGGCATAGGTCACTTCCCGGCCGCAGAAATCGAACCGCTCCATTTTCACGTCGTTCAGCGTATAGCGTCCGCCGGGTACAGATGCGGGGATCGTATGCCATCCCCAGTCCGCCAATGTGCACAGCGGGGTTTCCCGGAGATCATCCCGGTACAGCGTTTGCATTCCGCTGATGTCGACGGTAAAGGCAAAGCTGCCATTGCCCACGGTCAAAGGCGATTCCGGGGAAACGTCCGTCAGGGAGGGATTGTGACGGCTTACCCATTGCCGATGATTCATCCTGCCACCTTCTTGAATCCCATTTCTTTTCACCATCATAAGCCATGAAAGGCTGTTCGTCAATAAACAAATCTTTTGGGTTTATGCCAGGCTGCCGCCGGGGCTGACGTCCGGCTGTAAAAGAAAAAAGCCCTTTTTTGAGATGCTGAAATCATTTCAAAAAAGGGCTTCCTTCCGCGTTACACAGCGAATTTGGCAAAGCTGCGGCGGAAGCGGGGCGCTATCCTGTCAATTACTTGGCGGGAACGAAGTTGATGCTCGTCAGGAAATCGATGCACATATTAACCTGCTCGTCAGTCAGCGTCTGGCTGGCCGCGTTGGGATTGGGCGTCATGTTGAATTCGCAGAAATATCCCTTATAAATCCCCAGGATATCCACGAAGTCCGTATCCGCGCCGGTTTCCCGCGCAACGAGGAGCTTGGTGCCATAGCCGGTCATCCTGTAGGAAATCTCCACCTGGTTCATATCGCTGAAGGTCGCTTCCAGGACAGCCAGTTCTTCGTCGCTCAGATCGTTCATCCTTTCCACATTGCCGTACATTTCGTCGTAGGCGATGGACATATACATCTGGGGCTTGGCGATGTTGTCGGACAGAATGGAGGCCACGATTTTGTCGCCGCGGATGTTGACCACCTGCAGGTTATAATCCTTGGGCAGCTTGCAGGTCAGGTCGAAAGCGCCGTTGATGTTCAGGGTGCCCAGCTTCTGTTCGCCGTCAGCGGCGTTGGAGGTCACGGTCACCCGCCGGTTCAGTTTGGTGGAATAGTTCTTGTGGATGTAGCCCGTCTTGCCCGTTTCGGGGTCGGTGGCACGGTACCAGTTATTCGTTTCGCCGTTGGCGATCAGTTCCTTGCCGTCCGGGAAAGAAGTGATGCGCTTGGTGGTGGCGGAGGGGCCTGTGCGGAAATTGACCCAGCTGGAAGCGCGGGCGGCGCGCACGGCGATATAGATGGGCTCGATGTCGTGTTCGCTCTTGGTTTCCTTGGCGAGCTTCACGGCGTCGCTGTCTTCCTTGGGCGCGGGCTTCGCGGTGGGGGAAACAGGCTTATGGCTCGGCTTGTAATCGCTCAGATACCGGATCATGACATAGCCGAACTGTCCGCCCCAATGGCCGTATACCCAGCCGTTGCCTACGAATTGAAACGTCCAGAATTCATCGCCGAAGGGAATCTGCGCCAGCACTCTGGCATCCGTGCTGGGC
The DNA here is from genome assembly GCA_902793245.1 of uncultured Eubacteriales bacterium. Lineage (GTDB taxonomy): Bacteria > Bacillota > Clostridia > Christensenellales > Aristaeellaceae > RUG563. Next base: position 1,058 of record CADBCX010000182.1, on the reverse strand, counting down.
GCTTCGCGAAGATTCAGCGTCTTGCCGTTCGCGGTATTCACATAAAGCACGCCTTCCGCCTGCGCAGCCGTCAGCGCTCCGCACACGGAAATCATGATGGCTAAAGCCAACACCAGGGAAAGCATTCTTTTCATTGTTTTTCCTCCTTGTCTTCCACATTTGAATTGATGACCTTCATATCATCTTATGTTACAGTATAATACATGCACATTGATAATGTGTAACGAAATTATTACATTTCTATAATATAACGGTAATTATTCCATTGCTCCTCCTGACCGCCGGCCTTTTCCGCGCGGCGACCCTGCCCACCATGGCGGCGCCTTCCAGCCGCTTTCCTTGATGAAGAAGCGCATCTGCCTGTCCCGCCCCTGATGGCGCAGCGTGATGTTTTTTCCCCGGTCGCCGATTTTGCGCCGCCAGAAACTTCCGCTGATTTTTCTGCATCAAAGGATTGACAATCGCAGTGATCAATGGTATACTAACCGAGTGCTTCTGAAAAGCTGTCTCTGGCAGTATGCGGAGGGATGGCCGAGTGGTTGATGGCGCTGGTCTTGAAAACCAGTGATGCTGAAAGGCACCGGGGGTTCGAATCCCTCTCTCTCCGCCATTTTCCATCAATTCTGAAGCATGCGCAGGCCGTATGGAGAAGTACCCAAGTGGCCGAAGGGGCTCCCCTGCTAAGGGAGTAGTAGGAGTGAATCCTAGCGAGAGTTCAAATCTCTCCTTCTCCGCCATTGAAACCCTTGATTTTCAAGGGTTTCTTTGTTTTTATGCCACCATTATGCCACCATTGTTAAAGGCTTGCTATGAATGACTCCATTTTCTGTACGCTGTCTTTTTGCATAGTCAGTGTAACGTGTGCATACTTATCCATTGTAAAAGCTACGGTAGCGTGACCTAAATTATTGGAAACGGTCTTGTAATCCACACCATTCTGAATTGCCAGTGTTGCATAAGTGTGCCCTGGTGGTATAATTGCGACAAAACGGAAAAGCCTTGTGCCGCAAGGGTTTGAGCCGTTTGCCGCTGCTGATTCAATCCCTTTTCCACCTTTG
>CADBCX010000181.1 GCA_902793245.1 uncultured Eubacteriales bacterium | reverse complement strand
AGCCGGATGCACTGAGATGAAAAAGATTTTGCAATGGGGATTGCCCGGCCTGCTGGTGCTGGCGCTGGACAGGATCGTGAAGGGATGCTGCGGGAATATAAACCTGACGCTGATTCCCGGCGTCATCGCCCTGCGGTCCACCCGGAACACCGGTATGGCCCTGGGCCTGTTTCAGGACAGCGCCCTGCCGATTCTGCTTGTTTCCGTCGCGTTGGTGGCGGCCTGCGGGTGGCTGATGCGGGATGTAAAACCCAGCGGCCTTGCGGCTGTCGCCATTTCCATGATGGCAGGCGGGGCCATCGGCAACATGATCGACCGGCTGGCCCTGGGTTATGTAGCCGACATGTTTGAATTGCTGTTTATCGACTTTTATATCTTTAACGTGGCGGACGTGGGCGTGGTGTGCGGCGCGATCCTGTGCGCCCTGAGCCTGCTGTTTCGCCCCCAGGATTGGAGCAAACGAAAGAAATGATGCGGGAGTTTACGGGAAACGGCGAACGGCTGGACGTGCTCTTGTCTTCCGACGGGGAGCTGAGCCGCAGCCGGGCGGCGGCGCTGATCAAGGAAGGCTGCGTGAAGGTGGGGGAAAGGCCCGAGACAAAACCCTCCTATAAAACCGAACCCGGCGCGGCTATTCTGCTGGACATGCCCGAAGTCAAGCCCGCGAAAGCGGAGGCACAGGATATCCCCCTGGAGATTCTCTATCAGGATGAACACCTGGCCGTGGTGGTGAAGCCCTGCGGCATGGTGGTGCATCCCGCGGCGGGCAACGACGACGGCACGCTGGTGAACGCGCTGCTCTATCACCTGGACAGCTTGTCCGGCATCGGCGGGGAAATGCGCCCCGGCATCGTGCACCGGCTGGACAAGGACACCAGCGGGCTCATGTTGGTGGCGAAGGACGACCAGACCCACGCCGCGCTGTCGGAGCAATTGTCCAACCGCCAGATGGAAAAGCACTACCGGGCCATGGTATACGGCAAAATGAAGGAGCCGGAGGGCGTGATCGAAAAGCCCATCGGCCGCAGCAAGACGGACCGGAAGAAAATGGCGGTGGACGAAAACGGGCGCTGGGCGAAAACGGAGTGGAAGGTGCTGAAAGAATACGCCGACAGGACGCTGCTGGATGTGCACATCATCACGGGCCGCACCCACCAGATCCGCGTGCACATGGCCTCCGTCGGCCATCCCGTTTTAGGCGACCCGCTGTACGGCCACAGGCGGATGCCCGACGCGCCGCGCCTCATGCTTCACGCCTATTCCCTGGAGTTCACCCACCCCGCCACGGGCGAGAGAATGCGCTTCACCGCGCCCTGTCCCTTCTGCGAAGAAGCATAATACTATTATAAGAATAAAAAAGCAAAAATGTGGGGAAACCGTATGAAAGCAGAACGGTTTCCCCACATATCATTCCTGTTTTATTCCATCATCATCTTTTCCCATCACGCCAGGCTTTATAGGCTTCCACTTCGGGCTTCACGAATTTCAGCGCCAGGGCGACAACGGCGATATCATCCGCGCGGCCGAGGACGGGAATATGATCGTTGATCAGGTCGTTGCCCTTCACCACATAGATGAAAGCGCCGATGATGGTGGCCAGCACCTTGCCGGAAACGGCGTATTCCTTCTTGATCCAGCTTTTCACCATGGCGATCATGGTGGGCAGCTCGGACACGGATTCACCGATCACAGGCACCCGTTTCAGCGTTGCTTCCAGGTTGATCAGCAATTGATCCAGCCGGGACGGATTGTTGATGAAGTCCTGGGCCTCGGCGGTGGCTTTATTGAGGATCGCAGCAAAATCAGGCATGCGGCATCTTTCCTTTCAATTGAATTTCCCCCGGAAGAAGCGAGGGCCTCTCCCGGGGGAACGCTGTTTTTACTTGGTGTACTTTTCCCGCTTGATGTAGTGGGTGTGCAGCAGCTGGTGGGCCTTGTGGCCGTTGGGCTCGCCCAGGTACTCGGCGTACAGCTTCTTGATTTCGGAGTTCTCGTGGCTCTTGCGCAGGGGCTTGTTCAGGTCTTCGCCGTAGAGGGCCTTGGCGCGTTCCACACGAGGATCGCAGGTCATCTTGTCCTGGCTGGACACGATGGGCTGGCCGCCGCCGGTGACGCAGCCGCCGGGGCAGGCCATGACTTCGATGAAGGTGTACTTCTTTTCGCCGGAGCGCACCATATCCAGCAGCTTGGAAGCAGCGCCGGTGGAGTGGGCCACGGCCACGGACACGGGCAGGTCGCCCACCTGGACGGTGGCTTCCTTGATGCCTTCGATGCCGCGGACGGCGGTGAAGTTCACGTCTTCCAGGGTTTCGCCGGTGATGGTTTCATAAGCGGTACGCAGGGCCGCTTCCATCACGCCGCCGGTGGCGCCGAAGATGACGGCCGCGCCGGTGGATTCGCCGCACAGATCATCAAAGTCTTCGTCGGGCAGGTTCACGAAGTCGATGCCCGCTTCCTTGATCATCCGGGCCAGCTCGCGGGTGGTGATGACCGCGTCCACATCCGGATAACCGGTTCCGGCCAGTTCTTCACGATCCGCTTCAAACTTCTTAGCGGTGCAGGGCATCACGGAAACCACGGCGATATCCTTGGGGTCGATGCCCGCCTTCTCGGCGTAGTAGCTCTTGATGATCGCGCCCAGCATTTCGTGAGGGCTCTTGCAGGTGGAGAGGTTGGGGATGAAGTCCGGATAGTAGGTTTCGCAGAACTTGATCCAGCCGGGAGAGCAGGAGGTGATCATGGGCAGAACGCCGTTGTTCTTGACCCGGTTCACCAGCTCGGTGGCTTCTTCCATGATGGTCAGGTCAGCGCCGAAGTCGGTGTCGAACACCCTATCGAAGCCCATGCGGCGCAGGGCGGCGGCCAGCTTGCCGGTGACGGAGGTGCCCATGGGCAGGCCGAATTCCTCGCCCAGCGCGGCGCGTACGGCGGGCGCGGGCTGCACCACTACGTGCTTGGTTTCGTCGGCGATCAGATCCCACACCTTCTTGGTTTCGTCCTTTTCATACAGGGCGCCGACGGGGCAGGCGGTGATGCACTGGCCGCAGTTGATGCAGGGCATGTCGGCCAGCTTCAGGTTCCAGGGGGATTCGATGGCGGTCACGAAGCCGCGGTTCACCGCGCCGATGACGCCCACGTTCTGCACCTTGGAGCACACGGCCACGCAGCGGCGGCACAGGATGCACTTGTTGTTGTCGCGGACGATGGAGGGGCTCACGTCGTCGATGTCATAGTGGTTCTGCTTGCCGGCGTACTTGTCGCCGTTTTCCACGCCCAGCTCGCGGCAGAGCTTTTGCAGTTCGCAGTTGGTGGAACGGATGCAGGAAAGGCACTTCTGCTCGTGGGCGGAGAGCACCAGCTCCAGCAGGTTCTTGCGGTACTGGCGAATCTGGGGAGTATTGGTCTTGACGTTCATGCCCTCGGAAACAGGCAGCACGCAGGCGGCCTGCAGGGCGCGCCCGCCCGCGTTGACCACGCACATGCGGCACGCGCCGATGGCGTTGATGTCTTTCAGATAACACAGGGTGGGGATGTTAATGCCCGCCTGCTTGGCAGCCTCCAGAACGGTCGTGCCAGCGGGGACAGAAACCTTAACGTTATCAATGGTAAGGTTGACCATTTGTTCCATTGTTCTTTCCTCCTTGCACGAATCACTGTTTGGAGATCGCGCCGAAGCGGCACTTCTCGATGCACGCGCCGCACTTGAGGCACTTGCTGGGATCGATCACATGGGGATTCTTTACTTCGCCGCTGATCGCGCCGCCGGGGCAGACGCGGGCGCAGGCGGTGCAGCCGCGGCACTTCTCGGGGTCGATCACGTAGCTCAGCAGCGCCTGGCAGTGATGCGCGGGGCACTTCTTGTCCCGGATATGGGCTTCATATTCATGACGGAAGAACTTGATGGTGGACAGCACGGGGTTGGGCGCGGTCTGGCCCAGGCCGCACAGAGCGGTAGCCTTGATGGTGTTGGCCAGGTTTTCCAGCTTTTCGATGTCGCCTTCCTCGCCCTTGCCGTTCACGATGCGTTCCAGGATCTCCAGCATCCGGCGGGTGCCGATGCGGCAGGGAGCGCACTTGCCGCAGCTTTCGTCCACGGTGAAGTCCAGGAAGAAGCGGGCGATGTCCACCATGCAGTTGTCTTCGTCCATGACGATCATACCGCCGGAACCCATCATGGAGCCCGCGGCGATCAGGTTGTCATAGTCCACGGGGGTATCCAGCAGCTCCGTGGGCAGGCAGCCGCCGGAGGGACCGCCGGTCTGCACGGCCTTGAACTTCTTGCCGTTGGGGATGCCGCCGCCGATGTCGTAAATGATGGTGCGGAGCGGCGTGCCCATGGGAACTTCCACCAGGCCGGTGTTGTTGATCTTGCCGCCCAGGGCGAACACCTTGGTGCCCTTGCTCTTTTCGGTGCCCATGGCGGCGAACCAGTCCGCGCCGTGCAGGATGATCTGGGCCACGTTGGCGTAGGTTTCCACGTTGTTCAGCATGGTGGGCTTGGCGAACAGGCCCTTGACCGCAGGGAACGGAGGACGGGGGGTGGGCTCGCCGCGCTTGCCTTCGATGGAGCGCATGAGGGCGGTTTCCTCGCCGCACACGAACGCGCCGGCGCCCAGGCGGATCTTGATGTCAAAGTCAAAGCCGGTGTCAAAAATGTTCTTGCCCAGCAGCCCGTATTCCCGGGCCTGGCCGATGGCGATTTCCAGACGCTTCACAGCGATGGGATATTCAGCGCGGACATAAATATATCCTTCGGACGCGCCGATGGCATAGCCCGCGATGGCCATGGCTTCCAGCACGGCGTGGGGGTCGCCTTCCAGCACGGAGCGGTCCATGAACGCGCCGGGGTCGCCCTCGTCAGCGTTGCAGGCCACGTACTTCTGGTCGGCCACGGAAGCCGCCGCGAATTTCCACTTGAGGCCGGTGGGGAAGCCGCCGCCGCCGCGTCCGCGCAGGCCGGACTTGAGGATTTCGTCGATGACCTGCTCGCGGGTCATGGTGGTCAGGGCCTTTTCCAGGGCCATATAGCCGTCGAAGGCGATGTATTCGTCGATGTTTTCGGGGTCGATGACGCCGCAGTTGCGCAGGGCGATGCGGTGCTGGTGCTTATAGAAGTTGATGTCGGTCAGCGCCTTGTTGGCGTTCTGTTCGTGGGTGGCGTGGTCGCTGTAGACCAGGTGCTGCACCTTGCGGCCCTTGAGCAGGTGTTCGGTGACGATCTCGTCCACGTCTTCCACCTTCACCCGGGAATAGAAGGTGCCTTCGGGGTACACGATGACCACGGGGCCCGCTTCGCACAGACCGAAGCAGCCGGTGCGGATGACCTTGACTTCCTTGTCCAGGCCGTTTTCCTTGATCTTCTGTTCAAAACGCTCGATCAGCTGAGCGGAGCCGGAAGAGGTACAGCCAGTACCGCCGCAGCAGAGCACATGAGCGCGATAGATATCCATGAAATTCTCCTCCCTATTACTGCATCATATGCTTATTT
>CADBCX010000180.1 GCA_902793245.1 uncultured Eubacteriales bacterium | reverse complement strand
GGCAACGTTCTTGTAAACGGTCATGGTCTGCTTGCCGTCCACGATGTTGCGCAGGTTGGCGATGTCGCCGTCCTGGCCGGTCACGATCACGGCGTTGTCACCGGCATAGTCGCTTTCGATGGCCTGAGCGACGCCGGCGGCGGTGGAGTCATTGGAGCACAGCCAGGCATCCAGCACAGTGCCGTCGGCATAGTAGGAAGCCAGGATGTTCTGAGCGCGGGACAGAGCAATATCGGTGCTCCACTGTTCGGTGCCAACCTGGCCCATATCCTTCTGACCGGAAACCACGGTCACGGTGCCGGCGTCGATGTAGGGCTTGAGCACGTCATAAGCGCCGTTGAAGAAATAGAAAGCGTTGGGGTCGGTGGGAGCGCCGCCGGTGAATTCCATGTTGTATTTCTTGTCGCCAGCGTTGGCCAGATCCAGCTTTTCTTCCACGAACTTGCCCTGCAGGGTGCCTACGGTGTAGTTATCGAAGGATACATAGTAGGACACGGCGTCGTTGAAGATCATGCGGTCATAGGCGATCACGGGCACGCCCGCTTCAGCCGCTTCGTCCAGCACGGTGTTCAGGCCGTCACTGTCGATGCAGGAGATGATCAGCAGATCGACGTTCTGGCTGAGCATGTTGGCGATATCGTTCACCTGCTGGTCGTTCTTGTTGTCGGAGAAGGTCAGGATGGTTTCATAACCGGCAGCCTTGAACTGCTCGTCCAGGTACGCGCCGTCACGGTTCCAGCGTTCCAGGGACTGGGTGGGCATTGCGATGCCGACTTTCTTGGGAGCGGCTTCCGCCATCACGGACAGGCACATCAGGCTCATGACCAGAGCCAGCACGAGGCACAAGAGTTTCTTCATGGTAGGGTACACTCCTTTTTTATTTTTTAGGCTCATCCTGAGCCTTGGGAACGAGATCAGCGCCCGCGGCGGTACGCCGGGCGGCGCGCATGTAGGCGGCGGGCAGCATGCCGGTTTCCTGCACGAAAGCGCGGCGGAACGTGCGCATGTTGTCATAGCCGCATTGGTAGTAGATCTGGGTCAGGGTCATGAAGGGGTCGCGCATGAGCATCGTCGCCTTGTCGATGCGGATGGCGTTGATGAAAGCCCGGAAGTTCACCCGGAACTGCTGGGCGAACAGGTGGCTCAGGTGGCTTTCACTGATGCCCAAATCGTGGGCGGCGCTGCTGATGGTGATGTTTTCGCAGGCATGCTCATAGATGTAGCGCACCACCCGCGCACCCAGGCCCCGTTCATTGTAAGCCGCCGCCGCGTGGTAACTGACGGCGTGCAGAAGATGGGCCAGGATCACGTGCAGATACGCCTGCCGCAGATACTGCTTTTGATCGTCCTGCGCCTCCATCAGGCAGCGGGCCATGGAGATGGCTTCCTCGCCCAGCTGTTCCCGCCGCACGATGGGATCATCGGGCAGCATGGTGTGGAAAACGCTGGAAAACTCGGCGATGGTATCCGCCGGGAAAATGGCGGCGAAGCCTGACGTGCCCTCCGCGAGGGTGTTGTAGCTGTGGGGCGTCAGGGGAAAGGCCACCGCCGCGTCGCCGGGGGAAAGGGCGTATTCCCTGCCGTCGATCTGCACGGTGCACGCCCCGTCCATAACGATCGCCAGCTCCACGGTTTCGTGCACATGCAGCGGGAAAGGATATTCCGTCATTTTGCCTATATAGAATTCCTCTTTCCGGAGCTCATAAAAGGCCTTCAACGGATGGATCCTCCCTTCTCCAGTGCAGTTTATGTCCCAATTTGGGAATTCTTCTGCGCGTGTCGCCGCTGCAATCATGTGGGAATCTGCATTTGCATTCCTGCTTTTATACAAATCGGCGGGAAATAACGCTTTTTTGGCATGGCGGCGGCAGCAGAATTTGACCTTTTCTTTTTTTCACGCATATTATAATGCATCTCGCGGAAATTATCAACCCCCTCTTTCCATGTTTCTTACTGAAATTTTGTTTTTACATTGCTTTTCATCTGAGCAGATGTTATAATCGAAGTAAGCGATCTGATTATTCCAGCAAAAGAAGGTGCAGAAGTGAAAATCACCGCAATCGGAGAAATCCTGGTGGACATGACCCAGACCCAAATTGACGCGAACGGCATCCCTCATTTCGCCGCCAACCCCGGCGGAGCCCCCGCCAACGTGGCCGTGGCCGCAGCCAAGCTGGGCGTGGAGAGCGCGTTCGTCGGCTGCATCGGCGAGGACGCCTTCGGCACGCTGCTGAAAGACACCCTCATCCGCAACCATGTGGATATTTCCGGCTTGCAGGTCACGCCGCTGACCAATACCACATTGGCCGTGGTGACGGTGGACGAAAGCGGCGAACGCAGCTTTTCCTTCTACCGCAAGCCCGGCGCGGACACCCGCATCGACGCGGCCCGGGCCATCGAGGCGGTGAAGGGCACGGGCATCCTGCATTTCGGCTCCGTATCCTTGACCGATCCCACCTGCCGGGACACCATCGTGAACACCGTCTCCGCCGCGAAGAAGGACGGCGCCATCATCACCTACGACCCCAACTACCGCGCCGTGCTCTGGCAGAACGAGGACGCCGCCATGCTGCAAATGCGGGCGGTGCTGCCGCTTTGCGACGTGGTGAAAATCAGCGACGAGGAAACCATGCTGCTCTGCGGCGTCAAGAATCCCCACGCCGCCGCCCAGAAGCTGATGGACCTGGGCGTGAAGCTGGCCGTGGTCACGCTGGGTTCCCATGGCGCGCTGTGGCGCTTTGGCGACCTGGAGGGCGAAGTGGAAGGCTTCAAGGTCAAAGTCGCCGACACCAACGGCGCGGGCGACACCTTCTTCGGCGCGCTGCTCAGCCGCATTGCCGTTCACGGCGGGCTGGAGGGCCTGACCGCTGACGACCTGAACCAATACGTCCGTTTCGCCAACAAGGCGGCATCCCTGACCACCAGCCGCCCCGGCGCGATTCCCGCCATGCCGACCAAAGAAGAAGTGGAGGAGGGTCTCAAATGATCGACCGCACAGATTGGAAAGCCGAATTCGCGTCCCGCTTCAAGCGGCACGAGGACGAGCTGAAATGGCTCTACTGCGAGCTGTACCACAACGACAGCCGGGCCTGGGAGTATTTCGTCAGCATGCTCTACCGCTGCTGGAAGGAGCGGCCGGAAAGCCTGAAAATGATGGACCGGGCCCGGGAAGCCTATCCCGAGTGGTACAAAGGCCACGAACTGGTGGGCATGCTCATGTACGTGAACGCCTTTGCGGGCACCCTCAAGGGCGTGGAAGAAAAGCTGGACTACATCTCCGACTGTGGCGTGAACTATCTCCACCTCATGCCCCTGCTGGAGAGCCCCAAGGGCCGCAGCGACGGCGGCTACGCGGTGAGCGATTTCCGCAAGGTGCAGCCTGAGCTGGGCACGATGGAGGACTTGTACAGCCTGTCCGAAAAGTGCCACGAACGCGGCATCGCCGTGTGCCTGGACTTCGTGATGAACCACACCAGCGAGGATCACGAATGGGCGAAGAAGGCCCGGGCCGGGGACATCGAGTATCAGCACCGCTATTTCTTCTATGACAACTGGGACATTCCCAACTGGTACGAACAGACCGTGCCCCAGGTGTTCCCCACCACCGCGCCGGGGAACTTCACCTGGTGCGACGAAGCCAAGAAAGTGGTCATGACCACCTTCTATCCTTATCAATGGGATTTGAACTACGCCAACCCCACCGTGTTCAACGACATGACGGACAACATGCTGAACCTGTGCAACCACGGCATCGACATCATCCGCCTGGACGCGGTGCCCTACATCTGGAAAGCCCTGGGCACGCCCTGCCGCAACCTTTTGCAGGTGCACACCCTGGTGCGCATGATGCGTATGGTGTGCGAAATCGTGTGTCCCGGCACGCTGCTGCTGGGCGAAGTCGTGATGGAGCCCAGCAAGGTGGTGCCTTACTTCGGCACCGTGGAAAAGCCCGAATGCCATCTGCTCTACAACGTGACCACCATGGCCTCCATCTGGCATACCGTCGCCACCAAGGACGCGCGCCTGTTGGCCCACCAGATGGAGCAGGTGTTCGCCCTGCCCAAGCAGTACACCTTCCTCAACTACCTCCGCTGCCACGACGACATCGGCTGGGGCCTGGACTACGGGTTCCTGTCCCAGTTCGGCCAGCAGGAGGTGCCGCATAAGAAATACCTGAACGACTACCTGACCGGCAAATGGCCCGGCAGCCCCGCCCTGGGCGAGCTCTACAACGACGACCCGCGCCTGGGCGACGCCCGCCTCTGCGGCACCACGGCCTCCCTGTGCGGCATCGAAAAAGCCCGGCTGACCAAGGACAAGGAGGCCATGGAAAAGGCCCTGCGGCTGGATGAAATGCTGCACGCCTTTATGTTCACCATGAGCGGCGTGCCGGTGCTGTACACATCGGGAAAGAAGGCTATGCTGGATATCTTTCTGGGAGAGGGACACGATGCGGAATATATCGGCACCCCATTCCCCATAGACACCTATATGGCCCGCGACTGGGAAAGCTGGGTCAGGAGCCTGTAAAGAAAAGAGCGGTCGGAAGCTGTAAAGAGGTGCGTCGGGTCACGACCGTTAAGGAGAGCCCGGCAAAAGACCGTGAAGAGCCGAAAGCTTGATAAGTCTGTAATACCTTCCGGAGAACACAGAATGCGGTTTTCCGGTGTAAGATAAAAACGAAAAGAGGGATGGATCGTAATGATCAAAGTAACCATTAACGAGCTTCTCTGCAAAGGCTGCGGGCTGTGCGCCCGGGCATGCCCGAAGGACGTGCTTGCCCTTTCCAGAACGAAGCTCAACCTGAAGGGGTACCACCCCGCGGAGGTTGTCCGCCAGGAGAATTGCATCGGCTGTGCCTCCTGTGCACGGACCTGCCCGGATGTGGCAATCCGGATTGAGAAGGACTAAGGAGGGGAAAGAAACATGGCATTGACACTGATGAAAGGCAGCGAAGCTGTTGCGGAGGCTGCCATCCGTGCAGGCGCACGGTTCTTCTTCGGCTACCCCATTACCCCGCAGACCGAGATTCCGGAATACATGTCGGCGCGTCTGCCTGAGGTGGGAGGATGCTTTCTGCAGGCAGAGAGTGAAGTGGCCGCTATCAACATGGTATACGGCGCAGCGGCAACCGGCGAGCGTGTGATCACCTCTTCCTCCAGCCCCGGTGTTTCACTGAAGCAGGAGGGCATCTCCTATATGGCAGGAGCAAGACTCCCGGCGGTGATTCTCAACGTGATGCGCGGCGGCCCCGGCCTCGGCAGCATCCAGGCGTCTCAGGGCGACTACTTCCAGGGCACCAAGGGCGGCGGCAACGGTGACTATCATCTGCTGACCTACGCCCCCGCTTCCATCCAGGAGGCCATTGACATCATGATGTTCGCCTATGACAAGGCGGAAAAATACCGCGTGCCCTGCCTGATGCTGGCAGACGGCATCATGTGCCAGATGATGGAGCCGGTGGAAATGCCGGAGATGGTGGATTTCAAG
>CADBCX010000179.1 GCA_902793245.1 uncultured Eubacteriales bacterium | reverse complement strand
CCAGATCGCGGACAAGGATGCTCCGGGGATTCTCCGGTTCGGGTTGCTGATTGTTATTGTCCGGGGAAGCGTCTTTCTGCGTTTCCCCCGTTTTCTTCTGCTCACGCTTGATCCAATCGCAGGCCCGCAGGTAGTTTTCCTCCCCGCCCTGCCACAGCAGCACTTTATCCCCGGAGACCACGAAAACAGGCCCGCCGCCCGCGCAGGTCAAAACCGCCTGGCCGTTGCCGTCGGCTGCCTGTTCATCGCGTTTTTCCGCATGATCGTTCATCAGCGCGAACAAAATGCATCTTTCCCCCGGCTGGAATCCCCGGGCCTGGACAACGGTCTTTCCGTTTATTTCCCGGCAGTGCCCGGTCGCTCCCTGCCTTCCATGCAGGATTTCATATCCGAACGCCACAGGATCACCCCTTTCTATTTCTCATCATCCTATGCTTGCGCAGGGAGGAAATTTCCAGTATAATAGGAATCGCAACAAGGATGCAAACCTCAAAGGAGGCGGTTTCTTTGCACATTTTGGTTACCAATGACGACGGCATCCACTCCGTAGGCATCAAAGCCCTGGCGGACGCAGCCATCCGGCGGGGACACCGGGTGACCGTCACCGGCCCCAGCAGCCAGTGCAGCGCCAACAGCCAGCATATCACCCTCACAGCTCCCTTGCTGGTGCATGAAATTCCCTGGGAAGGAGCCAACGCCTATTCCGTGGAGGGCACTCCCACGGACTGCGCCCGCATCGCGCCCTTCATCGTGGACGAGCCGTTTGACTACTGCCTCTCCGGCATCAACAACGGCGAAAACGCGGGCAGCGCCGTCTATTACAGCGGCACCGTCGCCGCCGCACGGGAAGCCGCCATGTGCTATATTCCCTCCATGGCAGTGTCCATCATGCGGAACGCTGACGACGCCATGCGAGCTCACCTGGCCGACCTGGCCGTGCGGATGGCGGAGCACTTCCAGCATATCCAGCTGCCTCGCTTCGCCCTCATCAACCTGAACGCTCCCGCCATTCCCCCGGAGCAATTAAAAGGAATGAAGCTGTGCCCTCTCAGCCGGGCGTATTATGTGGATGGCTATGAAAAACGGGTCAGTCCCCTGGGGCAGACCTATTTCTGGCTCACTGCCAGCGACACTTCCGAGGTGCCCATGGAGCAGCCGGAGGAGGACAGCGATTATTATTGGCTCCGCCGCGGCTACGTCACCTGCACGTTTTTAGGCAGTTTTACGGACTTCAACCAGGAGTGCGGCAGCCTGCTTTCCGGGTTCACGGAGGTTTAGAGTGCAGAGTGCAGAGTACAGAGTACAGATTTAGATAGTCAGTCCAAGATAGGCATCCAATGTGTAAACACTATAAAATCTGAACTCTGTACTCTGTACTCTGCACACTCTCTGATATTGTTTTATTCGGGAGAATCAACACAGAATGGAATCAAGGATCATCGTGGTTGGCGGAGGCGCGGCGGGGATGCTGGCCGCGCTGTTTGCCGCGCGGGGCGGCGCGAAAGTGACGCTGCTGGAAAAGAACGAAAAGCTGGGGAAGAAGGTCTACATCACCGGGAAAGGCCGCTGCAACGTGACCAACGCCTGCGAGGATGTGGAGGATTTTTTGCGGGAAGTGCCCCGGAATCCCCGGTTCCTGTACAGCGCCCTGCGGTGCTTCGGGCCTTTCGATATGCTGTCGCTGCTGTCCGACCTGGGCTGTGAAACGAAGATCGAGCGCGGGCGCCGGGCCTTTCCCGTGTCCGACCATGCCAGCGACGTGACCAAAGCAGTGGAAAAAGGCCTGCGCCAGGCGGGCGTGGACATCCGGCTGCACAGCGAAGTAAAACGCATCATCGTGGAAGAAAACTGCGTCACCGGCGTGCTGCTTTCCGATGGGCGCAGGCTTCCCGCAGACGCCGTGATCGTTTGCACCGGCGGGGTGAGCTATCCTTCTACCGGCTCCACCGGCGACGGGCTGAAATGGGCGGGAGATTTGGGCATGAAGGTCTCCCCCGTGCTTCCTTCCCTGGTGGGCCTGCGGACGAAGGAAGCCTGGCCCGCGGAATTGCAGGGGCTGACGCTAAAAAATGTTTGCCTAACGGGGTATAGTTGTGGTAAAATAATATATTCCGAGCTGGGTGAATTACTGTTCACCCATTTCGGCGTGTCCGGCCCGCTGGTGATCGAGCTGTCCAGCCACCTGCCGGAAACCGGAAAAGCCGAAGCCGCGCTGAACTTAAAGCCCGGCCTGACACGGGAGCAGCTGGATCAGCGCCTGACACGGGAGCTTTCCGCCGCCGGGAAAAAGCAGCTGAGCACCGTGCTCCAAACCCTGCTGCCCATGCGCTTCGCCGCCCTGTTCCCGGCCCTTTGCGGCCTGGACGGCAAGACCCCGTGCAGCCAGGTGTCCGCGAAAATGCGGGCAGCGATCGCAGAAAACCTGCAAGCCCTGCCCCTCACCATCATCGGCACCCGGCCCATGGACGAGGCTATCATCACCCGGGGCGGCGTGGACGTGAAGGGTGTCAGCCCCAACACCATGGAAACCAAGGCGGTGAAAGGGCTGTACTTCGCCGGGGAAGCGCTGGACGTGGACGCCCACACGGGGGGCTATAACCTGCAGATCGCCTGGTCTACCGGGGCGCTGGCGGGCAAGAGCGCCGCAGCCGCAAAGAAAGAAGGAAACGCATGAGCATCCCCTTGGCGCTGGATCTTTGCTTTATGGGCCTGATCTTCCTGATCTTCGCTATCCTCTTTGCCATTCGGAAGGAAAAAGCCTGCAATCTCATCGGCGGGTTCAGCTTCTTCACCGAAGCCCAGCAGGCGCAGTACGACAAGGCGCGGCTGGCCCGGGATTACTTCAAGCTGTTCCGCACGCTCACCATCGTGGTGTTCGCCGGCGCAGCGCTGTGTCTTTTCCTGGGCTGGCCGGCGTTCGTCGCCGCCATTGCCGCGATGCTGTTTCTGGTTTTCCGGGATTTCCATATCAATCCGGAGAAAGCGTTTGAAAAATACAAGCTCAATCCCTGATTGCGCGTATTCCAAAGGAGTTTTATCCCATGCAGTACATTGTTCTGGACCTGGAATGGAACCAGCCCATCTCCTACCACTCCCCCGCCTTCAGAAGCGTGGGGGCCAAGCTGCTGTTTGAAATGATTCAGATCGGCGCGGTGAAGGTGGACGAAAGCTTCCAGGTGGTGGATTCCTTTTCTCAGCTCATCCAGCCCCAACATTACGTGCGGCTGCACCCCCGCATTTCCCGCATCACCCACATCACCCAGGACGACCTGGCCGACGCCCCGGATTTCAATGAGGCGATGGACGCTTTCGCCAGGTGGTGCGGGGAGGATTACGTGCTGCTCACCTGGGGCTGCGACGACATTTCCGTGCTGTTCCAGAACATGGCCTTCTTCAAGTGCGAAACCCAGCTGCCCAAGTTCTACGACGCCCAGCAGCTTTTCGGCGAAGTGACAGGCAACCCCAAGGAACGAAAGGGTCTCAAGGCCGCCATGGAGCAGCTGGAAATCGTGCCCGATGAGGAAAACATGCCCTTCCACAACGCGGTGAACGACGCTTACTATACCGCCCTGGTGTTCGCCAGAATGCCCGACCCCACCAAGGTGCTCAATTATCCCCAGGAGCCCCGGAAGCTGCAGCACCTGGACCGGGCCAAGCGGGAATGCACCGCCATCCTGCGGGTGCGCTCCATGAAGGACGCCATGAAGAGCGCCGCCGCCATGAATCCGCCCTGCCCCATCTGCGGCAAGCGCATGGAGGTGCCGGAGGGCTACGTGCTCCAGCGGAACGACCAGTATATGGCCCTGGCGGACTGCCCCCAGCACGGCCTTGCTTTCGTGAAGCTGGCCTTCGGCAAGAACGACGAGGGCAAGCGCATCATGACCCGTTCTTCCTCCCTGGCCGACGAGCAAAGCCCCGCCTACGTCCACACCAAGCATTTGCAGTGGGCGCAGAAGGTAGCCGCGCAGAAAACCGAAGAATAAGATTTGCGGGGAAAGCAATTGTTCTGTCGGGGCTTAAAGGACGCTTTAGGTAAGTGTGGAGTGTGAAGAGTGGAGTGTGGAGTTTTATACAAGTGAATGACTTGCATTCTCTCAAAAGACGGGTTTCAATTGAAATCATTTATCACTCCACTCTCCACTCTTCACACTCCACACTTCGTTACTTAATGTGTCCAATAAAGCCATCTACGAAACAGATAGGTCATTTGATATCATCAGGGAAGGAGCATCCCCATGATCATTTCCATGCTGGGCAAGGAGCAGTCCTTCGCCGCCCCCACCACCGTGCGGGATATTATCGCGGCGATGGCGCCGGAATATGTCAGCACCGCCCTGGGCTGCTTCTGCGGCGGGAAAGCGCTGGAGCTGGGGGAAGCCGTGAGCGAAAGCTGCGCCCTGCACCCCATCACCTATCAGAACGAGGAAGGCCGCCGCATTTACGAGCGCTCCCTCCGCTTCGTGCTGCTGCTGGCGCTGCACCGGGTACTGCCGGAATCCGACATACGCATCGAGCATTCCATCGGCTATGGGGTGTATATGCGTTTACTGGACCGGGACGCCGACCAGCGGATTGTGGACGCGCTGCAGGCGGAAATGGAAGCGATCGTTCAGGAAGACCTGCCCTTTGTCCGCGAGCGTTGGAGCCGGGACAGAGCGATTCAGTATTTCCTGCAAACGGGCCATGAGGACAAAACCCGCCTGCTGGCGTACCGCCCCTATGATTATTTCCCCATGTATCTGTGCGGCGGCATCGCGGAATACTTTTACGGGGTGATGCTGCCCTCCACCGGGTATGTGTCGGCTTTCCGTCTGCGCTTGCAAGGAACAGGGATGGTGCTGCAAATGCCATCGCCCAAGGACCCCGCGCGGCCAGCGCCGTTCGTATCGCGGCCCAAATTTCTGGATTGCTTTGCCCAGTCCAACCGCTGGTGCGACATTCTGAACGTCATGAACGCCTCCGATCTGAACGACCTGACGGTGTGCGGCGAACTGCCCCAATTCATCCGCGTCAACGAAGCGCTGCACGACCAGTCCATCGGGGATATCGCCCAGGGGGTATTTCAGCGCAAGGCGAAAGCGGTGTTCGTGGCCGGACCGTCCTCCAGCGGGAAAACCACCTTTTCCAACCGGCTGTGCATTCATCTGCGGGTGCTGGGCCTAAAGCCTGTGCTGGTATCGCTGGATGATTTTTATCTGGATCGGGATTTGCTGCCTTTGGAGGAAAACGGAAAGCCCGATCTGGAAGCGCTGTCCGCTCTGGACGTGGAGCTGCTGCGAAGCTGTGTGGCTGGGCTTTTGCGGGGCGAAAGCGTGATGATGCCGCAGTTTGACTTTACCGTCAGCAAGCGGAAAGAAAAATTGTATCCCCTGAAATTGCAGGAGGACACGGTTCTTGTCATGGAGGGCATTCATGGCCTGAATCCCGCGCTGCACGAGGGCTTTGATCCAAGCCTTATCTGCAAGGTGTACATCAGTGAACTCGCCTGCCTGAATCTGGATAACC
>CADBCX010000178.1 GCA_902793245.1 uncultured Eubacteriales bacterium | reverse complement strand
GTTTCCTTGTCAAGCAGATGAGCCTCGTCCAGGACACAGACGATTTTCTTCTTGTCGTTTGCCCGAATCCTCCTGATTTCATTCTGCAGCTGGTCTTTTGCTTCGCTGCGGTAGAATTTCGGCTCCAGGCCCAACTGCCGGAGCATCCCCTTGTAAAGCCAGCTTACAATTGCTCGCTGCCATGTGTCAACAGAACGCTTACGATGCAAAAAGAAAAGGGCTGTGAAGAACAGGATTGAAAATCCCATCCTTCACAGCTCTGGCTCCTTCGTTTACTTCAGCTTCAGGCCTTCCGGCCGGTTCTTCAGATTCTCATTCTAAACCGTGACCGTTTATTGCCGCCGGGGCCCGGGTACTTTACTTGCGCGCGGCAAGGATATCTGCCATATCTGAAGTATCGGGGGTAAAGTACTTGTCCATAAACTGGTAGTAGTCGACCAGGGGAGCCACGGCCTTGTACTGGTCAGCCAGAATGCCCTGTTCGATATGAATGTCTCCAGGCCCTGCGATGACCAGAACGTTCGGGTCGTCGGCCGAGTACGCCTTCCATTCGATCTGGTCTGTCGACGGATCCCCGCAGCGCGCAAAATTGGTCCACATCTGCTGAACGGCCGTGAAAATCTCATCGGAGATGTTCGTGCCGTTGAAGACCTCGGATGTCCCGAGGCCACGAAGGTTGAATACGAACATGAGCTCTACGGAATGTGCTGCTCCAATATCCGCATTGCTGCCCGGGTACGACCAATAGTAGGAGAACGTTTTGTTGAATGCACTCTGCGCATCGAGCTGCTGGAGCATGGGAACCCTGAACATGATCTCACTTATGAACTCCGTCTCGATCAGTCCCGGCTCCTGGAACCTGCAGACCTTCTGGAATTCCTCATAATACTTCTTATCCGCTTCCTTCAGGCAGGGGAGTGCTTCACCCACCCTGCGCTGGGCGAATATCTTCTGCTCTTCCAGGCTCAGTTTCGGACCCTCGCCCATGAACAGCCTGGCCTCATCGGCCGTGCTGCCTGCCATGATGGATATGTCCTTTGCGTAGCCTTTCTTGTACAGCTCGATGGGTGCCTCGGGGAGTACCTCATTTCCGTAGTAGGGACAGGTCGTAAACTTACTGACCGCATTGACATATGCCTCATAGAGTTCCTCTTCGCTCAGAGCCATGATGTCGTCCATGGTCTTGCAGCCGGTGTACTCAAGCAATGCATTCGTCCTGCTCTGCGCAGTTTCGCAGCCGACCGGCATGGACAGGCAGGTCGAGCCGCTCTGGGCGATAATCTTCTGGAAATACTGGTTTGCCTCCTTCATGACCGACAGAATGGAAACCGATCCGCCGCCGGCACTTTGCCCGAAAACGGTCACGTTGTCAGGGTCGCCGCCGAAAGCGGCGATGTTCTCGTGCACCCACCTGAGCGCCATCGCCTGGTCGAGCAGGCCGTTGCAGGACGCTGACTCAAAGGCTTCGCCGCCCGGCACCGACGAGAAGTCCATGAAGCCGTACATGTTCAGGCGGTAGTTGATGTTCACCAGGATGATGTCGCTGTGCGCCTGGACGAGGTTGGCTCCATTGTAAGAAAACTGCGAACCCGACCCGACGGCGTAGGCTCCGCCGTGAATCCAGACCATCACCGGCTTCTTCTCGGTCTTGTCGTCGACGTTGGCCCAGATGTTCAGGTAGAGGCAGTCCTCGGAGGCCAGCTTCTGTATGACATCAGAATAGCTTCCTACGGTGTAAGCGCTCTTTCCATAGTATTTCGCCTCAAAGACCCGGTCGCTCGCGTCCACGTACTCCGGTGCCTTGAAGCGGCGCTCTCCCACTGGCGGCTTCGCGTAGGGGATGCCCAGCCACGACGCGACCCCGTTCTCCTCAGTTCCGACGAAAGTACCGTTCACGCATTTCACGGCATTGGCTTCATCGTAGTCTCCCGTGATTTCGCTGTTCAGGTACTCGTAGGGTTCATAAATGATCAGATCCTTGAATTCCCTCTTTGTGTTCCGGGCTTCCTCCGCAAAGACGCTGGCACTGATGCAGATCATCATCAGCGCCATTGCCATCGCGATTAATCTGGGAAAATAACGGTGTTTCATCGAGCCTTTCCTCCTTGTCATGTTATGTGCTCCGGAAGTCCGTCTGTTCCCTTGCTTTCCGCAGGAATAAACGTCCCCGGGCGTTTTTTGGCTGAAGCCGCAGAGTATATAAAATCTTTTGCTAAACATAACATAAGTTACTTTAATAGTCAAGAACTTTTTTCAATGTGTCAGCTAACAAAGGACCTTGCCTGCCGGAAAAAATACGGAAGAGGCAGACAAATGCAGTCTTTACCATAGAAACTACAAGATGGAACACGAATATGAATCTTACTCCGACTGTAACTGTTCAGTCGCAAGGGAATGCAGGGCGCTTCATCAATCAAAAAGCAGGAATGAAACCCCTCAGTCGGCTGCGCCGACAGCTCCCCTGATAGGGGAGCCGACATTGCCTCCCCTATTAGGGGAGGTGCCCCCGCAGGGGGCGGAGGGGTTCTTCATCTTCCTTCGGTTCCATGGTCGACTGAACAGTTACTTTTTACTTAGAAATGCAGATTATACGTATGCGTGACGAGAGTCAGAATCATGGTATAACCTGCTGTAATGAAAAAGCCCGCCCCAACCGCGTTTGCGGTCAGGGCGGGCAATTCTGTATTCAGAACGAAAGGTTAGGCTTTCTTGCTCTTTTTGCGGTAGTTCAGGTAAATCATCACGGCGCCGGCCAGGATCAGCAGGCCGATCACAGCGTCCACGGCGTAGAAGGCGGTCTTCCAGGGGGCGGGGTCGCCGCCCTTGTGGGCGTCGTCATAGATCCAGCTGTTGGCTGTGGTGAACAGAATGTTCTTGGAGGCGGTGCGCATGTACTGCACGTTGGAGGCGGCGGTCTTGTCGGTGACCTGGTTGGGGCCGCCCGCGTAGGTGGACAGCATGGCGTCCACGCCGTTGGCCAGGGCCATATCGGCGTTCATGAAGCCGTGGCCGTTGTTGCGGAAGAAGTCGCTGACGATGAAGCCGCGGAAGCCCCATTCACCCCGGAGGATGTCGTTGTTCAGCTCGCTCATTTCGCCCACCCACTTGTTGCCCAGGAAGGCCCAGGATTCCATGATGCCGTTGGCGCCGTACGCCTTGATAGCGATTTCAAAGGGCTTTAAGTAAATTTCGCGCATGGACTGCTCGGTGGCCCAGGCGCAGACCATCTTGCCGTTGGAGTCGTACATGGCGAAGTGCTTGACGGTGGAGTACACGCCCTTGCTCAAAGCGCCCTTTACGCCGCAGCCCGCCATAATGCCAGCCAGCACGCCGTCCTCGGAGAAGTATTCATAGTTGCGGGCGGTGAAGGCGGAGCGGTGGGTGTTCACGGCAGGCGCGTACCAGCCGGTGGAGCCCATTTCCTGCGCCATCTGGCCCATGACCTCACCCCAGGCGGTAGCGACTTCCTTGCTCCAGGAGCAGGCGATCACCACTTCGATGGGGAAGCCCAGGGAGCCTGCGCCGGTGAAGTTGTTGTTGATGGCGGCAGGGCCGTCGGAGTCGATGTTCTGCACCTTCTTGATGGAGTCGATGGCGGGGGTCTGATACCCGGCCAGGGCGATCATGTTGCTCATTTCGTCCACGGTCAATTGATCCAGCAGCTTTTCCCAGGTGGTATCGTCGTAGCTCTTGCCACGCACGTCGTAGATGGTCAGCTTGCCGGACGCGCCGGTGGTGGGCATCTGCGCATTGGGGTCGATGTAGGCGTTGGGATCATAGTTGCTGTTCAGGTGATAACCGGCGATGTATTCCGCGGCCATTTCCGTGTTGGCGGGAGCGGCGGTGGCGGCCTCGTAGTTGGCGAAGTGATCGGCGCGGGACAGGAACACCACGTCGCCCTGGGCGTTTTGCAGCCGGTTCACGGCGGGCTGATCGTCAGTGGAGCGGGGATTGCTTTCGTTGTACACCACGGTTTCCGCCTGGGTGTAGGTCTTGCTATCCAGGATGTTGTGGGAGTTGTTGTTGATGGAGATCACATAGTCGCCGCTTTCCAGCACATAGCAGCCCTGGCCCTTTTCATCGTAAGCGGCCATGTCTTCGTTCTGGAATTTGAAGGAAACGGTCTGGCTTTCACCGGGGTTCAGGATCTTGGTCTTTTCAAAGTCCAGCAGGTTGGCGGAGGCTTTCTCGATGCCGCCGTTGGTGTAGGGCGGATTGTAGAACACCTGCACGGTGTCCCGGCCCGCCTTGTCGCCGGTATTGGTGACGGTGACGGAGAAGCTGATTTCATTGCCATTTACGGTCAGGTCGCTCATGGTTTGGGTGAAAGAGGTATAGGAAAGGCCGTAACCGAAGGGATACTGCACCACCTTGTCATAGTCGATGATGCCTTCCGCCGCGGCGGTTTCATAGAACTTGTAGCCCACGTAGATATTTTCGTTATAGTTGATGAAGGAGGGGGCGTATTTGGTGGGCACGCCGGCGTTCATGCCGTCCACGGTCATGTCGGTCAGGTTGCTGTAATCGGTCTTTTCGGCGTTCAGGTAATAGGGGGCCTGGTCGATTTCATACACGAAGGTATCGTTGGTGCGGCCGGAGGGGTTCACCGTGCCGTTCAGGATTTTGCCCAAGGCGTTGAAGCCCACGTTGCCGGGGCCGGGTGCCCAGATGACGGACTTGATCTGGCTGTACTGCTCCACCCAGCCCATTTCCATGGCGTAAGCGGAGTTCAGCACCACGATCACCTTGTCAAAATTGTCGCAGGTCAGCTTCACCATATCCTGCTCGGTTTTGGACAGCTGGAGATAATGCTCGCCGGGCTGGAAGTCGTCATAGTCCTTGGAGTTGTTGGTGTAGGTGGCCTTGGTCATATCCTGGGGAATATCGTTGTGGCCTTCGCCCGCGTACCGGGAAATCACGATCACCGCCACGTCGGAAAAGGATTTGGCATTATTGATCATGCTGTCGGTGTAGGTGGAGACAGGCGGTTCGGGCAAATCCCACTTCTGCTTGGCTTCGATATTCATAGCCCCGCGGCTGGCGCAGTAAGCGGTATAGAAGTCCAGCAGTTCGCCGTTTACCTGGTAGCCCGCGTTTTCCAGCCCCTGACGCAGGGACACCACGGGGAACAGGTCGTTGATGCCGCCGGAGCCGGTGCCGCCGTAAGCGGGATTAGAGGCTGCCCAGCCGAAAAGGTTCAGCTTATTGGTGCCGCTCATGGGCAGGAAGCCGTCCCGGTTTTGCAGCAGCACGAAGCCCTGGGCCGCCACGTCCTCGGCCACTTCCTCCGCCCGGGCGGTGGTGGCGTCGGTGACGGAGCCCTTGCCCATGGCCATGCTGATGATGGCGTACATGGGATTCCAGATAATGGCGTTCACCAAAATGCAGATGGCCAGCAGCATGGCCATGACCGTTTCGCCGCGGATCAGGCCGCGCAGGGGCTTTTTCACCTTGCGCACCGCAATGATGACGGCAACCGCCACAAGGATCACGGCGGCAATGGCGATCAGGTAGGGCTTGCAGGTTTGCAGAACGCCTAAAACGTCTGACCAATCGACTTTCAGCATGGGGGTTCCTCCTTCTTCTTTCGCACGATCTCTGACAGAATTGTTCACGGC
>CADBCX010000177.1 GCA_902793245.1 uncultured Eubacteriales bacterium | reverse complement strand
TTCAAAGGTGGAAAAGGGATTGAATCAGCAGCGGCAAACGGCTCAAACCCTTGCGGCACAAGGCTTTTCCGTTTTGTCGCAATTATACCACCAGGGCACTCCTGCGCGACCCTTCTCTATGCCAACGGCGTAGCACTCAAGGACATCCAGGAGTGGCTGGGCCACAGCGACATCGGCACGACCAGCAACATCTACACCCACCTCGATTACAGCGCCAAGATTGCCGCTGCCAACAAGATCCTCGGCTATTTTCCGCAGTAAAACCGGGAAAAAGACCTCCCGATCGACCTCCGCAGGCCCGGAAACGCAGACAGCACAAGGCTTTTCCCGATTTGCTTTATCCGAAAAACACGTTTTTCCCCTCTTTTTCACGGTTCCGGCCGAAGAAAAGGCTGCCCCGAAAAAGACAAGGAAAAATCCCGAAAACCTAGTAAAATCAAGGCTTTCGGGACTTTCGGATGGTGCCGGCGGTGGGACTCGAACCCACACGAGTGATTAGCTCAACGGATTTTGAGTCCGTCACGTCTGCCAATTCCATCACGCCGGCAGGACAATTCCACTGAATTGCCTGATTATTATAGCTGGTTTTCCGCTTTCTGTCAAGCAAAAAACGCGGCTGCTTTCGAGCATGCAACAACTGCGATGATAATTGATCAATCGGCAATACGATAAAGCATTCGCGCGCTTTTTTTCGATGAACATCTTGGCGCTACTTCATGCAAATGCAAAGCGGAAGAAAAGGGAATGGTGCATATTCCATGGTTTTTGCCTTCTTCAGCGTTTCCTCCTGTCGCGGCTGGATTGGGCGTAGTATGCTTCCTTTTCTTCATACATGTGCAGCTCGGCCTGCTTACATAGCTCGTTCAGATCCAGGCCTGTCTTTCCGGCGGTCTCGATTCCGGCGGAGATATCATATCCCTGGGCGGATAACGCGGCTTTGACCTGCTCAATCTTTTTTCGGGTATCTTCTTTATCCGCGTCCATGCGGAGCACCACGAATTCATCCCCGCCGGTGCGGTAGGTATGCTCAGGATCAAACGTCTCCAAAAGCGCGCGGGCCGCCGCCTGCAGCATGATATCGCCCGCTTCGTGGCCGCATCTGTCATTCAGATCGTGCAGCCCGTTTACGTCAATATACACGCACACCAGGCTTTCCCTGCATTTTTCGGGATAAACGGAAAGACGCTCCTGGAAGCAGTTCCGGTTTTTGCAGCCGGTCAGCAGATCGGTTTCGCTGAGGTAGGTGATCCTGTCCGTATTGTACAGCAGGCGAAAGCGGATGCACTCCTGGTTGATTTCCGCCATAATGGAAATGATGCCGAAGGCAAAAGCGTTCCAGATATCGATCAGCGCCAAAGCCCTGGATTTACAGTGCAGAGAAAGAACGCACAGCAAGACGATGGCGGCGGCGTTCATTCCGATCAGATGAATCGGCCGTTCGGTAAACAGGAAAGGCCCCATCAGCATGACGGCAATGGCTGTCACCGCCGGCAATTCGGGATGAATCACCGACAAGATGATGGAAAATGCGTACAGCGCCGCCAAAAAGGTATAGCATAAAGTTGTCGTTGCCGTCGGATTACGGGAGGGAAGGATACGCATCAGCCCGTACACCGCCGCGCTGAACAGCGCTATGGACAGATAGCAAAGCGTTGTACCGGACGGGAAAACGCCCAGGGTATAATTCAGCAGACTCAAGAGAAGAAACATCCCCAGGGTTATCAGGGCATAGGTTTTCAGTTTTCCTTCATTTTCAAGCCGCGCCTGAGGCATCACCCTGTAGAATGCGTCTTTGTCCAGCCCGGCATAGAATAATCTGTTCGCGATTTTGTTCACGGTAATCCTTCCTCGTGTGTTTCTTTGGAGATGCGGCAAAGCGCGCCATATAGAACCGGTATATTCTGCATCGGGCCGTATTCCATGCCGCTCATGACACTTTTCGCAGCGCGGAATCAGCATTCCCAAACAAGGGCGGGCATCAATGAACGGACGGTGAAAAACTGCTCTGCGCCTCGTAAAGCGCTTCCGCCAGGCCGTACAGCCGGTTGGGCACGCCGAAGGGATGGGGATAATCGGAGTAGATCACGAACAGGTAGGGGCCGTTTTCCGCGTACACGATGCCGGTGTCGTTGGTGGCGACTTCGTCGTTCATCGGGTCGCCGTCCACGAAGCGGGCGGGAATCATGTCCAGGGAAAACACCTCCGTGTCTTCGTCAATGCCGCATTCCCACCCCGCCTTGGTCTGCACGGGAAGCCGCCCGGCCAGCCATTCTTTGGTGGCGGATTCGGCGGAGTCCGCGAAGTACCTGCCCGCGTGATGAATGTCCGAGCCACCGTTCAGAAAGCAGTACAGCCGCGTCCACAGCTTGAACATGTCCCGTGCGGTTTTGTTGCGCGGGTAGGGCATATCCGTGAAATCGTCATCCACCCCCGCTTCCCGGCACCATTTCAGCAGCGGCGCTGTGCCGTAGATTTTGCGCAGGTTTTCATAGGCGTCGTTGTCGGACAGCACAATGGCGTCGCGGATGTACTGGCCGTTTTCCAGGAACGCCTCGGGCCGCGCGTCCAGCACCGCGCCGGCGTAAATCGCTTTGACCGTGCTCTGAGTGCACATGCGTTCGGCGGAACGGAAGGCCACGCCGGATTGGGTTTTCAGGTCGGCCATGATCAGGGAGACCTTGTGATGATCATCAATGATGCGTTGAATTTCTTCGTTCAGATGTTTGAATGCCGCTGGCGACGGAATGGCTTTTCCAAAGCAAGTCAGGGTATCGTCCTCCGGGAGGCAGTCAACCAGCTCCCGGATTGTTTGCATGCCGGGAATGAAAGCCTTTGCCGCTTCCGCGTCATAGGCGGGCGCGGCCTGAATGCGGGCGGATTCCTTCTCCAAAGGGATTGTGACCGGCCCGGAGCATGGTGTCAGCTCTTTCAGGTAAAACTTGTTCATTGTGCCATGCACCACGCAGGCGGGCCGGGCGATCTCCCGATATCCGCAGCGTTCGTACAGCCGGATGGCTGCTTGCAAATTGGTGTGGGTTTCAAGATAGATTCGCTTGAAGCCCATTTCCCTGGCCTTGTTTTCAATGCGCATGACCAGCGCATAGCCAAAGCCCTTGCCTTTTGCCGCGTCGGCCAGATAGAGCTTTTGCATCTCGCAGCAGTCCGGGAAAGCGTCGAACGCCGCCAGGCCAACGCCGCCGACCACCGCGCCGTCCTCCAGCAGCACGTCATACGCCCGGCGGGGCGCGGCGGAATAGTATTGGCTCAGGCTGTCAAGGGCTTCGTCAAAATAGGCGGTGCCGGGAATGTCCAGCCGGTTCGCTTTCAGATTGCCGCGAATAAGCGCCGCAATCGCCGCGTCATCCTGCGCGGTCAGCGGGCGATACGCTAAACTCATCGTTTCAGTTCCTTCCGTAAAAACTTCCCGGCGCGTTCCTCCGTCTGCCTGCCGTCCAGCAGCGCGACGGCGCCGTTCACGATCACGAGCCGCACGCCCCGGGCCAATTGCACGGGCTGCAAATACGTGGCCCGCGGCGCGAGCGCGGCGGGGTTGAACACGGTGATGTCCGCCGCCAGGCCGGGTTTCAGCCGTCCCCGGTCGGTGAGGCCGAAAATGTCGGCGGGCTTGCCCGTCACCCGGCGCACCGCTTCTTCGATGCCGCAAAGGCGCTTTTCCCGGGCCAGCCGGAAAAACTCCGCCACCGCGCCGTAGGAACGCGGATGCGGGTTGTAATGCATTTGGGCCGCTTCGCCGGGCAGCGCGTACCCATCCGAGCCGATGCAGATGTCCCGGGACAGGAAATACAGCATGTCCTGTTCGCTCATCACGAAGAACACGCACCAGGCTTTCGCCTCCGTCCGCAGCAGCACCTCCGCGGCGGCTTCGGCGTAGTCCGTGGTGTGCAGCATGTCTTCCGCCACCTGCCGCAGGGTCTTGCCCACGATTTCCGGCCAGGTGCCCCGGTCGTCGCTGAACAGGCAGGTTTCCGCCCGTTCGGCGTTAAAGTAATGGCGACGGATGCCCTCGACGATCTCCTGCCGCCGGGGGCCGCGCAGGCAGCGCAGCAGCCCTTCCCGTCCGCCGTCCATGCTCCACCGGGGGCAGCGGATGCTGAGGGTGGTGGAGGAGGCGGTGTAGGGATAGGTGTCCGCCGTGAAGCGAATCCCTTCCCGATTCGCCTGCTCGATGGCTTCCCAGACCTGCGGGGCGCGGCCATGCACGGTGTAATTGTCCAGTTTCAGATGGGAGGCGTGGACGTGCGCGCCGGAAGCCCGGCCAATCTCCGCCAGCTCCTGGATGGCGCTGTCGATTTGCAGGCCCTCGCTGCGCATGTGGCAGGTGACGATACCATCCATTTCCTGCACCGTCCTGCCCAGCTCGTTTAATTCCTCCTGATTGGCAAAACATCCCGGCGCGTATTCCAGGCCCAGCGAAAGCCCCAGCGTCCCCGCTTCCATGTCGCGGCGCAGCAGGCGCTTCATTTCTTCCAATTCGGCGGGAGTGGCCGCGCGGTTCGCTTCCCCGATCACGGCGTCCCGCAGAGTGCCGTGGCCCATCAGCATGGCCTGGTTCACCGCCATGCGGCAGCCCCGGCGGGAAAAAGCGTCCAGGAATTCCGCGAAGGAGGGAAACATCCAGGGGTCGCTGTCTCCCTTCCGTATAGGAAAGGGGCTGTCGCCGCAGTTGCCCGATATTTCGGTGGTGATGCCCTGATACAGCTTGGACGCGCCGCTGTCGTCCCGCACGAACATGGTGTCCGAATGAGCGTGGGCGTCGATGAACCCCGGCGCGACGGCGAGGCCCTCCGCGCTGAATTCCCGCTGCCCGCGCAGATGCTGTAAATCGCCCAGTGCTGCAATGATTCCATCCTTCACGGCAATGTCGCCGCGGTATCCGGGCCGCCCCGTGCCGTCAATGATCGTTCCGCCGCGGATGACGATGTCCGCCGTTTCCATCGCAGGTGTCATTTCCTCTTCCTTCGCGGCGCTGCGTTATTCAGCGTCCGTGATTTCATGCCAGAGCATGGTGTATTCCGAATCAAACGCATCATCGAGCAGGCTGTGGGTGGCTGTCTCTGCCTCGCCGCCCTGGCTGTCGTAGGGGTCGGAGCGGGGATATTTTTTGGCCGGGGTGAAGGGCGCGTAGTAGGCCCGGTTCGCCACCATGCGGTAGGGGTCGAGGTTGCCGAAGTAGAAACGCCGCCGTTCCTCGTTGCCCGCTCGGTAGGCGCTGCCGCCGAAGGAGCAGTCCACGGGCAGCCAGCCCAGGCGCTCGGAATAGAATTCCGCCCAGTCGTGATGGCCCACTTCGCACGGCCCGGCTTCCAGGCCGCTCTGCCAGCGGGCGGGAATGCCGCTGATGCGGCACAGGGCGATGAACAAAAGCGCCAGCATGCCGCAATCCCCGCGCCGGTTCACGGCGGTGTATTCCGCGCCGCTTTCCATGAGGCGGTAGGAGGGCATGAAGGAGTAAATCACCTTGCCGGTGATATAGTCATAGAACCGCCAGGCGGTTTTCACCGGGTCGGTTTCCTCGCCGCGCAGTTCCTTTGCCAGGGCTTTCAGATACGGCGTGAAGGACAGGTGCGGGGGCTGCTCGATGAAATCTTCGGGACACACGGGCCGGGCGTCGGGATAGATGATGCGGTGA
>CADBCX010000176.1 GCA_902793245.1 uncultured Eubacteriales bacterium | reverse complement strand
CCCGCTTCTTTCAGATCCAGGATGGGATTGCCGGGAAGGCAGCTCCATTTCAGGATGATTTTTGCCCGGGGATTGGTCATGCGTACGCCCAGGGCAAAGGCGTTGATGCTGGCGGTGACGCCCATGATGGGATAGTTCGCCACGTAACCGATGCGGTCGTCGTGGGCCATGGCCCCGGCAATCGCGCCGGTGATGAACTTGCCCTCGTAAATACGGCAGTAATAGCTGCGCACGCCCGCGTAAGGCATGGACAGGGAACAGTTGAAAATGGCGATGTTTTTTCGTTTCGCGGCAAGCCGGCGGCAGTCATCCATCAGCATGGGAGAGGTGGCGAAGATCACATTCGCCCCCTGCTGAACCGCCTTTTCCATGGCTTCGTCTGTTTTTCCGTCGGCGCACAGGAAGGAAGAAATCTGGATGCTCTTGCCCATTTTTTCTTCCAGGTACTTCTGCCCCTGCCAATGGGCGGCGGCCCAGGCGCTCTTTTCCGGGTCGAAATCATAGATGAACGCGGCATGCAGCCGGTGCGCGCCCAGAATGCGGGAGAGCAGGCCCTTTTCCTTTTCCTCCGGCTCCGTGGCCACGGAAATGGGATCGCCCTGCGCGGACAGGCGAATGTCCGCCCAGACGGTGGACAGGCTGGAGCGCAGCTCGTCTTCGGTCATTTTTTTGATTTCCTGGAAGGCGTGCACCTCCAGGTACACCAGCAGCGCGTCCCCCGCGGTAATGGGCAGTTTTTCCGTGTTCAGCTGGTCAAAGGCCAGGGAGAATTTTCTGAAATCGCTGCTGAATCCCCGGCGCTCGTCGTCCGTCCACACCTGGTCAGGCGCAAAGCCCAGGGCCGCCTGCAGCTTGGCGTATCCGCCCTTCTGGGAGAAGAAAACAAGATAAGTCTTGCTGACCTTGAAAAAGTCCAGGAATTCATAATACCGCTGCACTTCCGGGTCGTCGGTCAGTGGCGGTACGACGCGGGTGACGATGGCGGGAATGCTGGGAGAATTGTAGCTTTTCAGCACGCTGACCCGCTTGTTGCCCTCCTGGACATAGAATTTGCCCAGGTATTCCAGACAGGTGATGGGGTCGGTGATACCGGTCTCGCCCAAATGGGCTTCGCAAAGATTGATCCATTTGGCCCCAAATTCGGTGGTTTCGTCCAGCAGCGGCATAAAGTTGCCCGCAAAAGCGGTCTTGCGCCCGCCTGTCCAGGTGCCCACGATCAAATCCATGGGAATATCTATCAGGCCGACCTTCACCGTATTGCCGCTGATGCTGTCGTCGATCAGTTCATTCAAAACAAGGGGATAAGGATTTTCCCCCTTCGCCACGCAGGCGTTATAATACTTTTTGCCCATCCGCAGGGCTGTCACAAATTGAGAAATCGCTTCCGTTCTGTCGCTCATGGTACCTCCGTTTTGCGCGGATAAAATAGCGCAGGGCTCCCGCGCGGGCTCATTATATGATAGAGGATCGAAAAACACAATGCGCGTTCCGCCCGGTATCCCGCCGATTTCAACAGGAAAAACGGTTTTTTAGTGGCTCAGGTTCAAATGCTCGAAGAAATCGTTCTTCGCTTCGTCGGGGCCGACGGCGGTGTAATACAGGCCGAACAGGCGGTTGTTATACGTTTTCGCTTCCCGGTTCATGCTGTACGCCTTCTGCTGGGAGCGGTGCTTGTCAAAGGCTTCCTGGGCCAGGAACATGGGGGAAATGGGGCTGCCCTGGGACAGGGGCGCGTCCCAGTCCATCTCGATCTGGTTTTCCTTGTACAGGTGCAGGTACACCTTTTTCACTTCCCACGCGCCGTATTCGGCCACGGATTCGGGATCGTAGGTGGCGTCCTTGGCCAGCGGAATGGCGTCGGCCACCAGATGCGCGGTCAGCTTGTGCTGGGTGTGGCCGTATTCGCCCTCCAGATCCTGGGCCACAATCAGCTCCGGCTTGTATTTCCGGATCAGCCGCACGACCTCCTTCTGCGGGTCAACTCCGTGCTGGCTCCAGGTTTTCAGCGCGGTTTTATAGCTTTTCACTTTCTGGTCGCGCCAGTTCATGTAGATGGGATGGGTGCGCAATCCCGCCGTCCACAGGCCGTCCATGGCTTCGGTGTAGCGGCTGCGCCCGCCGTTGGTCATGTACACCACGCCCACGTCCAGGCCCTTGGCGCAGGCGTAGGGAATCGTGCCGCCCAGAAACAGGTATTCGTCGTCCTGGTGGGTGGAAATCACCATCACGTCCAGCTTATCCGGGACGGGCTGCCATTGCTGCACGGCGTTGTCGGGGTAGCGGCTGTCGTAGACGCACAGGTTCCGCACCCAGTTTTCTTTTCCCTGGACGGATAAGCGAAGCTGCGCCGCGTTGTCGGGAATCGCGACGGCGTCCACGTAGAAGCCGGTGGTCTTGGTTTCCTGGCCGATGGATTGGTTGTTTTTGTCGAAAAATTCCACGGTAAAGGCTTCCGCGGGCTTGCGCCACTCCAGGGTCATCAGCGCGGCGGAGCCGTCCGCGGGCAGCGTGACCGTAAGGGACGCTTTGGAGGAAGAAGGCGTCCAGCTGCGCCCGGCGCCGTTCTTTTTGTTCGTTCCAGCAGAGAATTTGCACGCGCCGTTGATATTCCGCACCGGCTTGAACGCGCCGCAGACATAGACCGGCGCCCGGAACAGGTCGATTTTCCTGCCGTTGGAAGCGCCGGAAATGACGAGGGTTTTCCGCCCGGCGGTCATGGAATCAAACTCGATTTTTTTGCAGACGTCGCGGATATCCAGCTTTTTCGCGGGTTCGCTCACGGGCAGGATCAGCACCTGCTCCACCTTCTGGAGGCGTTCGTCCCAAAGGTAGAAAAACAGGGTGTCCAGCGGCGCGCCGGCTTCAATTGTGCCATGCACGGGCATGGATCTGGCCTGGGAAACGGAAGTGAAGAAATATGAGTCCAGCGCAAGGTCGCCGGCTGCCCTGATTTCCCCGGTTTCCTGGCTTTCAACGCCTTTGAGCCGCAGCTTGGATTTCGCGGCGTACCCTTCCACCCCGTCAAAGGAAATCAGGTAGAAACGGCCCTTGGCCCCAAGCACCTGGGCGGTAACGCCCTTTTTCAGCCTGCCGACGCGCTCGGCTTTATCCGTGTCGCTGTACACGTTCAGGTCCTTTTCGCCGGAAGCCAGGGTGACGACGGCGTCCATGGAAGGAGGACAGGTTTCTTCCATGGCCAGCGCGGGACAAAGCGGCAGGATGAACAGACAGATGAGAACCGAAACGCACATCAAGCGGAGCAGAGCTTTGAACATGGGCGGCCTCCTTTTCCGAAACAGTGGAATGCGGAACACGGGAAAGGGAAAAAACCCCGTTTCCGGAAAGAAGTATAGCATATTTTACCGAAAAATGCCATACGCAAAAAAGACTTCATCGCAAATGAAAACAAAGGTATGGAAAGTTTTTTATATCAAAATGCCAAAAAACGACAACAAAAAATTTCCAAAATTATTTTCAAAAACCGCTATACAACGGACAAAACCTGTGCTATAATACCCCCGAAGACCAAGCCAATTCGATCTCGCAGTTATTCCTCCCGGTTTCATTCATCGTCAGCAGACGGATGCGCAGAGCCCAGGAAAACTTGAAAGAACGTATCACGGGTTTGGCGATAATAATCAGGAGGTTTCCCAGTATGTATCAGGACAAGACCCTCACCTGCCGTGAATGCGGCAACGAATTCGTGTTCACCGCTTCCGAACAGGCCTTCTACGCCGAAAAGGGCTTCCAGAACGAGCCCGGCCGGTGCCCCGCCTGCCGTGCCGCCCGTCGTCAGAACGGCGGCAACCGTGCTGAACGCCAGATGTACGAAGTGACCTGCGACGGTTGCGGCTGCACCACCCAGGTGCCCTTCCAGCCCCGCGGAGACCGGCCCGTGTACTGCCGTGAATGCTTCGCCAAGAACCGTCCCCAGTATTGATTGAACACAGACATCCCCCGGGCTTCGGCCCGGGCTTTTTTTGTTTTCCGGAACGGATAGTCCCGCCCTTCTCCGCAGACAATAAAAGCATTCTTATTGATCGGCGGAGGACGCGATATGCAGATTCGTACGGATCTGGCGATGGAAAGCCGGGAAATCGCCCATGGTATTTCAGGCATCGCCGTTCATTCACGGAAAAGGGGCGCAATCGAAGAGACCCATGTGCGCATAGAAACGGAAGAAGCCGCCCGCGCGCTGGAAAAAGCGCCGGGAACCTATGTCACCCTGGAGCATCCCGCCCTCGCGCTGTGCCCCGCGGAAGAGCGGGCGGAAATGGCCCGGGCGATTGCCGAAGCCCTGAGAAAGCTGCTGCCGCCAAGCGGGGACCTGCTGGCGGTGGGGCTGGGCAACCGGTATATGACGGCGGATGCGCTGGGCAGCCGCGTGCTGGAGGATCTGCTGGTGACGCGGCACCTTCGGGACATATCCGGGGAAAGCCTGCGCGGAAGGCTTCGCGGAGTCTGCGCGGTGGCCCCCGGCGTGCTGGGCGTTACCGGACTGGAAACGGCGGAGGTGGTACAGGGAATTGTGGAGCATGTGCGTCCGGCCGCGGTCGTCGCCATCGACGCCCTGGCTGCACGGGAAAGCAGCAGAATCTGCACCACGATCCAGATCACGGATACAGGCATCCGCCCCGGCAGCGGGGTGGGCAACCACCGGGCTGGGCTGACGCGGGAAACCCTCGGCATACCGGTGATCGCCCTGGGCGTTCCCATGGTGGTGTACGCTTCGGTGATTGCCAGGGATGCGCTGGCGCTGCTGTTGGAGCACATTGGCATGAACGAAAACGATCACATCCAGGCCATGGACTCGCTGATCGGGGAACTGACATGTCAGGGCCTGGGGGAACTGGTGGTCACGCCCAGGGAGGTGGACGAGCTGGTGGGCAAGGTGTCCAGGATCATCGCGGACGGCCTGAACCTGGCCTTCCAGCCGCGCCTGTCCGAAGCGGAAATCCAGCTGCTTTCGCATGATGGGCCGTGAACGCGCATATCCTATGCTGAGGTGACGGGAATGAACAGGATCGGCGTGCGTTTTTTGGCGATAATTGGCGCGGTGTGGCTCCTGTCCGGGCTTGCGATAGCGAAAGGCGCCCGGGCCGGGAAGGATGCTTTGGCCGCTTCCGCCGGGGAGACGGCGCCTCTGCCGGATTTCCGGATGGAGGTGGTTTCCGTTTCCGTCGCGCGCCAGCGGCAGAAGCGGGTTTTTCTGTATCATACCCATACCTGCGAGGCATACGAAATCGACCCGGACAACCGATATGCCGAAACGGAAAAATGGCGAACGGCGGATCAGCGGTACAGCGTCGTGCGGGTCGGGGAGGAGCTGAAAAGCCAGCTGCAAAATGCCGGGGTGTTCGTGACCCACGACACGTCCGACTATGAATCGCCCCGCCTGTCCTCCGCCTACGCCCGTTCGCTGGAGGGATTAAAGAACGCGGCTGCAATGGGATACGACCTGTACATCGACCTGCACCGGGATTCTTTTTCCAAAGGCAACGGGCCCAATACGGTGCGGGTGGACGGGGCGGAAACCGCGCGGTTGCTCATTCTCATCGGCCAGGGCACCGGCAGCAGCCTGGATGAAAAGCCGGACTGGGAGAAAAACCAGCGGGCGGCGCAGATCATATCCGACGCCCTGAACGAACGCTCGGAAGGGCTCTGCCGCGGGGTATCGCTGAAATCAGGCCGCTACAACCAGCAGGCGGCCACGCCCAGCATGCTGATCGA
>CADBCX010000175.1 GCA_902793245.1 uncultured Eubacteriales bacterium | reverse complement strand
CAGCACGGCGCAGCCCGGCTCGCTGCCGTGATAGCAGGGCGAAAAGCGGCACTGGCCTTCGTAGGGCGCAAACTCCGGGTAGTAATCCCGCAGCAGCACCGGGTCAAACACCTCGTCCAACTCCAGCAGGCTGAAGCCCGGCGTGTCGATCACGGAAACGTCCCCAAAGGTGAACAGCTCGGCGTGGCGGGTCGTGTTTTTCCCGCGCTGGATCTTGCGGCTGATGTCGCCGGTTTCCTGGGACAGGCCGAACAGGGCGTTGAGCAGCGTGGACTTTCCCACGCCGCTCTGGCCTGAAAAGCAGCATACGCCGCCGTGCAGGCATTCTTTCAGCGCTTCCACGCCCGCGCCGGTTTCCGCGCTGACCGCCGTTACGTCCATTTCCGCCCCGGCATACATGGCCTTTGCCAACGCGGCGGTTTCCTCCGCCTTGGGCAAATCAGCCTTGTTCAGGATCAGCAGCGGCTTCAGCTTCTGCTTCCGGGCAAAGATCAGCAGCTTGTCCACCAGCATCCAATCCGGTTCCGGAGCGGGCGCGGCCACGATGCACAGCATCGTCACATTCGCCACGGGCGGGCGCAGGCACTGGCTGACGCGGGGCAGAATATCCTCCACCCAGCCGTCCTCTTCCTTGCCCTCTTCCCGGCCTTCTCCCGGTGTGAACAGCACCCGGTCGCCCACCAACGGGGAAATCTTCTGCCGGCGGAATTTTTTCTTCGCCCGCAGCACATATTCCACGCCAGCCGCGTCACGCACGGTGTAGAATCCGCCCCGGCCGCGCACAATCACGCCTTGCATCATGCCGCCGCCTCCCGTTTGGGCTGCGCCGCGGCTTGGGCAGGAACACGTTTCATTGCGAACCCGCCTCCTGTTCGGGCGCGCCGGAAGCGTCGGGCGCCGTCTGATCCGCATCTTCGCTGGAAATCACCACGGAAAGCACCACCAGGGTACTTTTCTGCATCACCTGGTCTCCCGGCGAATAGGTCGTTTTTTTATCGTCAGAGGTAATCAGCTGGGCGGTCACGCGGTCAAACTGAGCAGATTCTTTCAAGGCAAGCTGCTGCACCTGCACCTCGTGCGCAGTCAGGTTCAGCTGCTGGATCATGGCCAGCGCGTCGTCCCGCATCATGTTGACAAAGTTCGGAATCGTCACGCTTCCGCCGCTGAGCGTCACCTTGATCACCGAGCCGTTCTGCATCGTTTCGCCCGGCACGGGATCCTGGGAAAGCACCGTGTCCCAGGGCTGGGTCGACAGCTCGCGGTTTGGCATCACCAGCAGGCTGAAACCCAGGCGGTCGATCATCTCCCTGGCTTCCTCAACCGTTTTTCCGATGACATTGGGAATCTGCTGCTGTTCACGGCCTGTGGAAACGACCAGGTTCAGCGTTTCTCCCTTGCGCATCACGGTGCCGTATTCCGGCACTTGGATAATCACGGTGCCGATCGGTTTGATGGCGTCGCTGGTGCGGGTGATTTCGTACACGAGGCCGGCCCGGGTGGCAAGGCGGATGGCGTCCGCTTCCGCTTCATCCAGGCAGTAGGGCGCTTCAGTGGTGTTTACCACCTGGTCGTAGATGCGCAGCGCGCCGATCAGCATACCGCCGATCACCAGCACGATCATCGCGATGGCCCCGGCGCGCATCCACAGGAGGCGTTTAGACTGCACGGCGTGCTGCTTGCCCGTGGTGCCGGTATGGTATTCCAGGCCGGCGATGGGCTGATCCGGCAGCCGGGTCATCCAGGTGCCGTCCGGTTCCTGCAAAGCCCGCTGCAGATCCTGCGCCATTTCCAGGGCGCTCTGGTAGCGGCGCTCCGGGCGCTTTTCCATCGCCTTTTCCACCACCCGCTCCATGGCGGGCGGCACGCTGGGATTGATCTCGGAGATGGGGCGGGCCTTGCTGCCGATATGCTGCATGGCGACGGCCACCGGGGTGTCCCCGTCGAAGGGCGGTTTGCCGGTGAGCATTTCATAAAGCACCACGCCGACGCTGTACAGGTCGCTGGCCGCCGTGACCGGCTTTCCCTGCGCCTGCTCGGGCGAAAAATAGTGCACCGAACCCATCACGCTGTCTTCGGGGCTCACCGTATCCCAGCCCGCCACCCGGGCGATGCCGAAATCAGTGGCTTTGATCAGCCCGTCTTTGTTCACCAGCACGTTCTGGGGCTTGATATCCCGGTGGATAATGCCGTTTTTGTGGGCGTGGGACAGGGCTGACAGGATGCGGATGCCGATCTGCGCGGCCACGGTGGGCGGCAGCGCGCCTTTCTGGCGGATGACGTCCTTCAGCGTTCGGCCCTCCACGTATTCCATCACCAGGTAGCGCATATTATCCGCCTGGCCAACATCCAGCAGGTTCACGATATTGTGGTGGCTCATGCGGCTGGCCGCCAATGCCTCGCGCTCAAACCGGGCGGAAAACTCCGCGTCCTGGTTAAATTCCGGGCGCAGGATCTTGACCGCCACGAAATGGCCCGTGCGTTTGTCCACGGCCTTGTACACCAGCGCCATGCCGCCCTTGCCGATGAAATCCACCAGTTCATAGCGGTTATCCAGCACTTTGCCGATCATGCTTCCACCTCCGCCAGAATCACGGAGATATTGTCCCGGCCGCCCCCTTCCAAGGCCATATTGAGCAGCACATCCGCGGCGTTCTCCAGGGAGTATTTCCGCAGAATCTCATTCATCTGCACCGATTGCACGTATTCGGACAGGCCGTCGGAGCACAGCAGGAACATGTCGCCGGGCGCTTTGTCCAGCTCCTTCACATCCACGTTGACCGTGGGGGACGTGCCCAGGGCGCGGGTGATGATGTTGCGGTAGGGGTGCACCCGGGCTTCATCCTCCGTGATCAATCCCCGGCGCACCATTTCCGCCACCATGGAATGGTCCAGGCTCACCTGCGAGATGGCGTTGTTCCGCACGCGGTAAGCGCGGCTGTCGCCCACGTGGCCCAGCAGGATACGCTCTTCGTCCTCCCAGATGACCGTCATGGTGGTGCCCATGCCGCTGTAATCCGGGTTGGCCAGCTGTTCCTCATAGATGATCTGGTTCGCTTCCTCAATCGCCGCCCGCAGCAGGTTGACAGAAGGCTGCTCATTCTTCAGCACCCGTTCCACAACGGCCACCGCGATTTTGCTGGCTACGTCGCCCGCCTGATGCCCGCCCATTCCGTCCGCCACGCCATAGACTCCGTATTTTCCCGGGCAAACCAAAATAGCGTCCTGGTTGGAGGAACGCACCTTGCCGATGTGGGTTCTGGCAGCAGAAATCATGTTTTATCCTCCCGCAATACTTTCTTTCTCAATTGCCCGCACGCGCCTTCGATGTCGTCGCCCATTTCCCGGCGGCGTGTGGCGGAGATACGGCGCTTTTCCAGCACCGATAAAAAGGCCTGCACCTGGCTTTCCGTCACGCCGTAAAGGTTTCGTTCCTTGACGGTGTTCAGCGGAATCAGGTTCACGTGGCACTGCATTCCCCGCAGCCTGTCGGCCAGTTCTTCGGCGCAGGCGGGCGAGGCGTTCACATGATCGATCAACGCGTATTCCATCACCACCCGGCGGCCCGTCTTTTCGATATAATAGCGGCAGGCGTCCAGGGTTTCTTCGATGGTATAGCGGTTCGCGATGGGCATGATCGTGCGGCGGATGCCGTCGTTCGGCGCGTGGAGGGACAGGGACAGCGTCACCGGCAAGCCCTCCTCCGCGAACCGTTTCATCTGGGGCACCAGGCCGCAGGTGCTCACCGATATATGCCGCAGGCCGATGTTCAGGCCGTCCGGATGCGACACCAGCCGCAGGAAGCGCACGACCTCCTCATAGTTGTCCATGGGTTCCCCGCTGCCCATCAGCACGATGTTGTGCACCCGTTCGCCGTCCAGGGCTTGGTTGGCGCACTGCACTTCCCCCAGCATTTCGGCGGCGGTCAGGTTCCGCACGCACCCCTCCAGCGTGCTGGCGCAGAAGCGGCAGCCCATTTTGCAGCCCACCTGGGTGGAAATGCACAGGGTCGCGCCGTAGTGATAGCGCATCAGCACGCCTTCCACGCAGTTGCCGTCGGTGAGGGCGAAGAGGAATTTCCTGGTGCCGTCCAGCTTGGACACCCGGGTTTCCCGGATGCTCACCGGCTGGTCGACGCCGATTGCCGCTAACTTTTCCCGGAGGGCCAGGGACAGGTTGGTCATGTCCTCAAACCGCGCGCCCTTATGCAGCCAGGAAAACACCTGGCCCGCGCGGAAGGGCTTCTCTCCCATTTCCGCTAAGCGCTGTTTGACTTCCTCCGGGTATAATCCCATCCATTGTATCTTTTGATTTTCCATTACTTTACCCGCTTCATCCGCGCGATGAAGAAGCCTTCGACGCCGTCCCGGTGGGGCAGCAGTTGCAGCCCGGCGTCGGTGTATTCCCGGCGATATTTTTCGTCAATGCTTTCGGGCAGGGGCGACAGCGCGAACTCCGGATGCTTTTCCAGGAAACGCTTCACCTGCTCCCCGTTTTCCTCCGGCAGGATGCTGCACGTGGAATACACGAATGTGCCGTTGCGCTTCACGTACTGGCAGCAGGTGTCCAGCAGCTTTTCCTGAATTTCCGTCAGCTCCCGCACCGATTCCGACGTGGCCCGGTATTTGATGTCAGGCTTGTTGTCCATGACGCCCAAGCCGGAGCAGGGCGCGTCCAGCAGCACCGCGTCCATGGTGCCGACTAAATCTTCTTTGAGCGCCGCCGCGTCCCGCACCACGGGCCGCACGTTTTCCAGCCGCAGCCTGCGCATCATGGCGCGGATGAGCGTCACCCGATGCTCGTGCACGTCCCAGGCGTAGACCCGGCCCGTGCCCGCCATGCTTTCGGCGAGATACGCCGTCTTGCCGCCGGGCGCGGCGCAGCAGTCCAGCACCTGCATCCCCGCCTTCACGTTCACCGCCTGGCAGGCCAGCATACTGCTTTCCCCCTGGATGGAGAAATTGCCCGCCAAATAGTCCGCGTCCTGGGCGATTTCCGCCGCCTTGCGGACGCGCCATGCGTGGGCCACAGCGCCCTTTTCCACTTCCCAGACCTTCTTTTGCAGCAGCGTTTCAAAGGCCGCGTCGTCCAGGCGGTTCAGGTTGGGGCGGATGGTGGTGAAGTGGGCTTCGCTGCGGTAGGAGCAGATGGCCTCGGCGGTGTCCGCGCCGTAAGCCTCCGCCAGCCGTTCCGCCAGCCACAGGGGAACGGAGTACATGATGGAAAGGTACTTCGCCCCTTCCTCCTTCGCGGGCCACTTGATTTCGTCCTTCCCCCGCACCATGGAGCGCAGCACCGCGTTGGTCAGGCCTGTCAGCCCTTCCAGCCCCGCGGCCCGGGTCAGCTTCACCGCCTCGTCCACGATGGCGTTGGCGGGAATGCGGTCATGGAACAAAAGCTGGCACGCGCTGATGCGCAGAATGTCCCGCACCGTGGGCTCCAGGGAATCCGCATCCTTCAGGAAAAAGCCCAGGGCGTAGTCGATGCGGATGAGGTTTTCCAGGGTGGTATACACGATGCTGGCGCAGAAGCGCTTGTCCAGCTGGGGCAGGTTGGTATTTTTCAGCCGGTCGTCCAGCGACAGGGAAGCGTAGGCGTCCTTGCGCACCACGTCCTGAAAGATGTCCAGCGCCACCTTGCGGCTCAGGCTGCTGGGCATATCCGCCGCAGACTTGGGCGCAGGCTTTCCCATGGGCTTGCGGCCAAATTGGCCCGGCCTGCCCGCAGGTTTGCCGAAGGACTTCTTTTCGCCCGGCTTGCCATAGGGCTTCCGATCGCCC
>CADBCX010000174.1 GCA_902793245.1 uncultured Eubacteriales bacterium | reverse complement strand
GGCGTACAGTACAACCGCTACCAGAAAAACATCATGGGCATGTGGCTGGTGAACCGGCTGCGGGCGGAGCTTTGCCCGGACAAGCCCTGGAACGAGATCACCGCCGAGGCAGAGGAAAAGCATTTCGACCACACCGTGGACGTGTACGACCCCATTTTCCTGGCTCCTGAGAGCATGAAGGCAGCCTTTGACGCGCGTCTCCCCCATCCTCCCAAGTGCGTCCTGGGCTACTTCCGCTGCGCCTACCGTTCTTTGGCCTTGGGATACAAGCAGGCCATTGAGGAAATCGAGCGCAACACGGGCAAAACCTATCAAAAGCTGTACATCGTGGGCGGCGGGGCCAAGAATGGCTATCTCAACCGGCTCACGGAAGAAACCACCGGCAAGCAAGTGATCGCCCTGCCCATCGAGGCAACGGCGCTTGGCAATTTAAAAATTCAAATGGAGGCGGACGCATGAGTTACGAAGAAGCAAAAAAACGCTATGAAGCCCTGGGCGTGAACGTGGAAGCTGCCATGGACAAGCTGAAAACCGTGCCGATTTCCCTGCACTGCTGGCAGGGCGACGACGTGCGCGGCTTTGACACAGACCCCAGCAAGCCCCTGACCGGCGGCATCCAGACCACCGGCAATTACCCCGGCCGCGCCCGCACCCCGGAAGAACTGATGGCGGACATCGACAAGGTGCTGTCCCTCATCCCCGGCCAACCCAAGATGAACCTCCACGCCAGCTACGCCATCTTTGAAAAGGGCGAGTGGGCCGACCGCGACAAGCTGGAACCCAAGCACTTCCAGAAGTGGGTGGACTTCTGCAAGGCCCGCGGCCTGGGCTGCGACTTCAACCCCACCTTCTTCTCCCATCCCAAGTGCGACCCGCTGACCCTGTCCAGCACAAATGAGGAGACCCGCCGCTTCTGGATCGAGCACGGCAAGGCATGCATCCGCATTTCCAATTACCTGGCGGAAGAGCTGGGCCAGCCCTGCACCATGAACATCTGGACGGGCGACGGCTTCAAGGACGTGCCCGCCGACCGCATGGGCCCGCGCGTGCGCTACCGGGAAAGCATCGACGAAATTCTGTCCGAGCCCTACGATTTCAAGAAGGTCAAGCCCTGCGTGGAATCCAAGGTGTTCGGCATCGGCGTGGAAGCCTACACCGTGGGCAGCGCGGAATTCGCGCTTTCCTACGCCGCCATGAACATGGACAAGTGCATTCCCCTCATGGACAACGGCCACTATCATCCCACCGAAGTGGTCAGCGACAAAATCCCCGCCCTGCTGGCCTTCTTCCCGGAAATCGCCCTGCACGTTACCCGCCCCATCCGCTGGGACAGCGACCATGTGGTGCTGTTCGACGACGAGACCAAGGAAATTGCCAAGGAAATCGTGCGCTGCGGCGGCCTGGACGGGCGCGTGAACATCGCCCTGGACTACTTCGACGCCTCCATCAACCGCATCTCCGCCTGGGTGACTGGCTATCGCAACGTGCAGAAGGCGCTGCTGTCCGCCCTGCTGACCCCCGCCGCCTGCCTCAAGCAATTGCAGGATGAGGGCCGCTTCACCGAGCTCATGGTGCGCCAGGAGGAACTGAAAACCCTGCCCTTCGGCGACATCTGGAACGAATACTGCCGCCGCTGCGGCAAGCCCGCCGACGGGGAATGGTTCCCGCAGATCGAAGAATATGAAAAGAAAGTGCTGGTGAACAGGAAATGAAAGATATTCTGACCGCGCCCTTCATGGTAGAAATGATCCGCACCGTCACCAACATGTACGCCCACGGCTGGGACGAGCGCAACGGCGGCAACGTGAGCCTGATGCTGGACGAAGTGGACGTGAAGGACTACCTTGACCTCACCAACGTGAAGCTCAAAATCCCCACCGGCTTCACCGCCCCCGAACTGGACGGCAAATACTTCCTCGTTACCGGCACCGGCAAATACTTCAAGAACGTGCAGTACGCTCCGGAAATCAACCTGGGCATCATCCGCGTCACCGCCTACGGCGAGCTGGCCGAACTGATCTGGGGCTTCGACGACGGCGGCAGCTTCACCAGCGAATTCCCCGCCCACATGATGAGCCACGTGGCGCGGCTGAAAGTGAACCCCGAAAACCGGGTGGTGATGCACTGCCATCCCGCCAACCTGCTGGCCATGACCTATGTGCACACCCTGGACGAACGGGAATTCACCCGCACCCTCTGGCAGATGTGCACCGAATGCATCGTGGTCTTCCCCGAAGGTGTGAACGTGCTGCCCTGGATGCTGTGCGGCACCAACGAAATCGGCGAAGCCACCGCCGAAAAGATGCAGACCGCCCGCCTGGTGGTCTGGAGCCAGCACGGCATTTACGGCGCGGGCAAGGATCTGGACGAGACCTTCGGCCTCATCGAGACCGCCGAAAAGGCCGCGGAAATCTATATGAAGATCGCCCACCTGCCCCGGCTCAACACCATCACAGACGATCAGATGCACCAGCTGGAGCAGCGCTTCAAGATCAAAGCCCGGGAAGGCTACCTGGATTGATCTCCCCATCTTCCATTCATCAATACGGCATGGCATCGCGCCATGCCTTTTTTTGATGGCAAATGCCGTTTTCCGTCGAAAAATGCTTGTTTCTTCCGGCTATTCATGTTATGATTATTTTGGGTAAGATGGAAACAAAGGAGGCTCATCGGATGCCCGTCCCTGGACGATTCACCGAATGCGACCTTGAAAACTTAACGCCGCTGTGCATGCCCTGGCAGGAGGCAAACGGCCTGCTGCAGCCCGCGTTTTCCCGCGATGCGGCGCTGCTGTCCCTCGAGCTTGCTTCAACCGCTTACGATATGGATACCGCGCTGTGGGAAAAAGCCGGATGGCACGATTTTTCCTATCAGGTGGACAACACGCTTCTGACCGGTCCAAACGTGAACCGGGAAGGCGAAAGCATGATGAACGGCGTCATGAGCGGCTATTACCACCAGCTGGCAAAAATGCGGCTCAAGCGGCAGAACCCTATCAGCCAGCTCAGGGGCACCCTGCGCCAGCGGGAAGGCAGCGACACCTGCAAAGCCGTCGTGATGCTGCACCCGCTGCTGGGCGGGCAATACCTGGTCGCCATCGGGTTCATGGGCACCGGCAAACGGGTTTACGACTGGATCTCCAATTTTCGCGTCGGCCGCGCAGAACACATGCACGCGGGTTTCCTGCAATTGACAAAGCAGTTTGAAGCGAACTGCGGCGCGATTCAGTTCCCTGAAACGGCGCGGAAACTGGGCATGGAGAAGCTGACGCTTTCCGATATCCTCCTGGAATGCCAC
The DNA here is from genome assembly GCA_902793245.1 of uncultured Eubacteriales bacterium. Classification (GTDB taxonomy): domain Bacteria; phylum Bacillota; class Clostridia; order Christensenellales; family Aristaeellaceae; genus RUG563. Next base: position 2,519 of record CADBCX010000174.1, on the reverse strand, counting down.
AGGCCCGGCAGCCGGTTCCGCATCTGGATGGCAGGCCACAGCCAGGGCGGGGCGATCATGCAGCTGTTTGCCTATCTGGCGATTCAGAAAGGCCTGCTGCGGCAGAATATCCTGGGATACAGCTTCGCTTCCCCCAGCGTGGTATACGACCATCCGCGCTGCGAGCTGAGCGCCTTTCCCCTGTACCACATCATCAATGCCGACGACGTGTTTCCCCGTACCGGCGCTTTTTACCACATCGGCCGCTGCCGTGTGTTCTACCCGGACAAAACGATGCGGCAGCGCTGTTACGGCAGCGTTTACGAGAAAGAGGCGTTTCGCGATCTCCTGGCGATCACCCGCAACGTGACGGATTCCCGCGGCGCGTTTCTGACGGTGCTCGCCGTGCTGACCGCCTTGCAGGACGTTTCCCAGGATGAAGCCATGGCCGCCCTCAACGGGCTGATCGGCAGCCTGATTCCCGAAAAAATCCTGTCCGCCGTCAGCGGGCGCAGCGACGATCTGCTCCGGGTCCTGATCCAGAAGGTAAAGCAAGGCTACCTGCTCGCTTCCCAGCAGGAGGAACCGCCCGAACAAGCCCTTCTCCTGCTGAGCCGAAGAATTGCCGGCCTGCTGAACGCCCATGGAACCATGGCCTTTTCAAGGAGTTTTCTGAGCGCGCTTGCCCTTCCCCATAAGCTGCGGGGCAGCATAGGCGGCAGCGCGCTGGCATCCTATCAGTACATCGTGACGGAGCGCTTCGGCGAGCTTCGGGCAAAAACCTGGTGTGCCCCAGCCAGCAGGATGGAAAACGGCGTCCGCACGCACGAAAAAAGACGCCCCGAACACCTGCACAGCCGAATGAGCCAGGAAATCAACCGCCGCGCCAGGCGGAAAAACCCGCACAGGAGGATTGTATGAGTTTTCAAAGTGTACTGACGCTGCTGGGCGGACTGGCCTTTTTCCTGTTCGGCATGCGTACCATGGGCGAAGGCCTGGAGCGTGCTGCCGGCCCCAAGCTGAAGCACTTCCTGTCCCTGATGACGCGGAACCGTTTCATCGCCCTGCTCACCGGCATCTGCGTCACCGCCATCATCCAGTCCTCCGGCGCGACGACGGTCATGGTGGTGGGCTTCGTGAACGCGCAATTGCTGACGCTGGCCCAGTCCGTGGGCGTCATCATGGGCGCGAACATCGGTACCACAGTAACGTCGCTGCTCTTGTCCATCAAGTTCGATCCCGGCCCGGTTTTCGCCTTCATCGGCATCATGATGATGATGGTGTTCGACAAGAAGGAAACCATCAAGCAGGCGGGCGTGGTGTGCATGGGCCTGGGCGTGCTGTTCATCGGTATGGATCTGATGAGCTCCTCCACCGAGCCGCTGAAAGAATGGCCCGTGTTCCTGAACCTGATGCAGGGCGTGCGCAACCCCATTGTGGGTATGCTGATCGGTATCGTCGTCACGGCGCTGCTGCAAAGCTCCTCCGTGTCCGTCGGTATCGTGCAGGTGCTGGCGGCCGGCGGGCTGGTGAGCATGCAGGGCGCGCTGTACCTGCTGCTGGGCGCGAAGATCGGCGCGTGTACGCCATCGCTCATTTCCATGGCGAACTCGCACACCGCGGCCAAGCGCACCGCCATGATCCACCTGATTTTCAATCTGCACAGCGCCATCATCTTCCTGGTTCTCAGCGCCTTCCTGCCGCTGACGGAATGGGCGGAAATGCTGGTGCCGGGGAATCCCAAGCTGTGCGTTTCCATGATGCATATTTCCATCAGCGTTATCAGCACCATCATCCTCTTCCCCCTGGGCGACTGGCTGGTGAAGCTGGCCTGCTGGGTGGTGCCCGGCAAGGACGAGGCGGCGACGCAGCTCAAGCTGATGTACTATGACGAACGCCTGCTGAAAACGCCCTCCCTGGCGGCTGACCAATTGTACCGCGAAGTGTGCCGCATGGGCCGCGAGACCCACGACCACCTGATCCTGGCCATCGACGCCCTCAACACTCTCGACCTTTCCCAGGAACAGAAAATCATCGAACACGAGGATTTGGCCGACTTCCTGGAAGAGGCCATTACCGAAGGGCTGGTGGCGGTCATGCCGCTGGAGCTGAGCGAGCATGAAAGCAAGCGCATCGCCAATCTGTTCCACGTGGTCACGGACATTGAGCGCATCAGCGACCACGCCATGAATATCCTGAACCTGGCTCATGAGCGCATCGACCGCAACGCGAAAATCTCTGAAAAAGCCACGCAGGAATTGGAAGAGCTGTTCGTGTTTACCATGCAGGTGCTGGACGCCGCCCTGGAGGGCCTGGAGGAATGGGGCATTCCCGATTCCATCATGTCCGCCCTGGAGCAGGCCGAGCAGACCGTTGACGATATGACCGACGCCCTGCGCAAAAAGCACATCGACCGGCTGAAAGAAAAGAAGTGCACGCCCAAGTCCGGCGTCATCTTCCTGGAAACCATCAACGCCTTGGAGCGCGTGGCCGATCACGCCATGAACATCGCCTCCTGTGCCCGGGAGGAACCGCTGCAC
>CADBCX010000173.1 GCA_902793245.1 uncultured Eubacteriales bacterium | reverse complement strand
CGCTATTGCGGGTCCAGGGTACTCAGTACCCTGGTGGGGTGCGGGGCAACGCCCCGCCGTTCTCCTTCTTTTTACCCTTCGCAACATAGCTGTTAACAGGATCAATCAGAGCCTGATAACCGCCGCTTCGCCGGTATAGCGTATGGCGGTCTCGTTTCCGTCGATCCTGCGGGCGCGGATTTCTTTTTCCGCTTCCATGCCGCTCCAGCCGCCTTCCCGGGCGGAGAGGGACAGCTCGCCCGCCGCGTCGTTCCAACGGAAAAGCACCCGGGCGCATTCGCCCTGTTCGTATCCGTAGCCGTCCCCGGCGTCGTCGTACCAGATGAATTCCCCGTCCGCGCCGGGGCACACGATCACCGTCAGCGGCGGGTTCGGGATCTCATTCACATACTGCTGCACCGGGCCCAGCGGCAGGATCGTTCCGGCCCGCAGGAACAGGGGCACCGTATCCAGCGGCGCATGGACGCGGATGCTCTGCCCGCCCGCGTATTTCTCGCCGCTTTCCCAGGCGTACCAGTCCGTCCCCGCCGGGAGATAAACGGTTTCCGTATCGTCAGGCGCTTCGATCTTCCGCGCGTCGGGCAGGTATTCCATGGGCCGGGTCACGGGCTTCACCAGCAGCGCGCCGCCCAGCAGCATTTCATCGTCGATGTTCCGAAGCGCCTTGTCCTCCGGGAAGTCCAGGGCGGGGAAGCGCACCAGGGGCAGCCCTTCCCGGCTGTAGGCGGCGGCAAGGGAATAGAGGAAGGGCACCAGGCGGCTGCGCAGGCGGATGATTTTTTCCAGCGCGTCGTACCAGGGATCGCCCTTTTCCCCGAACCGCCAGATTTCCCGGGGCGTACCCGTGCCGTGGGCGCGCATCATGGGCAGGAACGCGGCAAACTGCATCCAGCGCACGAACAGCTCCCGGTAGCCGGGATCATCCACACCCTGGTTGAAATCCCCCGCGCCGAACCAGGCCCCGCCGTAGCTCGTGGGGAAAAATCCGCCCGCGTCGGTGGTCCAGTAGGCTTCGCCCGCGGCCATGAAGTTCATGCCCTCCGGCACCTGGCGGCGCAGCGTTTCCCAGGTGGCGCTCACGTCGCCCGACCAGGTGACGGTGGCGTAGCGGTGCTGCCCGACCCAGGAGGAGCGGGTCAGGTTCAGCACGCGCTTTTTTTCGGTGGCTGTCCGCTGGCCCCGGTAGATGCCGCCCGAATGGTACAGGCTGTACAAGCTGATTTTGCCAGGGTCCAGGTATTTCTTCGCTTCCTCGGTGTTCAGCCGCGTGCGCTCAAAGGGTTCGGGCTTGAGGGCACCGTGCCAGTCGGATTCAAAGGGCTCGGAGCAGTCGCACCACCAGGCGTCCACGCCATAGCGGAACAGCCCTTCCTCCGCCTGTTTCCAGTACAGCGCCCGGGCGTTTTCGTCAAAGGCGTTGTAAATAGTGCGGTTGCCCAGCATGCAGCCCTTTTCCAGCATTTCTTTCCGGTTTTCGTTCCGGTCGCCCTGCATGGACGGCCAGATAGAAATCATCATTTTCGCCCCCAGGCTGTGCAATTCGTCCGTCATCGCCTTGGGATCGGGGAAGCGGCTGCGGTCGAAGGTCTTGTAGCCCCATTGCCCCTCCGGCCAGGACTGCCAATCCTCCACGATCACGTCCAGCGGCACCTGCCTGCGGCGGTATTCCTTCACCACGTCGATCAATTCCCGGGCGTCCTTGTAGCGCTCCTTGGACTGTACGTAGCCAAAGGCGTACCTGGGCATCAGCGGCGCGCCGCCGGTCAGCGCCCGGTACTGGCGGCACACGGCGGGATACCCGCCCGCCATGAAATAATAGTCCGCTTCGTCGGCGCAGTCCGCCCACAGGCAAGAGCCGGTGGCGTCGTCATGGAAAACCATCAGGCAGCCCATGTCGAACAGAATGCCCCAGCCCTTCGTGGACACCAGGACCGGCACCACGGCCTTCATGTTGTGCTGGTATAAATCTCTGCTTTTTCCCCGCAGATTGCCAAAGCCCTCCTCATGGGAGCCCAGGCCGTACAGCGCTTCTTCCTCGTCAAAATCAAAGCTCAGCCTGCATGCGTATGCTTTCCGGGCTTCATAGGTTTCATAATCGTCGGCGGAAGCGCGCACCCCGTCCACGCTTTTGGAATACTGAATCCGGGCCTCCTGGGAAAAGCGGTTGACTATCACCGGCTTTTCCTCCAGCACGCAGGGCTGCTTTTGCCGTTCCCGGAGGAGGGTGTTCCCCGCCTTGTCCAGGAAAGCGGCGCTGCCCGTCTGTTTGTCGACCCGGACAGTCATGCTTCCGCAGTCCGCCAGGTACGCGCCGTCGGTTTCCGTAACGGCGCATACGCCGGGCACGGCGGAAAGTACCACCGGACTCTCCGTGTCCAGAAAGCTTTCCCGCATCGTGCGGGTCACCCGCACCGCGCCGCAAGCCAGGGCGGCGATGCGCAGGCGCAGCGTCCTTTGAGGCTGCCCCGGCAAGGGCAAAAGAAATTCCGCGGCGTTTGCCGAAAGCATGGTCATTTTGCTGATCATCATGAATCAGGCTCCTTTCCGGAAGATCAATACGCAACTTCGATCCGAACGGTTTCGTTCTTCATGAAATGATATGCCGCATGGTCGCCCTCCTTGGGCAGTTCTTTCCCGTTCACCAGGATGCGGCAGCCGGGGCGGCGGCAGCGCAGGGTCAGGGTCTGGGCTTCGTTGGAGGTGAGGGAGGCGCGGACGCCCTTTTCATCCCAGTCCATATGGTTCAGCTTGGCAAACGTGTACAGCCACACGCCGTCGATGGCGCCTTCCTGCATGCTCTCCGGCATGGCGGGCAGGAATTCCACGACGCCCGGCATGCTGAACACGCACATTTCCACTAAGAACGCGGGCACGGCCCCTTGCAGGTCGGGGAACACGCCGCGGTAGGGGAAGTGGCTGGTTTGCAGGGTGCGGCGCACAAAGCCGTGGTTGAACAGCTGGCTCAGGTTCTGCTCGGCTTCCTCCATGTCCTTTAGGCGGATGGCGGTGAAGGCCCGGTGGATGATGCCGTGGGCGGAGTCGTCCTGCTGGCCGCGCTTGCGGTTGGAGATGATGATGGCCTCGGCCAGTTCGGGTTCCGTTTCGGGGGTGATGGCGCGGCCCGGCCACACGTCGTAGTGGTGGGACACATGGCGGTGGTTGTAGTTTTCCTCAATGTCCGGCCAGGCCCATTCCTTGAGTCCGCCTTCCTGGTCGAGCAGGTAGGTGGGCAGGGACGCCAGCTGCTCCTCCCAGTGGGGGATGTTTTCCGTTTCGATGCCCAGGGTCTTGCAGCCGTCGATCAGGTTGGTGAGAATCTCGCGGCAGATGGCAACGTCCATCACGGAGTTGATGCGGGTGGGGTTGATGCTGCGGCAGGTGACGGTTTCGTAGCCGGGGTTGGGCGTGGGGTCTTCGGGCGAGAAGGAGGGATAGAAAATGACTTTCCCATCCGACCCCCGGTCGCAGGCGTAGTCCTCGAAGAACAGCGCCATTTCCTTATAGGCGGGAATCAGGCGTTCGCGCAGGAATTCCTTGTCCCCGGTCACCAGGTAATAGCCCCAGAGTTCATTGTAGATCCAGCCCAGGCAGCCCGTCCAGCAATAATGGGGATAGGTGCGGGAGAAATGGTAATACAGGCCGGAATCCGGGTCGCAGTGGACGCTGGCCAGCAGGCCCCGCGCGCCGAAGAGCAGCTTCGCGTTGGTGCGGAAGTCGTCAAACTTGGTTTCATAGTACCGGAAATAGGTGTCCATTTCGTCGAACAGGCCGGTGTTGTTGCCCGCGCACACCTGCAAATTGGTGTTGATGTTGTGCTGGCCCATCATGGGCGGCAGCGCGCCGGTCTCGTAAATCTGGAAGAAGCGGCCCATTTCGTAGAGCTTTTCCATCAGCGTGGGGTCGATCTCGCTGTCGCTGTGGGTGCGGCGCAGCAATTCTTCGCCGGACAGCACGTAATCTTCTTTCCTGCCCAGGTGGATGCGGGAGCGGTCCATCTTGCCGCCGATGATCCTTTCGTTTTCCGCCAGCATCCTGTCAAAGTCGATGGGCAGGTTCAGCAGGTCTTCTTGGACTTTCTTCGCGCAGGCAAAGGAAAAATCGCTTTCAAACTTGACGATCTTGCTGACGACCAGCAGGCCGTCGGCCCCGGTGAGCTTCACGCCCTTTTCCGCCTTTTCGAGCTTCCCGCCCTGGGGGATAAAGCGGATGGCGGCGACATAACCCTTGTGGCCAAATTCGGGGCGGTAGGCCCAGGCCAGGGTGATTAAATCGTCTTCGATGGTCAGCTCATGAGTGCTGCCGGTGAAGGGCTGCTTGAACACCATGTTGCCGTGGCGGAAGGGCCGTCCGGGCAGTTCGATGGTGACATCCACATCCAACTGGCCTTTCGGCGCGGAGAAGCGGTTCACGATCACCTGACCGTCGTAGGCAGCAAAGCTGTCGGTGCGGAATGCGCCCCGGGCGTTCGTCCAGACGGAGGTGATCATGCCGTTCTGCATGTCCAGCCAGCGCAGGTAATCCTTGGTGTCGGGCTGCTCGGGCTGCTTGAAGGTGAGCCAGAAAGCGGTATGCAGCCGCGGCGAACCGACAGGATACAGGATCTTGTTGTCAAAATTCATGTACTTGTCAAACCCGGCTTTTTTCTGCGCCTCGTCGATCAGGGCGTCCGTTTCCTCGGGCTTGCCCTGGAGCAGCAGTTCCCGGATGCGGGGCAGGTAAGGCCGCAGGTCGGGCGGCAGGGGCGTTTTTTCCCACAGCGGCTCGTACAGCATTTCCTGGGTGTAGGCCATTTCATCGCTGTACGGGCGGCCCGACGCCTGCACCCGCAGGCTGCCGTTGCCGGTGATGAAGTCGTCCATATCGTCGAATCCCCTATCGCTCTGGAAGAAGCTATAAGGCGCGTCCATGTACCTGACCCAATCCTTATCCCAGAGATGTGCCACGGCCATCCCAAGATAGCCTGCACAGGCGAGGCAGTATTCCGGATAGCCGTTGAATTCACGCACGGCGTCGCCGTAAAAAGATGGCGCATAGCGCTGCCAGGCTTCGTCCAGATCGGGCGTACTCAGCAGCGTTCCCTTGAGATAACCATTACCTGTAGCGACTTCAAGCAGGTAGGCTGTAAGGTCTTCGCGGTATTTTTCGTTGGTGGTGCTCATATGAGTACAAGGATTGGCGGGAGTGCGTGTGGCTGGTAAAAAAATGCCACCCACAGGCAAAAATGGCCGATTTTGCGCTTAGGTGGTCAAAAAAATACCAGCTACCAGCACCCCTGAAGATGTCGCATCCAGCATAGCCTTCTTCACTTCCACACGCGGGTCCTCGACAACGTAATAATCTACTAATCTGATACTCCAGTCATCCCAGGATTTTCATGAGCACTTTGTCTGGGACATCACCGCACGACTCCCGGATGGTTTCCTTGAGGGATTCCAGCGATTCGGCGGGTGTCAATGAAGAACGGAGCGTCCGGGGATTGTAGCCGGGAAAAGGAAAGTCCATGTCCTCGAACAACGCCTCCGGCGTGCAGAAACTGCTCCGTTGCCAGCCGCTGTATTTAAGGTCCGGGCCGCGGTATACCCGCGTGATGTCGCCGGTAATGAGGCGCGCCTGCATCTGCAACTTGGAGAGCAGAGCATCTGCGCCGGCTTTGTTTATCCCCAGCAATTCACGTACTTCCGGGACGGAAACGCTGCCGTGCTCATCCACGTACTCAAGCACCTTCTGCTGATGGGCATTAGGCCGATATTTGGGCAGGGAACGCCGCCAGTTGATGATTTCCCGGTAAACGTCAACCGTGGCGAAAGCGGCCTTGCCGCCGTAAAGGAACTTCCCGTATGCGATGTCCCCGCTCTGGACGCATTCGATTTTCCAGTCCCATGGGCCC
>CADBCX010000172.1 GCA_902793245.1 uncultured Eubacteriales bacterium | reverse complement strand
ACCAGGGAGAGCTTGCCCACGAAGGGGTCGGCGATGGTCTTGAACACGAAGGCGCTGAAGGGCTCGTTCGCGTCGCAGGCGCGTTCCACGGCGTCGCCGGTCTTGGGATTGATCGCGGCGGCCTTGATCTCTTCGGGAGAGTGCAGGTAATTGGCGATGGTGTTGAGCAGGGTGGCGACGCCCACGCCGGTCAGGGCGGAGACGGGCACGACGGGCACGATGGAGCCGTCCTTCATGCCGGCGCGGAAGCCCTGCACGATCTCGTCATGGGTCAGCTCTTCGCCTTCCAGGTACTTCATCATCAGCTCGTCGTCAGCGCCGGCGGCGGCTTCGGTGATTTCTTCCATGGCGGTGGAGATGGCGGAGGCCATATCGCCGGGCACGGGCACTTCCTTGAGGCCCTTGCCGGTGCCTTCATAAGCTTTGTTTTCCAGCACGTTGACAACGCCCTTGAAGGACGCGCCCTGGCCCATGGGCAGCAGCATGGGAACGACGGAGGAACCGAACTTGCCGCGCAGCTGCTCGACCACTTTCATATAGTTGGCGTTTTCAGCGTCCATGCGGTTGATGATGAACATGCGGCACACGCCGTTGGTCTGGGCGTATTTCCAGGCCTTTTCAGCGCCCACGTCCAGGCCGCTGACAGCGCCCACCACGATGCCCGCGGTTTCCACCACGCGGAGGGGGCCCATCATTTCGCCGATGAAGTCGAAGTAGCCGGGCACATCGATCACATTGATCTTGGTCTTTTTCCATTCCACGGGCGCCACGGCGGCGCTGATGGAAATGCCGCGCTTGACTTCTTCGGGATCATAGTCGGTGGTGGTGGAGCCGTCTTCCACCTTGCCCTGGCGATCCACGAGGCCGGCGGCGTAGAGCATCGCTTCGGTCAGCGTGGTTTTGCCGTTGCTGCCGTGGCCGATGAGAGTGATATTGCGAATGTTTTCAGTGGTGTAGTCTGCCATGTCGGTTCCCCCTAAAAATTCATTTGATTCTTGATTACGCACAAACGCATAGTGAATCACATACCTTTTCTATTTTATCAGATTATCAGGCAAAATACAAGCCATTTGTACCAAAAGATTTTGGATACAAATGGCTTGATTATGCTATATATGGTAGATATGGCACCGTATATGACAATATGGGCCAAATCTCATTTTCAAAATTTGGAAAGCGGCGCTTTACAGGTAGGGCCGGATCCGCTGCGATAGGTGTTCTTCTTCCGCCACCAGGCGTTTGGCCAGGTCTTTAGATTTTTCGTCCGCGGCTTTGTATTGGTTCAGGTACTTGCTCAGCGACTTGACGCCCATGTTGCAGCCGTCGGTCATGAGGTCTGCGATGGTGGCGTCGGAGCCGTCCATGGCCAGCTCCGCTTTGGTTTTCAGCCAGCTCATGGCGGAGGCCATGGGCGCGGGGTCTTTCCCTTCATCCTTGAACCGGTCCAATTCGCCGCGAATCTCGCCCGACAGCGCTTCGTGCTCCTCCCGGGACTGGGCGAGTGCCTGTTTCAAGCGGCCGTCCTGTACCCGGTCGATCACGTCGTTCAACGAATCCACGCCCATTTTCGCGCCCGCGTCGCATTCCCGCAGCAGCCGCACGGTATCCTGTTCGATCATAAAAAACACCTCCCTGTTTCTTTCTTCTTCAGCATGTCCGGGATTGGCCGGTTTTATGCGGAAGAAGGAATCGGGAGGAATTAAAACGAGGATCAGTTCAGACCTGGCAATAAGGACGCTTTCAATGATTGAACATCCAAAAGCCTTCCCCTTGAGGGGAAGGCTTTGAAGAAGTGATTTTTATTGTCCTTCCAACGCGCTTAGCCAACAGGTTTTTAATTCAGAATCAGGTCCATCCCGTTGGGGGACATGGTGTTCCTGTGGCCGGTACTGCCGTCGCCCAGCTCAGCGTGGTTGTTGAAGCCGGCGGCCATCATGGTGCCGTCCTGCAGCACACAGAGGGCGAACATGCTGCCCGTTTCCGCCACGATCACATCCCTCTCCACGCACTGTCCGGGAAGGCCGCCCACCACGCCCCGCAAGTGCTGGCCCAGCTGGCCATAGCCGTTATTGCCCCAGGACCACAGGGACGTGTCGGACAGGATGGCGTAGTTCTGGGAGGAGTAGACCGATAAGCTGGTGGCGGGCAGAGGCAGATTAACCTGGACAGGCGCTGTGACCGTCTTTCCCCGTGATTCAATGCCTACCTGGTACACGTCGTTTTTGCCCCAGGCCCATACGCGGCCCTCCTTGTCCAGCACCGCCGCGTGATAGCCGCCCGCTTCGATGGCCGCGATTTCAATCCCGCCGGTATTCACCTGCACGGGCGTGGCGAAGAAGGCTTCCGAGCCGGGGGCGAGGATGCTGAACTCGTTGTCGCCCCATCCCCACAGCCTGCCTTCGCGGTCCAGCGCCAGGGAGAACTGGCCGCCTGCGGCGATCTGCACGATGTTTTGCAGCGGCAGCTTGCAGGGCGCGGTGGTTTTCTGCCGGGAACCGTTGCCCACCTGCCCCTTGTTGTTCCGGCCCCAGCCGTATACTTCGCCGTTTTCCGTCAGCAGCAGGCAATGGCCGAAGCCGCAGGATAAGGCGGCGGGCTTTTCGGGAACATAGAATTGCTTATGGGTGGAATAGCTGCCCTCCGCTTTGCCGAGGGTGCCGAAATCGCTGTTGCCCACGGCGTACAGCGTACCGTCGTTCATCCAGAAGAAGCTGAAATTGCTGCCGCTCACGATGTCCTTGACCTGCGACAGGTCGATTTCAGCGTTCTTGGTCCTGAAATCCGAAGGATAGATGCCCAGGATGCCGCTGGCGTTGTTGAAATGCCCTTTCCCGAGCTGGCCGTACTGGTTGTCGCCCCAGACGCGGAAATTCCCGGCGGTGTCGCGGGAATAGGCAAAGCTGCCGCCCAGGGACAGGATAAAATACCGCCCGTCCGGCAGGTCGTACCGGGTGGCGGAGGCGGGCAGGGCCAGCAGCACCAGCGCTATGGCCAGCGCAAAAACATGCAATGCTTTCATCGGTCAACCTTCTTTCTGAAAACCGCCCGCAGGATCAGCGCGGCCATGCCCGCCAGGGTCACGATCATGACCGCGTAAATCAGCAAATGGGAAAGGTTTGTTTTGTCCAGCGCGAATTCCGCGCCGATGCAGACGCCCGCGCCAAGAAGGAGCAAAAGGAATTCCAGCGCGGCTTTCTTCGGAGGAACGCGCTTCCAAAGCGCCGCAATCAACGCCCCGGCCAGCATCAGAGCGTAGAAGATCTGCGTCACGCGGGCGAAAATGAAGATGAACAGCACGTCGTCGTGCCGCAGGCTTTCCGGCATGATCTGGCTGGCGCAGAAAAGGGCCAGGGCGCACAGGAACAATTGCCCGCTTCTTTTGCATTTCTTTTTCAGGAAACCCAGCGCGGCCATCAGGATCAGCGCCAGCAGCGCTTCCAGGAAGCACACCGCCAACGCGTATTCTTCCATATAGGTTTCCAGGGCGAAGGGATACCGGGCCAAAGGCGAATCGTACAGGAACACGCCGTAGCCATGGCCCGCCAGCGGCTCCAGCAGCCTTTCCAGGACAAACACAGCCAGCCCGGGGAAAACGAAGCCGTCCAGATACTCCGCGGCTTTTCCTCCGCAGAGCTTCGCGGCGAGGGGTGCGGCCAGGATGCAGCCCAGCATCACGCCGCCGATATTCACGCTGCCGCTCCGTACATCAAAGAAGGGCAGCAGGCCGGAAAAATCGCCCATCTCGTCGTAAAACATCCGGTCAAACCGCACGGCGCAGTAGACAGCCCTGCCAAGCAGCAGGCCGAGCGCCCCGCAGAGAAGGCAGTACACCGCCGCCGCGCAGGTTTTGATTCCTTTGCGGCGCGCCAAGGCAATCAGCCACGCCGCGGCGGCCAGGCATCCGGCGGCCATGGCCAGGCCGTAGAGACTGATTTCCCCAGCCGGCAGGGAAATCATTTTTACTTCCATCATATTATTTCACCAGTGTTGCAAAGTAAATGATGTCGCTCAGGTGGCGTTCGCTGATATCGGAGGAATTGACCCGCTTCATCGCCAGCTTCCCGTTTTCCGGGCTGACTTCGCGGAAGATCATGGCCGCGCTGTTGCCGCCGTCCAGATTGTAGGCGATCAGGCAGCCGTTTTCGCTCAGCCGTTTGCCCGCGTCCTCGCACACCTTGGCGAATTCATACAGCGTCATGCCCTTGTTGCCGGGGGATTGGGGGCCGTTGGTGGAAACGAGCATGTATTCCAGCGGGCCGAGCTGGGCGATGGCGGAGCGCTGCGTCGTGTTCTGGGAGCCGATGCTGTTGTTTTTGTAGTCTTCGGCAATCACGCTCGCGCCGTCCTGAACGATCACGGGGCCGAAACAGAAGATGTTGTACAGCTGGGGCCGGTTCTGCTCCATGTATTCCTTGTAATACTGCTTGGTGCAGTTGGGCAGCGCATGCAGGTCGCCGTTCATGTCGATCACCAGCAGGTCGGTGTATCCGTTGGCAAAGTTGCGGTACTGCCGGTTCTGGCGCAGCACCACGGCGCACTTATCCGCTTTCGTGTAGTAATCGCCGTTGATGGCGATCACCGCGTTGGCCGCCTTGGCAATCTGGGTGGCCTTGTTTTCGGTTTCATACTGGAATGTGGCGGTGGGGGAAGCCACGATCCCGGCGGGCGCCGTGCGCAGTTGGGATGGATGGGAGATTTTGATATGCGCGAAGAAATAATCCGTGTCCGCGTAGCGGTCCTGGTAAATCTTCACTGATATGGAAGCGTCCTCATATTCCGTCGGGGAAATGTACCCCGCCTCTGACGGCATCGGCCCCGGCTGGAAATTGTCCATGGGCAGGGGCTCCAGCCCTTCCGCCGCGGAAATCCACGGGCAGAGCAGCAAGGCGCAGAGGGCAAGAATCAGAACAGCTTTTTTCCGCATTTCCGAATCTCCTTTTACACAAAATATACCATGCTGATCATACCATATAATCCATGAAAAAGCAAGTAATCGGAGAGGAAGGTTACAATTCGGGGAATGGGGAGCTTCCCGCGGAAAACACACTTTGGATGGGGAAGCGCGCATCCAGGAAACACTTGAATCATAACAGAGGCAGGGAATTGGAAAATCGTTCGCTTTTCCGTTGACAATCCGAAGGGTTTAGGGTATGATGTGTACTGGCATATAGCCCGAAAGGAGATTATTGAAATGGAAAACACGGTCAACAAGAGCATGAGCATCGGCGAAGTACTGAACATTCACCGCGGCACTGCCCGTATTTTAATGCAATTTGGCATGCACTGCCTGGGCTGCCCCCACGCTGTGATGGAATCTTTGGAGGATGCCTGCGCGGCGCACGGCACCAACGTGGACGAACTGGTGCATCAGCTGAACGAATTCCTGGCTGAGGCAAAATAACCGCTATGCAGGTTCGCAGCACGGCGGAAGCCCTGTTCATTGCCTGTGAAATGGAAAAACGCGCCATCCGCCTGTATGAGCGTGCGCTGGCGATTTTTGCGGATGGCTCCTGTCAGGAGGCCATCCGCGCTATTTTGGCCGACGAAAGGCACCATCTGGCCCGGTTCTCCGAAATGGGCGGCAAAACGCCCGGCTTTGAACGGGCGCAGCTGCTTTCCGCCCAGGCTACGGGCGTGCTCTTTTCCGGCGGATTGGTGGAGGCGCAGCGGAAAGGCGCCTTTGACTCCGTCCTGCGGCTGTATCAATATGCCGCTGATGAAGAGCAAAACGCCATCGCCCGCTATGGAGAATACGCCGCCCAATTGGACGGCCCCGCCTCCGCAGCGTTCCGACAGATTGAGATGGAAGAAACAGGGCATTTATTGAAACTGAAGGAAATGATCCGCGCGCTAAATGCGTGAGTTCTTAGTTCTAAGTTCTAAGTTCT
>CADBCX010000171.1 GCA_902793245.1 uncultured Eubacteriales bacterium | reverse complement strand
GCAAAAAGGAGAGGGTACACTCCAAAAGCCTTCCCCTCAAGGGGAAGGCTTTTGGTTGGTTCCTTAAAGTGTCCAATAAAGCATCGACTGAACAGATACGAATATTTTTACCATGCGGAAGAAGCTGGAATGAAAAGCGGGGGAGAGATTCCACCGCTTTTTGCGCGCTTTGGAATACCGGACTGACGACGCAAAAACGAACCGATGTTTGAAATGGCCTAAAGGTCTTGATTTAAGCCATTTCCTGTCCCAATCGCAGGGGCGGGGCACCAAATTTTTGCGAAGAAGCGGAGGACGCAGGAAGAAAGCGCAGGAAGTAGACAATTTGGCGTCGGTGTGGTACAATACAGTGCGGTGAAGGACGACTGGGGGTACGGGGTTCTTCCCCGAATACGCGTAAGGCGCGGGAAGCGTTCGCCGGTTCGGGCGTCCGGTTCTGCGCGGCAGAGAGGGGAGAGTCAGCGGATGTTCGCATACTGCTTTTTTTGCGTAACGCAGAAATGCAAATATGCCGCCAGTCTGCTGGAACAGCGGGGGATCGGGCGGGCTTTTTCCCCGCAGATCATGCGGCGGCACCGGGTCCAGGGAAAGAACATCGACGGGATGGTGGACCTGCTGCCGGGGTATGTGTTCGCCTATTCGGAAACGGAAATCAGCCAGGGTGCCCTGTTCTGGGGGATCGACGGGCTGATCCGCCGGATCGGCAGCCAGGAAAACAACTATGCCCTCACGGGAAGCGACTACGAATTTGCGATGAACCTGTACAGGAAAAACGGCGTCATCGGGCAGATCACGGTTTTTAAGGTGGGGGACGAGGTGCGCCTGGACGATCCGCTGTTCAGCAGCTGCAAAGGCAGAATCACGAAAATCGATTACAGAAAACAGCGCATGCGGGTGGATTACCAGTTCAGCGGAATGGACTGTTTCACCTGGGTCGGCTGCGACGTGGTCACCGCGCCGCAGGAGGGTATGACCTGAAAAAACGGCGGCGCCGAATTGCGCCGCAATAAGGGGATAGAACACAAATGAAGCATAAAATCCGTTGGGGTCTGTTGATATATGATTTCCTGATTTATGCGTTCTGCGCCGTCATGATTCTGGTGGTGTATCCCAAAAGCAGGCTGGAGAGGCTAACGCCGGAAAACGCGCTGACCGTCGGCCTGACCGGGGTAGCCGCTTTGCTTGTGACGCGCCGGCTGCTGAAGGTTTATCAGCAGATATGGCGCTATGCCGGGCCTGCCACATATCTGTCCATGATGGTTTCGGATGGGATCGCCTGCGTCGCCGTGCTGCTCATCCGCAACTTTTTCTCGTTTCCCACGACGGTTGTGCGCATCCTGTCCATGTTCTCGATCAACCTGCTGTTCTGCGTTGCCCTGCGGCTCCTGTACCAATGGGTTTACCAGAAGCGCGCAAGCAAAAGCCTGATCGAGCGGCTGCTGCTGTTCTTCCTGAAAATGCTCACCGGCACTTCCTTCACCGCTGAAAACGAGCCGGGAAAGAACCGCATCAAAATCGCGATCATCGGCGCGGGCAGCGTGGGGGCGATGCTGGCAGACGAATTGCTGCAAAATCCCAACGCCACCTACGAGCCCGTCTGCTTCGTGGATATCGACAAAGGAAAGGCCGGGCGGGAGCTGTATCGCATCCCGGTGCTGATGAACGACAGCCGCCTGAAGGAAAACCTTGCGGGCCTGGGCGTCCAGGAGGTGGTGTTCGCCCTGCCCAACGTGAGCTCCGAGCGGCGCGGCGAACTGTACAAGCATTACAAAGCCTATGGCTATAAGCTGAAAACCTACGATTTTCCCATCACGAACACCGACGACGGCGGGCGCAGGCATATCCAGGATTTCAACATCGAAGACCTGCTGTTCAGAAGCGCTTCCCAGTTTCTGGATGAAGAAACCATGGAATGGTACCGCGGGAAGAACGTGCTGATCACGGGCGGCGGCGGCTCCATCGGGTCCGAGCTGGCCCGGCAGATCGCCAAGTGCAAGCCCGCCCGCCTGGTGATCCTGGACGTGTATGAAAACGGCGCTTACGAAATCCAGCAGGAGCTGAAAAGCCGCTACGGCGACCAGCTGAACCTGCGCATCGAAATCGCCAGCGTATGTGACAAACAGAAAATTGAAAAAATCTTCGCCGACCATACGCCGGATATCGTGCTGCACGCCGCCGCCCACAAGCATGTGCCGCTGATGGAGCGCAACGTGTGCGAGGCGGTGACGAACAACGTGTTCGGCACGCTGAACGTGGTGGAAGCCTGCGAGAAATACCAGGTGAAGCGGTTCATCATGATCAGCACGGACAAGGCCGTGAACCCCACCAACGTGATGGGCGCCACCAAACGGATGTGCGAAATGATCGTGCAGAGCCGCAAAGGCGAGCCCACCTCCTTTTCCGCCACCCGGTTCGGCAACGTGCTGGGCAGCAACGGCTCGGTGATCCCCCTGTTCAAGCGGCAGATCGCCAACGGCGGGCCCATCACCCTGACCGACAAGCGCATCGTGCGCTATTTCATGACCATCCCCGAAGCCAGCCAGCTGGTGATGACCAGCGGCGCCATGGCGAAAAACGGCGAGCTTTACGTGCTGGACATGGGAAAGCCCGTCAAGATCCTGGAGCTGGCCGAACACATGATCCTGTTCAGCGGCCTGGAGCCCTATAAGGACATCGACATCATCGAAACCGGCCTGCGCCCCGGCGAAAAGCTGTACGAGGAATTGCTGATCAAATCCGAGGAGCTGGACAAAACCGTCAACAACAAAATTTTCGTGGAGCGGGACCGTCCCCTGAGCATGGAGGAAATCGGGCAAAAGCTGGAGATCCTGCGCAAGGCGCTAGAAACCCAGAGCAACCGCGCCGTGAAAAAGGCGCTGATGGACGTGGTGCCAACTTACCATACCCCGGAAGAGGTGAATGAACGGGCGATCCAGGCCGAGGAAATGCGCATCGCCGCCGGGCAGTAACCCGCTTTCCGGAAGGAAAGGAAGCAGGTGTCTTATGCTGGAGCAAATCATGCATCTCGCCCGGGAAGCGGGGCGGATGATGCTGCAATATCGGGACGCGGCCATCCATCAGAAGGAAGGCCACTTCAACTTCGTGACCGACGCGGACGTGGCGGTGCAGACGTTCCTGAAAAGGGAGCTGCTTTCCCTGCTGCCGGACGCCCGCTTTTTCGCGGAGGAGCAGGACAACGCGCCCCTGACCGAAGCGCCCACCTTCGTGGTGGACCCCATCGACGGCACGCTGAATTTCATGCGCGGCCGGAATCTGTCGGCGGTTTCCATCGGGCTGCTGGTACAGAAGCGGCCCGCGCTGGGCGTGATATATCATCCCTACGCCGACGAGATGTTTTCCGCCGAGGCCGGCAAAGGCGCGCGGATGAACGGGCGGGAAATCCGCGCCTCCCAAACGCCCTTTGAAAACGCCATGGTGTGCTTCGGCACGTCGCCCTACGACGCCGACCTGGTGAACCGTTCCATCGACGCGGCCCGGCAGTTTCTGCTGCAGGCGGGCGACCTGCGGCGCAGCGGTTCGGCGGCTGTCGACCTGTGCGACATCGCCTGCGGCCGGGCGGACATTTTCTTTGAACTGCGCCTGCGGCCCTGGGATGTGGCGGCGGGTTCGCTGATCGTGACGGAGGCGGGCGGCGTGTTCGCGTCCCTGGGGCATGACCGGCCTTACTACGACGGGCCCTGCGGCATCCTGGCCTGCAATCGGCCCTGCGAAGCGAAAGCGAGAGAGATTTTGGAGGCGTAAACCATGCCCATCCTGTCCTGCGCCCATGTGCACACCACGTACTGCGACGGCAAAACGCCCGCTGCCGAGATGGCGAAGCGGGCGTTTGAGCTTGGTTTCCTGTCGCTGGGTTTTTCCTCCCACGCGCCCCAGACCTTTGATCCGGGGTATTGCATCGACCCAGCCCGGGAGGCGGACTACAAGGCCGAGATCCGCGCCCTGAAGCGGGAATACGCGGGCCGGATGACCGTGTACCTGGGCGTGGAGCGGGATATGCTGGCCTGCTGCTCCACGGAGGATTACGATTATTTCATCGCGTCATTCCATTATTTTACAAAGCCGGACGGCCATCACGCCCCGGTGGACGCAGGGCCGGAAAAGCTCAGGGAGTATGTGGACGCATGCTGCGGCGGCGACGGGCTGGAAATGGCGCGGCGGTATTTTTCCGCCCTGCGGGATTATGTGCTCTCCTCCCGCGCGCCCATCATCGGCCACTTTGACCTGGTGCGGAAGAACAACGCCGTGCTGCGCCTCTACGACGAAGAAAGCCCCGCTTACCGGAACATGGCCCTGGACGCCCTCCGGCCGCTGGCGGACACCGGCGCGCTGCTGGAAGTGAACACGGGGGCCATGGCCCGGGGCTATCTGTCCACGCCCTATCCCGCGCCCTTCCTGCTGAAAGCCTGGAAGGATTGGGGCGGCGAAGTGATCGTGAACTCGGACTGCCACGACGCCCGCTTCCTCACAACGGGCTTTGACGAATCGGAAGCCCTGCTGCGCTCCCTGGGCTATACCCACGCCGTGCGCCTGGGGAAGGACAGCCTGTGGGAACGCTTCTCCCTGGCGGAGGGAAAAAGGCATGGCCATGAAATATGAATTTGACGCGGTGCTTCATGAGCAGCCGGACTGCGGCGGCGCGTATGTGGCATTCCCCGGGGATATCCGCCGGATGTTCGGCAAAGGCAGGGTCAGGGTTCACGCCCTGTTCGACGGCATTCCCTACGACGGCAGCATCGTCAACATGGGGGTCAGGAACCCGGACGGGTCGGTGTGCTATATCATCGGCGTGCTGAAAGCCATCCGCAGGCAGCTGGGCAAGCGGGACGGCGATACGATTCATGTGGTGGCGGAGGTGGAAGAACGGGACGCTGGAGCGTGACCCGCCCCCTCCGCTTTTTTATCTGCTGAAAATCAGGTAGGAGCCGATGCCGGCGGCCGTGTAGTCCGCGTGCCGGACGGCCACCAGGCCAGGCTGCAGGATCTCCAGGATCTTGCTTTGATTGGTTTTATAGGTTTCCCGGGCCAGGGGGTCGAGAATGTAGACCTTTTCGCTGTCCGTGTGGGCGATGAGCAGGTAGTGCCCGGTGTTGGTGAACGCTCCGCCCCGGGCGGCGTGGCCCACTACGGTGCAGCCCTGTTTCAGCGCCTGGAACGCGGCGTTCTTGTCCGTCGTGGCGGTGACGTTCAGCCCGTACGCCTGGGCCACCTGGTAGAGGAAGCCGGAGTTGGTGCCCTTGTCCGCGCCGCGCCCCGTGACCCCGAAGGTGTTGTTTCCCATGGCGAAGTCGCCCATCACCAGCGGCAGGAAGCGGACAAAATCCCGCTGGGAGGTGAGCACGTACCGGGCGTGGTAGGTGTGGATGCACTTTTCCTTGGTGATGGAGCAGGGGCAGAGGGCGTATTCCTTTTTTGCGAACTGGGCGATCCGGCCCAATTCTTCTTCCGGCACCAGGTTGGCAATCGCCATGGCCCCCGACGTCGGCCCGCAGCCCCCGTCCCCGAAGGGGCGGCGGGACTGGGTTTCGCTGCGCTCGTAGGCCATGTCCCGCCACAGCGGGTCGTTTTGGGCGTAGTAACGCATGGGGCCTTTTCCGGGCACCTCAACGATGCCGGAATAGCCCTCTTTCTGGGTGAAATACGCCTCGGTATAGGTCAGGTCGTCCGCAAAAGAAACATGCGCGTTTCCCAGCAGGAAAACGCACATGCAAAGGAACGCGGCGATTCGCAGGAATGTTTCGCGCATAGTTCTCCTTATTAAAGCGAATCGAAAGAATCAGTCTTCTTCCTCTTCTTCGGGCAGCTCGGCGTTATGATACACTTCGGTCACGTCGTCGTTGTCGTCCAGCATATCCAGCAGCTTCTGCACCTTGGCGATGGCTTCTTCATCGGGCAGCGCCACGGTGTTCTGGGGGATCATCTGGGTGTCGGCGGACAAGAACGCGTAGCCCGCTTTTTCCAGCGCCTCGCGGACGGCGGAGAAATCGTTGGGCGCGGTGTA
>CADBCX010000170.1 GCA_902793245.1 uncultured Eubacteriales bacterium | reverse complement strand
CAAACTGCCAGGCGGTCACGTTCCCGTCGAAGGGGCTGAGCAGCCGGGTGAACACGCCCTGCTGGGTGGTGCGCCGGATGGCCTTGACCTGTTTTACCTGGCGGCGGATCTCCTCCATGTCCTCCGGGGACTGGGCGGACAAATCCAATTCATAGCCAAAGTTCCCGCCCAGGGCTACGTCGCCCCGCATTTTCATGCCGGTCACGCGGCCGATCTGGTGGTTCGGCACAGCGGACACATGGGCCCCCATGGCGCTGGTGGGATAGCACAGGCTGGTGCCGTACTGGATGGAGAGGCGGGCCACGGCGTCGGTGTCGTCGCTGGTCCAGGTCTGGGGCATGTAGTGCAGCATCCCCGCGTCGAAGCGCCCGCCGCCGCCGGAGCAACTTTCAAACAGCACTTCGGGGAAGGACTGGGTGATGGCTTCCAGCACCCGGTACAGGCCCAGCATGTAGCGGTGGGCGGTCTCGCCCTGGCGTCCGTCCGTCAGCGCGTCGGAGCCGGCCTCCAGGAAATTCCGGTTCATGTCCCATTTCACATAGCCGATGGGCGCGGAACGCAGCACGGCGGAAACTGCTTCGATCACGTAATCCTGCACGTCAGTCCTGCCCATGTCCAGAATCAGCTGCTGCCGGGCGGTGGTGCGGCGGCGGTTCCCGGCGTGGAGGCACCAGTCGGGGTGCGCCCGGTACAGGTCGCTGTCCGGGGAAATCATTTCCGGCTCGAACCACAGGCCGAATTTCAGGCCCAGGGCGTTGATGTCCTGCCCCAGCCCGTCCAGGCCCCGGGGCAGCTTTTCCCTGTTCACCACCCAGTCGCCCAGGGAACAGTCGTCGTTGTTCCGTTTGCCGAACCAGCCGTCGTCCAGCACGAACAGCTCGATGCCGGCATCGGCGGCGGCCCGGGCGATCTTCATGATTTTGTCATGATCGAAGTTGAAATAGGTGGCCTCCCAGTTGTTGATGAGAATCGGGCGTTCCCGATCACGCCAATACCCCCGGCAGACGCGCTGCCGGATCAGACTGTGCATCGCCTGGCTCATGCCGTTGAGGCCGGTTTGGGAATAAGCGAAAATCACCTCGGGGGCCTGGAATTCCTCGCCGGGGTTCAGCCGCCAGGCGAAGGAGCGCGGGTTCAGGCCCAGGGTCAGGCGGGTGGAACCGTAGGCGTTTTCATCGGCGGTGATGGCAAAGTCGCCGCTGTACACCAGCGCCGCGCCCAGGCATTCCCCGGCAAATTCCGTGGCGTCCGATGCGGCCAGCGCCGCGAAGGGATTGTGCTCATGGCCTGACGCGCCGCGGCAGGAGGAGATTTCCCGGGTCAGCCGGGCGGGGGAGACGCGTTCAATGCTCCGCTCCTTGGCCCAGGCGCCGTGCAGGTGAAGAAAATCGTACCGCCCCGGCAGCGTGACGCAGGCGCTGCCCGCGTTCCGCAGGGTCAGAGGTTCGGAGCCGGTGTTTCTATAGAGGATGCTTTCGGTGATAATCGGCCGGTCGGCATACAGGGTAAAGCGCAGCTCCGCCTCCAGCCCGGTCAGGCCGTCCCGCAGGGTGATCAGCAGGGTGTCCGCTTCGGCGTCGTCCTCCACATAAGCGGCGGGCAGGCCCTTCAAAGCGGGCTTTCCCTTCTCCACGCGATAGCCGGTATAGAATAATTCCGTGCAGCGCCGGCCATGTCGATCCTCGGCGCAGACCAGCGCGGGCCGGTAATCGCCCCGCCCGTCCGTGGGGCAGGCGTAGGGCAGGGTCTGCCGGGGAGAGTCGAAGGACGCGCCGCCCCGGGGCTTGCAAAGATATAAGCAGGAAGCCGGGTCGTCCAGGGGAGAACCCAGATAAGGCATCAGCAATTCCTGTTCCCCGTCTCCGTCGGGCTGAACGCACAGCACCAGGGAAACATCATCGTTCCGCAAATGAAACACTCTGCTTTCCGTGTCGGAAAAAACCATACGGGCACCTCCATCAGCGCTTTTATGAGAAAATTATACACTGAAAGAAACGCGGATTCAAGATGAAAAACGCCCTTTCCCATGCTTTCGGGGCAGGGGAAAGGGCGGTGAACCGGCGCGTTTTATTCCGCCGGGGCTTCCGTGGGTTCAGCGGCGGGGGCGGTCAGGGCGTAGATCGCTTCCTGATGATACACGATCTCGTGCTGCTCCTGCCAGCTGGACAGCGCTTCGGAGAAAATCTGGTTCATTTTCATGTTTTCCAGATAGGTCTTGATTTCGCTGCGGATGTCGTCGGTCATTTCGATGATTCCGCCGGGCACATCGCGCAGATAATACAGAATATGGATGCCGTTCTTGCCCACCACGGGGTCGCTCACATCGCCGGGCTTGACCATCTTTTCGCTGAACGCGGCTTCGGTGAACACGGGATCCCATACCATGCTTTCCTTGTGCACATGGTAGCCGTCAGCCAGGCGCGCTTCGTCCTGCATGCCGGGATCCTGGTTGTATTCGGAGATGAGGGCGGTAAATTCTTCTCCCTTTTCCAGGCGGGCGTAGATGTCGTCGATGGTTTCCTTCTTGCTGGCGAGGATGGCGTCGCGGGCGGCCTCCATGGCGGCTTTCAGGGCTTCGTCGCCGGCGGGCAGCTCTTCGGTTTTGCTTTCTTCATAAGCGCTCTGGGCCTGGGCGTAGGCGTCCATCAGGGCTTCGTCCACGTCCAGCAGGATGTGGATGATGCCGCGGTAGCCTTCCGGCACGAACCAGAACTGCTGGCCGTAGTAAGTCTGATAAAACTCATAGGCGGCGATATTGCCGTCAAAGGAAGCGAGATCCTGCGCCGCGGCGTCGTTAAAAATGGCCTGAATCTCTTCCTCGGTCACGGTCAGTTCCTTGCCCTCCAGGAGGTAAGCTTCCAGCTTTTCCTGGGCGGCTTCGTTCTGATACTGCTTGGCAATGGTTTCTTCGGTGATGCCGTGAGCGTTGTAGTATTCCGCGGCTTCCTGGCGAACCTGCTCCGCATTGGCGTCGTCGGCGCCGCCAAAATAGCTCACATACTGCTGGATGGCTTCCTGCCATTCGGTCTCGGCCTTCGCGGCGAAATCGGCTTTTTCCGCATCAGTGAACTGGTCGAAGCCCAGCTCGGTGATTTTGTCGGAGAGAACCCGGGTCTGAATCAGGGTGTCCAGGGCGGTCTTGTAATCCGTGGCGTCGGTGATATAGCCGCCGGAAATCAGGGAATCCAGCATCGCCTGCGTGTCGGCAAGGGAAATCTCTTTTCCGTCCACGGTGGCCAGCACGGGATTGTCATTTTTCGGCTCTTCCTCTTCCGCAGGCTTGGCTTCTTCCGCGGGCGCTTCCGCCGGAACGGGTTCTTCCGCAGGCGCTTCCGTCGGAACAGGTGTTTCCGCAGGCGCGACGGCCGCTTCCGTGGCGGCGGGCTTTTCCTGCTTCACACCGAAAATGTCCGTGAACTGATAGAGGCAGAACACCGCTGCCAGAACGATCACGACGGCGCAAATAATACCGATCTTTTTAGCCATGAAAAAAATATACCTCACTTTTCTTTCCCGGGCAAGCGGGAAGTAATCGCGTCTGTTATTATGGCACAGGTTCAAAAAGTTCGCAAGTGTTTTTCGGAAACAGAACGAGAATGTTACATCTTGTTCATCATTTTTCTTCATTTTGACACAATCGCGGAGAACACGATTCTTGCGAAACAGTCAGGAAACGTGCTATACTGTCATGGAAGACCGCCTATCTTTGAAAAAGCGCGAAAGCAGATCGCGGCATTCGCCCTCCAGCACGCCGCCCGCGCAGCGGACGCGGTGAAAAAACGCGGGGTCCTGGGGCAGGGTGTACACGCTGCCGCAGCAGCCCTGGCGCGGGTCGTAAGCGCCGAACACGCAGGCGTCTGTTTCCGCCATCACCAGCGCGCCCGCGCACATGGGGCAGGGCTCCAGCGTGACGTAGAGCGTACAGCCGTGCAGGCGGCGATTCCCCAAAACCCGGCAGGCCCGTTCCATCGCCAGCATCTCCGCGTGGGCGAAGGGATGGCCGCTTTCCCGTTCGTTGTGGGCACGGGCGATGATTTTTCCGTCATAAACCACCACCGCGCCCACCGGCACCTCGTTTTCATCCAGCGCCGCCTCCCGCAGCGCTTCCCGCATGTAAGCTTCCGCTTGCAGCATGGCGTGTCCCTCCCCGTTATTTCCGTCACCCTACTATAACACAAGGATTCCGCTTGAATCAAGAAGGAGGATGAATCCATGACCAACCAAACTTTGGAACTGATTTCTTCCCGCCGCAGCCACCGCGCCTATGAACCGACGCCCCTGACGCAGGATCAGATCGACGCCTTGCTCAAGGCGGCTGTGGAATCTCCCTCAGCCGTGAACCGCCAGCCCTGGCATTTCACCGTGGTGCGCAATCAGGAACTGCTGAACGAACTGAACAAAGCCGTGTGGGAGCGGATGATGGAACGCAACCCCGACGCGCGCTCTCCCCGCTTCGCGGACAAGGATTTCCATGTGTTCTATCACGCCCCCTGCGTGATCTTCATTTCCGGCCTGCCGGACTTCCATTACACGCCCATCGACGGAGGCATCGCGGTGGAAAACATCGCCCTGGCCGCGGAGAGTATGGGGCTTGGCAGCGTGATTCTGGGCATGCCGAGGGAAGCCTTCCTGGGCGGCAAAGCGGAGGAATTCCGGAAAGCCCTCCATTTCCCCGAAGGCTGGGATTTCGTGATCGCCATCGCCGTGGGCACGCCTGCCGACACCAAGCCCGCCCACGAGGTCAAGCCGGACAGGATTTCGTTCGTGGACTGAGATTTAAATAAGAGTGAGGAGTTTGGAGTGAGGAGTTTTATATAGTCGAACAATGAAATGCAGACTTGGATTCACTTTGAAAGCATCATCATTCTATAACTCCTCACTCCTAACTCCTCACTCCTAACTCCCAAAACCTCGTCTGTCCCGCCGCAGCGCCGCGCCTTTTCAGCGGCCAAACGACGGGACAGTAAATTTGGAGACCCCCATATTCATTTTATGCAATCGCAGGGGAAAACATGCCGCGAATCATTTTTTCTTCAAAGGATGTAAACCATGACTGAAAGCTCCGCCAATCTGCCGCGCACCGGCGGCAATGAAAACAAGGACTTTGTAAAAATCATCGCCGTGCTGTTCATGATCATCGACCACATCGGCGCGGCCTTCTTTCCGGACGTATACGAGCTTCGGATTCTGGGCCGCATCGCGTTTCCGCTGTTCGCGTGGGGCATGGTGACAGGCGCGGTGTATACCAGGAATATCTGGAAATACGCCCTGCGCGTGCTCATCGTGGGCATTGTAGCCCAGCCTTGCTACAAATTCGCCATGAATCACCCCTGGAACGACCTGAATGTGTTCGCCACGCTGCTGCTGGGCTTGCTCGGCATCGCGGCCATCCGGGAAAACCGGTTCGGCAGCCGGTACTGGGGCCCGGTGCTGGCAATCCTGATTTCTTGTGTATTCAAGATGGATTACGGCTTCCAGGGCGTGCTGCTCATCCTGCTGCTGTACGGCGCGCGGCAGAACCGGGCGTCTATCGCGGCGTTGATGATCGCTTTCTGCCTCTACTGGGGCTTCGGTACGCTGTCGCTGAAAACGGTGCTGGGCCTGCCGGTGATACAGCGGGTTTCCTTCCTGCCCCAGGGAAATAAGCTGTTTGCCCAGATTGCGCAGATTCAGTTCTGGGCCATCCTGGCGCTGCCCGTGATGCTGCTGCCGATGCGCTCCCGGAAGAAAGGCTTCCGCCTGCCCATGTGGCTGGGTTACGCTTTCTATCCGGGACATCTGGCAGTCATCGCCATCATTCGGCACTGGAGCGAAATCACCGCGTTTTTCAGTCGATAGGGCTGGTTTGGAATGAACCGGCCTTTTTCAGCGCCTGCCTGTGGCGGTTGATCACCTCGTCCAGCTCCTGGTGCCTGACAGGCGCGGCGATGCGCATGTTGGGCAGGCGCATGGGCGGCGGACCGCCGGGCCTGCGGGCGGGCTGTTCGGGCGGGCGGATGGGTTCCGGACCCGGCTCATCCCTGGCT
>CADBCX010000169.1 GCA_902793245.1 uncultured Eubacteriales bacterium | reverse complement strand
GAAGGCGAGTTGCGACGATTGAGGCTGCGGAAACTCAGTACCCTGGTGGGGTGCGGGGCAACGCCCCGCCGTTCTCCTTCTTTTTACCCTTCGCAACATGATTGTTATGAGTTTAAACCAGCGGTGCGAGTACGACGGCGTTTTTTCCGGCCATGCGGCAGAGCAGCGCGCCGTCTTTGACAAAGCCCACCGCCTTGGGAACGGTGTCGTAACCGCTTTCGGTGGTAAGGAACACCTGGAACACGCGCGTACCGTCGGCCACGCCCACGTCGCGCAGGGGAATGGCAATCACCTGGGCATCGTCCAGGTTATTGACAGCTATTGCCAGGCAGCTGTCCTCGTCGAACCGGGCGTAAGAAATGTAGCCATGGCCTGAACAAAGCGGCTTGAAGCTGCCGTTTTTCAGCACGGGGCGGTTCCGGCGCAGGCGGGTGAGGGACTTGTGCAGGGCAATCAGGCTTTGATCCTCGTGGCCCCAGGGATAGGTGCGGCGGTTGTCGGGGTCGGTCCAGCCCACCTGGCCCGCTTCGTCGCCGTAATAGATAGTCGGCGCGCCCGGCCAGGTCATCTGAATGAGTACGCCTTCCCGGAACACGCCCAGGTTGACGCCCTCGGACGCCGCGCCGCTGCCCGCGGATTGCAGCCTGCCTACGCGCCCGTTGGTGCGGGTGAGGAAGCGGCTGTGGTCGTGGTTGCTCAGCTCGTTCATGGCGCACAGGACGCTGGGGGTGGGCATATGGCTCATGTTTTCCCGCATGATGCCAAAGAAAGCGTCGCCATTCTGGTACAGGTCGTCCCGGCGTCCGTCGGAGTGCTTTTCCACACCAGTGAGGAAATAACCCACGGGCTCCATGAACGCGTCGTAGTTCATCACGGAATCCCATTCGTCGCCCCGCAGCCATTCGGCGGGGTCTCCGTAATGCTCGGCGATAATGAGCACATTGGGATTCACAGCCTTGACCCTGCGGCGGAATTCCTTCCAGAACAGGTGGTTGAACTCCCGGCTGTGGCCCAGGTCGGCGGCCACGTCCAGGCGCCAGCCGTCGATGCAGTAAGGCGGCTGGGCCCATTTTTCGGCGATTTTGAAAATTTCCTCGCACAGCTCGCGGCTACCCTCGTAGTTCAGCTTGGGCAGCGTTTCCACGCCCCACCAGCTGTCGTAGTCCTTGCGATCCTTGAACTGGAAGTAATTGCGGTAGGGGCTCTTGGGATCGTCGTACGCGCCCGGCTGGTAGCCGCCGGACTGTTCGTAGATGCCCTCTTTATCCATCCATTTGTGGAAAGAGGCGCAGTGGTTGAACACGCCGTCCAGGATGATCTTCATGCCCCGGCGGTGCAGTTCCCGGCAGAAGCGGGCGAACCAGGCGTCGCTTTCTTCCAGGTTTTTTTCATCCGTCGTGCGCAGGATGTACTGCTCGGCGTGGATGTTTTTATGCTCGTTTTTGTGGAGCGGGCGGTCCACATCCTTGGTGATGACGGTAAAGTGCGGGTCGATGTGGGCGTAATCCTGGGTGTCGTACTTGTGGGTGGAAGGCGACACGAAGATGGGATTGAAATAAATGGCCTCCACGCCCAGCCCTTGCAGGTAGTCCAGCTTTTCCAGCACGCCCACCAGGTCACCGCCGTAAAACACGCGGTAATCGCCGATCTGGGGCAGCTGGTGCCAGCTTTCCGCGTGGCGGATATAATCGCCGGAATAAAAGTATTCGCAGTCGCGCACGTCGTTAAAGGAATTGCCGTTGCGGAAGCGGTCGGTAAATATCTGGTACTGCACCGCGCCCTTGGCCCAGGCGGGCACATGGAAGCCGGGGATCAGGCGGAAGGAATGGGCGGGATCGGGAAAAGGAACGGAATCCGTATACGCCGCGCCGGTGCGCCGGTAGTGGATGTATTTCCCCTTCCAGGCGATCAGGAAGGAATAGAACACGGAAGATTCGTCCTTGCAGACCAGTTCCGTTTCATACCAGTCGAAGCAGGCGTCGGTTTTATATTTCCGCATCGGCACCACGATGGCGGGATACCCCGTCAGCAGCGTGACCTGGGCGTTCATATCTTTTAAAATCCGGATGCGGATGCGCACCGTGTCGCCAACCTCCGGTTCGGCGGGGGTGCGGAATAATTCTGTTTCATCGCTGAATAAAGACGAAATAAGGGCTTCTTCCATGGGGAAAAGCTGGCTCATAAAGACGGGAGGCTCCTTCCTGAAAAGAGAAATGAAAAAAGGCAAGAAAATCAGCGTGGTAAAAACCATTTTGTATGATACCATAAAAAACGCAAAATGACCATCTTTATTTTCATTTTTATTGAAATTTTTAATATTTTTGATACGGCTGGCTTTCTTTTCCCTGTTCCCCGTTTCCGATCCAACCATGCCAATTTGTAACACTTGCCGCCATTCCGTTTACTTTTTCGACAGATTATGCTATGATTGAAGCCCAAAGGATAAGCAAATTGCACGCAAGGAGGCGAGATGCCTTGAAACACATTTTCCGCCGCTGCCTGGCTGTTTTGATCGTGACCGCCCTGCTGCTCCAGCCGCTTTCCGGCTTCGCCGCCTATGCCAAGCTGGAGCGCGGCATGGAAAACCCCCAGGTGCTGAACATGCAATTGGCGCTGGTTTCCCTGGGGTTTAACCTGAAAACCGACGGGAAGTACGGCATGGGCACCCAGAGCGTCGTGAAGCAGTTCCAGCGCAAGTACGGCCTGACCATTGACGGGGTGGCCGGGGACAAAACCCTGACGCTGCTGTATTCCCTGGCTCCCCAGTATGCCCCGAACAGCTATGGCCAGGTGAGCTTTCAGCCCACCGCCGCGCCTTATACCGGCACGCCTGCCATTGATTCTTCTTCATCCACCATGACCGCCACCGTGACCACGCCAAGCGGCAGCCTGAACCTGCGTAACGGGCCTTCTTCCTCCGCAAAGGTGATTTCCACGATACCCTACGGCGATATGATGGTGGTTATCAGCTGCGGCAGCAAATGGTGCGCCGTGATCTACAACGGAATGGCCGGTTACGTGATGACCAAATACCTCACCTTCGGTACGGCCCAGACCCAGCCCGCTCCCACCGCGACCCCGCTGCCGACGCAGGTGCCCATGTATTCCACCAACACCCAGGCCATGGTGACCACCCCCAGCAGCAGCCTGAACCTGCGGGAAGCCCCGGACAGCCAGGCGCGGGTCATTCTCGAGATCCCCTACGGCACATGGATCACGGTAACCGCCCGGGGAACGGCCTGGTGCCAGGTGCGCTACAACAATATCATCGGCTATGTCATGACCAAATACCTTTCCTTCGGGGCCGTCATTCCCACCGCCGCGCCCACAGCCCGCCCGGCGGCCACCTATGCGCCGGCCATCATCAACGCGGGCACGGCGTGGGTGAACACCCCCAGCGGCAGCCTGAACCTGCGGGAAACGCCTGACGCAAACGCCCATGTGATCGGCGCCATTCCCTACCGCGCGCAGGTCAGCGTCCAATCCCGCGGCGTGGTCTGGACGGCGGTCAGCTATAACGGAATGACAGGCTATGTGATGACTTCTTTCCTGCGTTTTGCCGACACGCCCGCCGCCACGACCGTCCCCACCGCGGCCCCGACGCAATCCCCCGCAAATTACGGCGCGGTGACCCAGGCGCTGATCACCACCTCCGGCGGCACGCTGAACCTGCGGGAGCAGCCCTCCTACTCGTCCCGGGTGATTCTGGCGATGCCCAACGCTTCCGCTGTGACGGTGTACAGCCGGGGCAGTGAATGGAGCGAAATCGGCTATCAGGGCAACCGCGGCTATGTGATGAGCAAGTATCTCACTTTCCTGGGCGCATCCGCAGGCAAGGCCGAAGCGGAGGAGGACGATCCTTCCGCCTTCACCCGCACCCTGAAAAAGGGCATGACCGGCGCGGACGTGACCTGGCTGCAGAACCGTCTGATGGAGCTTGGCTACACCGTGAACGTCACCAACGTCTACGACGACGCCACCTTCGCCGCCGTGAAAGCCTTCCAGCAGCAAAACAGCCTGGATGCCGACGGAACCGCCGGAAGTCAGACCTTCGTGATGCTCAAGAGCGACAGCGCCCGGCGCGCCGGTGCCGCGCCGCTGAAATACAGCACCGTGCGCATCGACCAGAAAGGTAATGACGTGAAGCAGGTGCAGACCGATCTGAAGGCGCTGGGCTATCCCGTCACCGTCAACAGCGAATACGACGAAGCCACCCATAACGCTGTGGTCGCCTTCCAGCAGCGCAACGGCCTGGTGATCAGCGGCATTGCCGACGCCCTCACCCGGCAGGTGCTTCACGGCGGCGGAGGCAAGCCCTATTCCACGCCCGTGACGGAGCTTCCGGCCAATGAAGGCCGCATGGCCGCGCCCACCGTCAGCCAGATGAAGCTGCTGCGCTGGAACGAGGACATCAAGCCCACCGTCCGCGCCGGGCAGACCTTCACCGTCTACGACCCCAACACCAGCCTGGGCTGGAAGCTGGTGTTCTATTCCCTGGGCCGCCACGCCGACAGCCAGCCCGCTTCCTGGCGCGACACCCAGATCATGAACCGCTCCTTTGGCGACACTTCCTGGACCATTCATCCCGTCTATGTGCTGCTTCCCAACGGCCAATGGACCATGGCCACCATGCACAACCGCCCGCACCTCTACGGCTCCATCAACGACAACGGCTTCGGCGGGCATCTGTGCGTCCATTTCCTCCGCGATATGGACGAGGCCCGGAAGAATGATCCCAATTACGGCGTGAACAACCAGGTGATGCTCCGCAACGCCTGGAAAGCCCTGACAGGCGAGACTGTGAACTGAAACTGTAAAAAGATTGTGCATTCAAAGACGATGTTTGAGCAGCGGCTCAGCACGATCGATCTGCGCTCTTTCATCGTTCGGCTGTTCCAAGGAGGCTGACGCGAATGAATCCCGACCTGTTCCTGACGAACGTCCGTGAAACCAAAATGCCATTTGGCGCCGCCGCCTTATGGTGGATGGGACAGATGGGCTTATGGGTGAAGATGGGGGAAACGGTGCTGAGCATTGACTACTTTGCCAGCGCCATCAGCGGGCGGCGGGTGCCCCCGCCTGTCCCGGCGGAACAGGTTCGGGGCGTTGACGCCTTCCTGGGCACCCATGACCACCTTGACCACATCGACCACGAAGCCTGGAAAATTTGGGGCAAAGCCTGTCCAGAAGCGCTGTTCGTGTTTCCGGCGCTTCACGCCGATAACGTGACGGCAGACGGCATTGCCCCGGAACGCCAGCGGGGCATGGGAGAAGGAAGCGTGGTCAAAATCGGCGGTGTGACCGTCCGTGCCATTGCCGCCGCCCATGAGTTTCTGGACCCCGACCCGGCAACCGGGCTGCATCCCAGCCTGCAATATATCATCGAGGGCAACGGCGTGCGCCTGTATCACGCGGGGGATACCCTGCGCTATGAAGGCATGCTGGGCAAGCTGCGGGATATGGGGCGTTTTGACGCGGCCCTGCTGCCCATCAATGGGCGCGACGGAGCGCGCTACCGCCGGAACTGCATCGGCAACATGACCTTCCAGGAGGCCGCCGACCTGGCGGGCGAACTGCGCCCCGGCCTGGTGATCCCCGGCCATTGGGATATGTTCGCCAAC
Organism: uncultured Eubacteriales bacterium; assembly: GCA_902793245.1. GTDB lineage: Bacteria > Bacillota > Clostridia > Christensenellales > Aristaeellaceae > RUG563. Next base: position 489 of record CADBCX010000169.1, on the reverse strand, counting down.
AATCCCGGCGATCCCGCTGCCTTCGCCGATTACCTGGACGCGAAGTACCCGGGCTTGAAGTGCCATATCCCGGCAATTCAGGAACCAATCCTTTTGCAGGCAACCTGATCGATTAACAGGATAACTGGATAACAGCATAAAAAAGCCCGCCGGAAATTGCTTCCGGCGGGTGATTGTTTGATTGGATTACAGCTGGGGGCCGGCGGAAACCAGGGCCTTGCCCGCTTCGTTGCCTTCGTACTTGACGAAGTTCTTGATGAAGCGGCCGGCCAGATCCTTGGCCTTTTCGTCCCAGACCTTGGGATCGGCGTAGGTGTCGCGGGGGTCGAGGATGCCGCTGTCCACGCCGGGCAGGGCGGTGGGCACTTCAAAGTTGAAGTAGGGGATCTTCTTGGTGGGCGCGTTCAGGATATCGCCGTTGAGGATGGCGTCGATGATGCCGCGGGTATCCTTGATGGAGATGCGCTTGCCGGTGCCGTTCCAGCCGGT
>CADBCX010000168.1 GCA_902793245.1 uncultured Eubacteriales bacterium | reverse complement strand
TCGGCCGGGAAGGTGTCGATGATGCGGTCGACGGTTTTTGCCGCGCCGATGGTATGCAGGGAGGACAGCAGCAAGTGGCCCGTTTCCGCGGCGGTGATGGCAGTGCGGATGGTGTCCAGGTCGCGCATTTCGCCCAGCATGACCACGTCCGGGGCCTGGCGCAGGGCGGCGCGCAGGGCACGGCTGAATGTCGCGGCGTCATTGGGCACCTCGCGCTGGCTCACCAGGGATTTGCGGTGCCGATGCAGGTATTCGATGGGGTCTTCGATGGTGACGATATGGCCTTCCCGCGTATCGTTGATTCTGTTCACAATGCAGGCCAGGGTGGTGCTCTTGCCGCTGCCCGCGGGGCCCGTGACCAAGATCATGCCGCTGCGCTGCTCGGCCAGGGTCATCACGATGTCCGGAATATGCATGTCCTTGGGGTCGGGCAGCTCAAAATTCACGATACGGCAGATGGCCGCCAGCGTACCGCGCTGCTTGTAAGCGTTGCAGCGGAAGCGGCTCACGTCCTTGATCGCGAATGAGAAGTCGTCGTCTCCCGCCTGGTCCAGATGCTTGATATCCCTGTGCGCGATATCATACATTTGCTGCACCAGCCGCTCCGTATCGGGAGGGAGCATGATTTTGTCCGTCAGCTTGACCAGCGTATTATTGACCTTCACCGTAACGGCTGCGCCGGGGATGACAAAAATATCGGCCCCGCCCATCTGTACTGCTCTTGTCAGCAAATCAATCATCGATTATCCACTCTTCTTCCGTCTCTACTGATTCTTCGTCCCCAAAATCCATGTCATATTCATAGGCGTCGAAATCGTCAACGCTCTCGGCGAAGCCTTCTTCCGCCGTCTTCACGACCAGCGCGTGCCGAACCCACTGCGTTCGCTGCCCGCTGCCCAAGGGCAGCACTTTCAGGGCACAATGGATGGTGCGAATGCCGTCTGTTTCATCCCAGGAAACCACGCTGTCCACCAGCTTTGTCTCTTTCGGGAGGGCTCCATCCGCCGAGGCCGGATAGCTTTCCGCGGCGTCCGACTTCTGGGACAGGGTATACAGCGCGGCGTCCACCTTTGCGCGGGTTTCCTCTGCTTTCGCGTTCAGGGCGTAAACCGCCTCCATGACCGCTACGCTGCGTTCGCTCAGGCGCACGTCGTTGCGGCTGTTCATCAGGGACAGCATGCCCAGCACGCTCATCGCCAGCACCACGAAGATCAGCAGCAGGGAAGCCGCGCCGGGGCCGAAGCTGACACTGCTTTTCTTTTTCACGGCTGCACCTCCTGATACCGCGCCACGGGCAGCGTGAAGTAGGTTTCGTCGCCCTCTACGGCGCTGACCTTCTGCCGAAGGAGCGTACCGGCCGGGGTGGATTCCGTGGAAGCGGAAACCTTGATTCCGAAGGAATCGCTGTCTCTCAGCCAGTCATCCCCCTGCTTTTCAAACCCCATATCCGCAAGCGCCTTCTCCACATCCTCGGCAGAATACAGCCTGTCGGCCACGTTCTGCGCTTCATTCATGGCAATCATCAGCACGCCGGCGCGCACGCTCTGGTTCCGGGACGTGGCGTACAGATCCAGCAGAACGGTGGAGGAAAGCATAAAGAACATCACAACGATCAAAAGCTCTACCAGCAGCGCATTGCTGCGACTTCCTGATTTCATTCTATCACCTCAGAACGCAGGGCAATATCCACCGTGGTCCAGGTGTCCCGGGAACGCAGGCTGACTTTGAGCAGCTGACCGTCCACCTCCGCGTTCATTTCATCCATATCGCAGACGGTTTCGCCGAATTCGGGCACAAACTCTTCCGATTCTTCCGTGAACCACTCGCGCAGCTTGCCGTCGTAGACGTACAGGCGGGTAATATATGCGTCGCCGTCGTAGATGTTTTTGAGGGCAATGGCGGGAATGCCGTTTATATTTTCTACCTTGACGCTCTGCTCCTCGTCGTCGCCGCGCACCATGCTGCGCACATAGGCCATGCCGATTCTGTATGCGTTATGCTCCGCCGCGCGGTCAGCCGTGCTCTTGTAAGCCCGGGCGCCCAGCAGCACCATCACCGTGGAGAACACAGCGAAAATCCCCAGCACTAGGAACACGAACACACCCGAAATGGCATGGGACGGAGGGTTCTTCCTGCTCACAGGTCTTCGCCTCCCCTCTCATTGCTCCTTTCGGTCACATAGATATCGGGGATCATGTTGGAAGCGAAGGCTTCGTATGTGACCAGATACCTGTCCTCGTCGTAAGCCAGGCGGTAATTCTCCCGCAGATAGGAGACATCGTCGGGATACGCGCCTTCCACCGCGTAGCAGGTAATGGCGGCATTCTTGACGGCATCCCGGACGATATCCGTTTCAGCCGTTTCATGGGCCGTATCGATCCGGTTGACCAGCAGTACCGCCAATACCAGCACAGCGGCAATGGCCAGTATTTTAATAAGATCCTTTCGATTCATAGGCTATCCCCTTTTGCGTCCGGTCTGTTCTGAAAGCGGCAAGGATTACAGGCTGGACAGGATGCCCGCCATGGGCAGCATGACGGACAGAAGCACTGCGCCGATCACGATGGAAAGCATCGCCACCAGCGTGGGTTCGATGATGGCCACCAGCCGGGTGATGCCGTCTTCCACCTGTTCTTCGTACAGGTCGGCCAGCTTGCCCAGCACCTGATCCTCCCGGCCCGTGGCGCTGCCCATGGTGACCATGCGGTTGTGCAGGTCGTGGAACATCTGGGCGTTGGTCACGGCTTCGGCGAAGGTGCTTCCCTCATCCAAAGACTTCCGGATCTGCTCCACCTTTGCGGCAGCCTCGCGGTCTGTCAGCACGTGGGCGGTCATTTCCAGGGCCTCGTCCATGGGGAAGCCGCCGGAAAGCATCATGGACAGCACACTGGCCACGCGGGAAGCGGAGAGCTGGGTATTGACCTTATGGATAGAAGGGAATACCTTCTGCACCAGGCGCATGACTTTATCCTTATGCTTTGTGCGCATGAGAATCACGCCAGCGATCACCAGCAGCACCACAACGGCGACCAGCGCCAGGATGATCCAGCCCACGGACACGCCCAGCTGCATCAGCATACTGCCGGATTCCGTCATGCCGACACCCATGGAGGCCAGCACCCGGCGGAAGACCGGCAGCACCTTCCACAGCAGAATCAGCACGATCACGATCAGCATCACGCCCAGCACCATGGGATAGGTCACGGCGCCAACGATGGAGGAACGGATGCGGTCCTCACGCGCGTAATATTCTTCCAGCCCGCGCATCACGCGGTCCAGCTGGCCGGAGCGCTCGCCGATGCCCACCATTTCCACCAGGTATTTGGGCCAGCGGTCGTCATCCTTCAGCGCGTCGTACAGGGAACCCTTTTCGGTAACGCCTTTGCTGGCGGATTCGTAAATATCGGCGTTTTCACTGCCCTTGTCAGCGCCGGCCAGGGTTTCCATGCCATCGTACAGCGGAAGGCCGGCTTCCAGAATCAAGGCAACCTGCCCGCAGAAATTGCTCAGTTCGGCGGAAGAAAGGCTGGTTTGTTTTTTCTTGCTCATGATACGTGCCCCCTGTCAATAATAGCGCTCGACGGAATAGTTCGCTGCGTTTTTGCTTTTGCTCACTGCCGCGGTTGGATCAAACAGCACCTTTTTGCCATTCACCTCGCACACGACCCAGGCATGGTAAATTTTATCCGCGTATCCGATTACCAGCCTCGCGGGAATGCCCTGCACCCTGAGCATGGCGACCATCACGGCGGAAAGATCCTGGCAGACGCCGGTTTTCTTGGTGAAGCATGTTTCAATATCAGGCAGGATGCTGGGCTTGATGGTTGCGGCCTTCACATAATCGTACCGGAAATTCTCGGTAATGTACTTTTTGATTGCCGCATACGCATCCTTGCCCTCTTTATCCCGGCAGACCTTGAGCGACATACCGACCACCGGGTCGTTTTTTCCATAGTTCACATACTGGTTGGGATACAGGAACGCGCCGTCCTCCCGTTTCAGCTTGACGTTTACGCTGATCTTTCCGGCGGCTGAAAACTTCTTTCCCGACACGTTTTCCCACAGGGAAATCTCATATTTCCCACTGCCCAGCTGAAAAGGAAACACCTCAAATTTGCCGGAGCTGTTCAGGTCGTAGGTCAGCGTTTCTCCGCCTTTTTCCACACGAAGCTTCATTTTGTGCTTGTTCTTTGATGTGACAGCCGCCATGAAGTATCCTTCGCTGGAATTTCCCACATCCACCTTCAGCTTGCTGTTTGTTTTCTGCCCATCGCTGCTTGTTTTTGGCCATTTTGCCTCGCATATGGCTGCGCAGCATATCAGAACGATGACGGAAACCGTGAGTAAAACCAGCGCGTTCACCAGGGATTTTCGTCTCATTCCGCTTCACCTTCTTCCTTCGTCAGGCTAAAACGCTTTGTTCATTTTTGCTCCGCCATGCTGCCGCCCAGGGGGGTAACACGGGAGCTGAGGACAATGGACTGATTCGGGTATTCCTCGTAAAACAGGCTTTCGATACGCTCCAATACCGCGCTTCCGGTGCTGTAGCTGACGGTGGGCAGGAGCATGGCGATCACCGCCGGAGCGGCCCTGCTGACAATGTCTCCTTTACGCAGGTTGTTTCGGACGATTTCGCACAGCCCTGCCATGGTGCTTTCCCGGACAACCGACGAAATCGATTCTTCCGGGTTGACAATCATGATGATGCCGAGGAACATGGTGGACCCCAGCCGTTCCATCATGCGGCGCTGAATGCAGTAGAATTCTTTAAAGGCGCTGTATTCGCAGAAGAAGGGGCCTTCCTGCTGTGTGCTTTCGTCCATCAGTTCATCGCGGATCATGTTCAGCTTCTGATTGGCCATGTCCCCTACGTCTATCATACGCTGGTAATCCGCGCTCATATCCTTCGGCGCTGCCGCCGGCGGCTCCGGGCGGGATGCATGCGCCGCCACACGCTTGTATTCGCTGATCGCCTCCGCTGTATAATTCATTTGAATCATTGCGCGGATCATTTCTATATGCAGCTGTTCGTCCAATTCATCCACCTGGATGGCTTTCCGGCAGATGCGGACGATTTCCTCGTAGTCATTGGTTTCCTTCAGCAGTTCAATCCAGGTGTAAACCGCGCGGAGGTATTCCCGATGGAGCCAGCTGACCTGCATCGAGCCGTTGCAAATGTCCCCGGTCTGGTACAGGTCGCCCTGATACAATTCCAGCACTTTGCGGTAACAGTCGATTCTTTGTTCCCTGGTCGAATCAGCGTGCAGGCTTTCCAGCAGGCTCAGCATATCCAGCACATCCACGTTGACAGCCGCGCCGCTGATCCACCTGTACGCCCCCTGCTCGGACACGATACATCCGCCCAGGCCGGGAGAAATGCTGTTGAGCAAGGCGCGAAAACGGCTGATCATCGTTTTGAGCGCGCTTTCCGGACTGTCATAACGGCCACCGCTCCAAAGCTCCCGGATCAGGCGCTGAACAGGTACCGAGCGCCCGCGCTGCAGGATCAGGTATTCCATCAGGCTGACGCCTTTCCTGCTTTTTGCCGCCAGGTTATTTTGGCGTATCCCGTTGACCAGGATATCAAAATCGCCCAATAATCTGATTTGTACGTTTTGCTGCATCCGTATTTTCTCTTTCCCCATGCCCTGCCCGGCTATTCACCCTTGCCGGCGGAGCGCGGATGGATGGGTCGTTCCATCCGTTTTTTATCGGTTTCTCCGGTGTTGTAAAACCTCGGTTCTCTGCTGTCCGGCTTTTCCTTATGCCCGATCGCGGGGGAACAGCCCCAATATCCAAAAGCACAGACGTTTTTGCAGATCATAATCCCTTTCTCTCAAATTTTATACTTATTTATGATGATTGTCAAGCAAATTGACAGCGAAATTGTCCTGCGACAGTATTTTCACTGTTTATTCCGGATTATTCTTTTTCTGTTTTGACTATTAACAGCCTTGGTATGAAGGGTGAAACAAAGCAAGCGTGGGGAACGCTGGGGCTATGCGCCCCAGACCCCCACCAGGGGGATGATCCCCCTGGACCCGCACCTGGCGAAATAACGCCGTTGGAATAAACCGACAACCTCCGCCTGACGCGCTGGGATTACGAGAAGTATGAAGCTTCTGGCCCAAG
>CADBCX010000167.1 GCA_902793245.1 uncultured Eubacteriales bacterium | reverse complement strand
AGCGGCAGCACTGTATTCATCAAATAATCACGCAGTGCTTCATCGGCCGGAACCGGCCCGGCCCGCAGCAGCGGCTCCAGAAAAAAGCGCTGCGTGTTTTCGCTGTCCGTCAGCCCATCCACATACAGCAGCGCGGCGGGATGCCCCAGCACCGTGAACTCCCGCAGCGTTACATCCTCGCTGTTCTCAACGCGGGCCGCCTGCCGGATCAGGAGAAGGCTTTCCCGATAGTCCTCCGTGATGACGCCGGGCTTGGCCGGTTCCCAGTCCGTATCCGTCCGCATGGCATTCCCTCCCGATGGTTTTCCTTTAGTATGGGAAGGCGAAAAACGATTTATACATACCGCGAAAGTACAGCTCCAGCTTGACAAAACCTGGGATAATCCGGTTGACAAGCCGAAAACGCGGTAGTATAATGTCAAAGGTTCGGTTTATTTGACGAGGGCCGTCTCCCGGTTCCGCCCGGCAACGGTTTGCCGTACAGAAGTCAATGCATTGTTCATCTTCCGGTGATCAATGGATATATAAGAAAAAAGAAATGAGGAAACAGCATGAAAGGTAATGTTCTCGTTGGTCAGTCCGGCGGCCCCACTGCCGTCATCAACGCCAGCCTGGCGGGCGTGTTCAAAACCGCCAAGGAACGCGGCTACAACAAGGTCTACGGCATGCGTTACGGCATCCAGGGTTTCATGGATGAACAGTATGTGGACCTGTCCGATCATATCAAGAACGAGCTGGATCTGGAGCTGCTCAAGCGCACTCCTTCCGCTTTCCTGGGCACCTGCCGCTACAAGCTGCCGGAAATCCACGAGGACAAGTCGGTCTATGAGCGCATTTTCGAGCTGCTGGATAAGCTGGACATCGAAGTGTTCATCTACATCGGCGGCAACGACTCCATGGACACCATCCGCAAGCTGTTTGACTACTCCCTGCTGACCGGCGCGAAGCAGAAATTCGTCGGCTGCCCCAAGACTATCGACAACGACCTGGCCATCACCGACCATACCCCCGGCTTCGGCAGCGCCGCCAAGTACATCGCCACCTCCACCAAGGAAATCATCTGCGACGCCATGGGCTTCTCCTACAAGAAGAAGAACGTGAACATCGTGGAAATCATGGGCCGCAACGCGGGCTGGCTGACCGGCGCCGCCGCCCTGTCCAAGAGCGAGGACTGCGAAGGCCCCGACCTGATTTATCTGCCCGAGCTGCCCTTCGACATCGAAGGCTTCGTGGAAGAAGTCAAGAAGCTGTTGGAAAAGAAGGACGTGGTGGTCGCCGTCGTGTCCGAAGGCATCAAGACCAAGGAAGGCAAGTACGTGTGCGAATACGCGGGCGCCGATTCCCTGGACGCTTTCGGCCACATCCAGATGAGCGGCACCGCCGCCTACCTGGCTCAGGTGGTCAAGAACGAACTGGGCTGCAAGACCCGCGCCATCGAGCTGTCCACCCTGCAGCGCGCCGCTGCGCACCTGGCCAGCAAGATCGACGTGGACGAAGCTTTTAACGTGGGCGGCGCGACGGTCAAGGCCGCTGACGAAGGTTCCTCCGGCGTGATGGTCGTCATCGACCGCGTGTCCGACGATCCTTACCAGAGCGCCACCGGCGTGTACGACGTGCACCGCATCGCCAACGGGGAAAAGGTGGTTCCGCGCAAGTGGATCAACAAGGCGGGCAACTATGTCACCGAAGAATTCCTGGACTATGTGCGTCCACTGATTCAGGGCCACTACACGCCCATGATGGTTGAGGGCCTGCCCCGCCACCTGAGCATCAACCTGAAAAACTACGACTGGAGCGCTCCCCGGGGCAAGTAATCAGCCCGGCTGCACAGCGCTGAAAAGCCGTTGAAAAAGGCGCGTTCTTCCTGGCGGAGAGCGCGCCTTTTTCTCTGCTTCCACTGATAACCGGAAGGAGAGGGAAATCGGATGAACGTTGAAAAGGCTGGGATGGAGGACGTCGACGCCCTTGTCATGATGCGGCTTGAATACCTGCGGGAGGATTTCGGCAAACTTGGAGATCGGGACGCTGATGCGATTCGGACAAGTCTGCCGGCATATTTTCGGGAGCACTTGGGCAAGGATCTTATTGCCTATGTGATTCGGCAAAGCGGGAGCATCGTTTCGTGTGCGTTTCTGTTGATAGTGATGAAACCGATGAGCCCGGCCTTCATGAACGGAAAAACGGGGATCGTGATGAATGTGTATACCCGCCCATCCTTTCGGAAAAGGGGATATGCCAAACGCATCATGGAGGCGCTGCTGAAAGAGGCGAAAGAAAAAGCGCTGTCTGTTGTAGAACTGAAAGCAACAGACAGCGGTTACTCATTGTACAGGTCAGTGGGTTTTTCCGACGATCCTGGTCAATATCATTTTATGAACTGGAAAAATGAATAGGACACGATCCCACGGACAAAGCCCCCGAAAAGAGGAGAACCTCTTTCCGGGGGCTTTGCCATTCTATCGGGAAATGATTACCGGATCAGGGTGATGTTGCGGAACACGCTGACCAGGGTGTTGGCCACGGTGGACATGGTTTTGATGAAGATGTCCAGCGCCACGCCCACAACGTCCTTGCGGGTGTCGCCCACGGTGTCGCCGGTGACGGCGGCCTTATGGGCAGCAGTGCCCTTGCCGTGGCCTTCCAGCGCGCCGGATTCGATGTATTTCTTGGCGTTGTCGAACGCGCCGCCGGAGTTGCCCATGAAGATGGCGCGGGGAATGGCCACGATGGTCGCGCCGATGAGCAGGCCGCCCACAAAGTCCACGCCGAACAGGAAGCCGCCGATCACGGGAATGACCATGGCCAGGATGGAGGGCACCAGCATCTTTTTCAGCGCCTGCTTGGCGGCCAGCTCGATCATGCGGTTGTAGTCCGGGGTCTTTTCACCGGCCAGCACTTCGGGGGTCAGCTGCTTGTCGCCCTCGTCGGCCATCAGCTTGGCGGATTCGATGGTGTTGTCGGTCAGCATGGCGGAGAAGTATTCCACCAGCGCGCCGCCGATGATGGCGCCTGCGACGACTACGAAGGAAGCGATGTTCAGGGTCATTTCAGCGGAGTAGTTGCCCACGTAGGAAACGATCAGGGACACGGTGGCGAAGGCGGCGGAGCCGATGGCAAAGCCCTTGCCCACGGCGGCGGTGGTGTTGCCCACGGCGTCCAGCTTATCGGTGATGACGCGCACGTTGGCGTCCAGGTGGCAGCTTTCCGCCAGGCCGCCCGCGTTGTCGGCGATGGGGCCGAAGGCGTCGATAGAAACTGTTGCGCCCACGAAGGCCAGCATGCCCAGGGCGGCGGTGGCTACGCCGTAGATGCCCGCCAGCTTGCCGGACACAAACAGCGCGATGCCGATCACCAGCACGGGCAGCAGCACGCTGCGGGAGCCCACGGCGTCGCCCTTGGTGACCACGAAAGCTTCGCCTTCGGGCGCCATTTCAGCCAGAGTGCGGGTGGGCTTATAATCGGTGGATGTGTAGTATTCCGTGATGGAGCCGATGGCAACGCCGCTGCCGATGCCCAGCACAGCGCAGATCCAGGGGGAAACCCAGCCCGCAGTCCAGCCATACTCATTGCTCAGCACCGCGCCGTCCACGCCGGCAAAGCAAATCGCCGCGGCAATGAAGCCAAGCACCACGGTCAGGCCCGCGGAGATCCAGGTAGCCAGGTTCAGTTCCCGGGAGGGATTGTCGCTCATCTTCTTGCGGTCGGCATAGAACAGGCCCAGCAGACAGCTGAGCAGGCCCAGGCCCGCCAGCAGGACGGGATAGGTGATGGTGGCGCTGAACACCTTTTCCAGCACTTCTTTGGCTTCGGTGAATTTGCCTTCATACTGCTGGAACAGGATGACGGCGATCATCAGGGAAGCGGAGATAGTGGCGACGAAGGACTCCAGCAGGTCGGAGCAGTTGCCGGCGATGTCGTTCACGTTGTCGCCGATGAAGTCGGCAATAACGTTGGGCACCCGGGAGTCGTCCTCGGGCAGGTCGTTGCGGACCTTGGCCAGGATGTCGGCGGAGATATCCGCGGCCTTGGTGTAGTTGCCGCCGGCCACGCGGTTGAACATGGCGACCAGGGAGCAGCCCAGGGAATACGTGGAGATGCGCATGATGGTGGGGTTGACGCCCGCCAGGGAGGTGATGTAGCCGCCGCCCGTCACGTCATGGCGCACACTGCCGAAAATCATCAGCACGGACACCAGGCCCAGCAGGCCCAGGCCCTGCACGCACAGGCCGGAAATGGAGCCGCCGCAGAGGGCAACCTTCACGGTTTCGCCGATGGACAGGCTTTCGCGGGCCTTGTTGGCGGTGCGCACGTTGGCGTAGGTGGCGCTCCGCATGCCGATCACGCAGGCGCAGGAGCTCATCAGCGCGCCGAACAGGAACGTGATGCCGCTGGTCTTTTCCACGAACAGGCTGAATACCGCCGCCAGCAGAATCACCACGATGATAATGGTGCGGTATTCGGTTTTCATGAAGGTGTTGGCGCCGGAGCGGATGATTCCGGCCATTTCGATCATTTCCTGGGTACCTTCAGGCATCTTGCGGATGCGCTGATAGTTGTACACCACATAGGCGATGGCCGCGGCCACCACAAGCAGGACCAGGATATACCATACCACGGACATTTGGGGCAACCTCCCATTCTGAAAGTATTATTGCATGCAGGGGAATTCGGCGTTTCGCGGAAAAACCCCTGTTTCTTTCCTATTATATATGTACCGGTTGCCGCCGTCAATAGCTGATGCCGAAAGAATTTATCATATTTGCTGCGGTATTCACAGGCTATTTCCTTTTTCGGGGTTTTGTGGTATACTGTGTCCTGCCGCGCCGCGGCGATTCATCAAACAAACACGGGGGAAAACATGAACAAGAAAGACATTGCCGAAATCAAGCGGCGCTTTAATGTGGAACACAACAACATCACCTGCATCCGGGGCTGCTATGTGAACAACCAGGGCGAAGTGATTTCGTCCTTCACCCGGTCCCTGGTGGGCATGGCCCAGGAGGAAGCGGAAAAATACCTGGCCATTTTCAAGCGCACCCTGTCCGGCAACCAGGGCCAGAACCTGCTGGATATCCGCTTTGACCCGGAAACCATGGAAACCTCGCCGGAATACCAGCTGCTGACAGCGCTCAAAAACACCGCCCTCAAGGACGATGAAACGGTGGAATATTTCTTCCAGCAGATAATTGCCAGCCTGCACATGGAGGATCATTACCTGATTCTGCTGATGCACGACGGCTACGATATTCCCTACCGATCCAAGGAGGACGACAGCAAGGTGGCAGACATGAGCACCGAGGTGTTCCATTACATCCTGTGCAGCGTGTGTCCCGTGCGCCTGACCAAGCCGACCCTCAGCTACGATGCGGGCCGCAACGACTTCCGCAGCCGTGAATCCGACTGGATCGTGGGCGCGCCGGAAATGGGCTTCCTGTTCCCGGCTTTTGAGGAGCGCGCCGCCAACGTGTACCAGGCGCTGTATTACACCCGCGACACCGCCGAGGGCCACGACGACTTCGTGAACGCCGTGTTCCAGTCCGAGCTGCCCATGCCCGCCGACCAGCAGAAGGAAATTTTCCAGACGATTTTGCAGGAAACGCTGCAGGAGGAATGCAGCTACGAAGTGATGCAGGCCGTGCACGAGCAGGTGATGGAGCGCCTGGAGGAAAAGAAGCAGGAAAAGAGCGCCGAGCCCGTGCAGCTGACCAAGTACGACGTGACCGACGTGCTGGCGGAATGCGGCGTGTCCACCGCCCACATGGAAGCCTTCAACGACAAGTACGACCAGGAGTTCGGAAAACAGGCCCGCCTGGACGCGGTGAACATCACCAACGCCAAGCAGTTCGAGGTCAAGACCCCCAGCGTGGTCATCAAGGTCAATTCCGACCGCACCGACCTGGTGGAGACCCGCGTCATCGACGGTCACCCCTACATCCTCATCCGCGCCGACGACGGCGTGGAGGTCAATGGCGTAAACGTGAGCATGCCGCAATAATACCATTCTTCTTCTAAAATCTTAACAGCCTTGTTGTAAAGGATGAAAATCCAACAAGAGGTTACGCTGGGGTTTCACCCCAGGCCCCACCAGGGGGATGATCCCCCTGGACCCGCATCTGGCGAAATAACGCCGTTGGAAGAAACCGACA
>CADBCX010000166.1 GCA_902793245.1 uncultured Eubacteriales bacterium | reverse complement strand
TACTTCTTCTGTGCACGCAAGGACGGGGATGTCTTTCGCAGCGAAGGACGCCTTGCCCATATCCACGGAGACGGAATTCACCTTGCCGTCCCGCAGGTATACTTTCAGGTGATGCACCTGTCCCGCCATTTCGATGGTCAGGTATTCGCTGCGGACATAGCCCTTGTCATACAGGTATTTTGCCACACAGCGGATGTTGTTGCCCGCCATCTTGCCTTCGCTGCCATCCTTGTTGAAGGAGCGCATCTTCGCGTCGGCAATGCCGGATTTTTCGATCAGTACGATGCCGTCCCCGCTGATGCCGTAGTGCGGCGCGCACAGCTGCACGCACAGGGATTCCGGGCAAGTGATGGCCCCGTCGAAGTTCTCGATGAAGATGTAATCGTTGCCGCAGGACTGCATCTTGGCGAAGTGGATGCGCTGCCGCCAGGCCCGCATGTGGTTGATGTCGATGAGCTCGATGTTCTGGGCGGTGAAGCGGGAGGCCATGATGTCCGCCAGCGCCCCGGCGGTGTCCAGGCTGGTCAGGCAGGGAATGCCAAGCTGCATGGCTTTGCGGTGCAAGACGGTGTAATCCCCGATGGTGGCGTCCTTCACCGCGCCGGTGTACACAATGTAATGCACATTGCCGCTTTCCATGAGGGACGTGATTTCGTCGTTCTCGGTGGCGTTGGCCACGGCGGTGACGGGAATGCCTAAGCTTTCAATGGCCTTGGCGGTGCCGGTTGTGGCGTAGAGTTTCAAGCCCAGGTCAAAGAAGCGCTTCGCCAGGGAGATAATCTCTTGGTAGTCGTTTTCCTCCACGCTCAGCAGCACGCCGGTTTTGCCCTTGCTGTTGGCGGCGGGCACCTTGAAGCCCGCGGCGGTCAGGCCCTTGAACAGCGCTTCGGGCAGGGTCTTGCCGATGCCCAAGACCTCGCCGGTGGACTTCATTTCCGGGCCTAAGATGGAATTGGCGTCGTTCAGCTTTTCAAAGGAGAACACCGGCACCTTCGCCGCCACATAAGGCGGGGTGCGGTACAGGCCGCAGCCGTAGCCCAAATCTATCAGCTTCGCCCCCAGCATCACTTTCGCAGCCAAATCGACCATGGGAACCTTGGTCACCTTGCTGATGTAGGGCACCGTGCGGCTGGCCCGGGGGTTGACTTCGATCACATACAGTTCGTCATTATAAATCAGATACTGGATATTGACTAAGCCCTTGGTACCCAGCGCCAGGGCTAATTTTTCGCTGCAATCGCAGATTTTCCGCAGGAACACGTCGTTCAGGTTGAAGGGCGGATACACGGCGATGGAGTCGCCGGAATGGACGCCCGCCCGCTCGATGTGCTCCATGATGCCGGGAATCAGCACGTCCTGGCCGTCGGAAATCACGTCCACTTCCAGTTCGATGCCGGGCAGGTACTGGTCAACGAGGACAGGGTTTTCAATCCCGCCGGAGAGGATTTTCTCCATGTAAGCCACGGTCTGGGCTTTAGACCGGGAGATGGTCATGTTCTGCCCGCCGATGACGTAGGAGGGCCGCAGCAGCACGGGGTAGCCCAGTTCCTCCGCGGCGTTCACCGCTTCTACCAATGTGTTCACGCCCATGCCCCGGGGACGGCGGATGCCGAAGTTCTCCAGCAGGGCGTCGAACCGGGCGCGATCTTCCGCAATGTCGATGGACTCGGCGGAGGTGCCAAGGATGCGGATGCCGTGCTGATCCAAATACTGGGTCAGCTTGATGGCGGTCTGCCCGCCGAAGGCTACCACCACGCCCACGGGCTGCTCCACCTGGATGATCTGCATGACATCCTCCGGTGTGAGCGGTTCAAAGTACAGGCGGTTGGCGGTGTCGTAGTCGGTGGAAACGGTCTCCGGGTTGTTGTTGACGATGACAACATCATAACCCATTTCCTGGAGTGTCCACACGCAGTGCACAGAAGAATAGTCAAACTCGATGCCCTGGCCGATGCGGATGGGGCCGGACCCCAGCACCATCACCACCGGCTTTCCGCTGCGGGGGAAACTACGGGCGTCGCAGGCAGCGTCACAGCAGGAATAGAAGTACGGCGTGCGGGCCGAAAATTCCGCCCCGCAGGTGTCCACCATCTTGTAGCTGGCAGACCAATCAGGAAGGTGATCGGTGTGAAACAGACGTCGAATGGCCCCATCCGGGTATCCCCACCGCTTCAGCTGCTCGTAGTTTCCTACCTGCAAGCCGGTATGGTTGATGCGGTTTTCCAGCATCGCCATGGCCTGCAAACGGGAAAGAAACCAACGGTCAATTTTCGTCAGCGCAAAAACAGCGTCCACCGTCATGCCTGCTTTCAATGCTTCAAACACGGTAAACAGCCGATGGTCGTCCTGCTTCGTCAGCCGGACGGACACCGGGTCATCGGTAAGCGGCGGTGCATTTAAGGTGTCCAGCCCGATTTCCGCCCCCCGCACCGCCTTCATCAGCGTTTCCTCAAAGCTCTGGCCGATGGCCATGACCTCGCCAGTGGCTTTCATCTGGGTGCCCAGGCTGCGGGAAGTGCCTTGGAATTTATCAAAGGGCCACTTGGGGATCTTGACCACCACATAGTCCAATGTGGGCTCGAAAAACGCGCTGGTTTGCCCGGTCACGTCGTTGCGAAGCTCGTCCAGGGTGTAGCCCAGGGCGATGCGGGTGGTGATTTTGGCGATGGGGTATCCGGTGGCCTTGCTGGCCAGGGCGGAGGAACGGGACACCCGGGGGTTGACCTCGATCACGGCATATTCAAAGGAATCGGGATTCAAGGCGAATTGGCAGTTGCACCCGCCCTCGATCCCGATGGCCTCGATCATTTGCAAACTGGCGGTGCGCAGCATTTGAAATTCCTTGTCGGAGAGCGTCAGCGTAGGAGCCACCACGATGCTGTCCCCGGTGTGGATGCCAACGGGGTCCACGTTCTCCATGGAGCACACGGCAATGGCATTTCCCACATGATCCCGCAGGGTTTCAAACTCGATTTCCTTCCACCCGGCAATGCACTTTTCCACCAGGATTTGATGGATGGGCGAAGCATCCAGCCCCGCTTTGGCAATGGAAAGCAGGGCAGCTTCGTCCTCACAGATGCCGCCGCCCGTGCCCCCCAGGGTATAGGCTGGGCGGACGATCACGGGATAGCCGATTTCCCGGGCGGCGCTCTGAGCGCTGTCCAGCGTTTCGGCGATTTGGGAAGGCACGCAGGGCTGGCCGATCGCTTGCATGGTATTGCGGAACTGTTCCCGGTCCTCCGCTTTTTCGATAGCCTCCATGGATGAGCCCAGCAGCCGCACACCGAATTCTTCCAGCGTTCCGTCCCGGCTCAATTGCATGGCAAGGGTCAGGGCGGTCTGGCCGCCCAGCCCGGCCAGCAGCCCGTCGGGGCGCTCCTTCCCGATGATGCGGCGAAGAACGGCGGCGTTCATGGGCTCCAGGTAGATGTGATCTGCCAAATGCTGATCCGTCATGATGGTGGCCGGGTTGGAATTGACCAGCACCACCTCCACGCCTTCTTCCTTCAGCACCCGGCAGGCCTGGGCTCCGGCATAATCAAATTCCGCCGCCTGGCCGATGACGATAGGGCCGGAGCCGATCACCAGCACTTTGCGGATGGATGAATCCTTAGGCATGTGTGTTCCCTCCCATCATGCGGATGAACCGGTCAAAGAGGAAGCCCGTATCCCTGGGGCCTGCGCAGGCTTCCGGGTGGAACTGAACGGAAAAGCATTGAAGATCGGGATAATCCATGCCTTCGCAGCTTCCATCGTTCAGGTTGACGAACACTTCCTGCCCGATGCCGCACAGGCTGCCCGCCACTACCGCGTAGCCATGATTCTGGCTGGTGATAAAGCTTCGGCCTGTGGTCAGGTCTTTCACCGGCTGATTTCCGCCCCGATGGCCGTATTTCAGCTTTACCGTATCTCCATGAAGGGCCAGGGCAATCAGCTGATGCCCCAGGCAAATGCCCATCATAGGTTTTTTCCCCAACAGCTTGCGGATCTCAGCAATGCAGCCGTCGTTTTCCTTGGGATCGCCCGGGCCGTTGGACAGCACGATCCCATTCGGGTCATCCACCAACACGTTCTCCGCTTTTGTTTCGGCAGGCCACACGGTGACCTCGCAGCCTCTTTTCTGCAAAGAACGCACAATGCCGCGCTTCACACCGTAATCCATCAACGATATCCGAAAGCGCTGATTACCCTCTGCTGGAAAAATATGCTTTTCCAGGCAAGTAACGGTGGCTACCGCGTTTTCCACCCGGTACGCCCGAAGCGCAGAAAGATTGGCAGGGGGAGCATCCGAAATCATGGCGTTCATGACGCCTTCTTCCCGCACGGTGCGCACGATCTCCCGGGTGTCCACCCCGCACAGGCCCGGAATGCCATGGGTAAGCAGGAAATCATTCAGTTTGCCCCCGCTGCGGAAATTGGACGGGGTATCGCACAGGTCACGAACGATATACCCAAACAGCCGCGGCGTTCCCTCAAAATCCTCCGGGATCACGCCGTAATTGCCGATCAGGGGAAAGCTCTGGGTGACGATCTGGCCATAATAGCTGGGATCGGTAAGGGTTTCCAGATACCCTGCCATCCCGGTGCTGAAAACCAATTCCCCGATACGATCAACAGGGGCGCCGATGCGGCGTCCCTCATATATATCTCCATTGCTGAGCGTCAGAAAGGCCATGGTGTTTTCCTGCCTTTATTGATTTTTAGTGGCCGCTCGAATAAAGCCCACAAACAGCGGATGGGGCTTGTTGGGACGGCTCTTGAATTCGGGATGGAACTGGACGCCCACAAAGAAGTCCTCGCCCGGCAGCTCAACGGTTTCCACCAGCCGCCCATCCGGAGACAGGCCGGAGAGGCATAAGCCCGCCTGCTCCAGCGCCTCCCGGTATGCGTTGGCAAATTCATAGCGGTGGCGGTGGCGTTCGCTGATCTCCTTTGCATTGTAACAACGAGCGATCACGGTGTTATCTTTGAGTACGCAGGGATATTTTCCCAGACGCAGCGTGCCGCCCTTGTCGATTTCATCGTTCTGCCCTGGCATAAAGTCGATGACTTTGTGGGGGGTGTTTTCGTCAAATTCCCGGGAATTGGCGTTTTCCAGGCCCGCCGCATGTCGGGCAAATTCGATCACAGCAATCTGCATGCCCAGACAGATACCAAAGTACGGGATATGATGCTCCCGGGCATACCTTGCCGTCAGGATCATGCCCTCGATGCCCCGGCTCCCAAAGCCCCCAGGCACGATTAGGCCGTCCATGGAAGACAGATTTTCGTCCGCATTCTCTTCCGTCAGCGTTTCCGAATCGATCCAGGCAATGTCGATCCTGGCGTCCAGGGCGTACCCTGCGTGGCGCAGGGCCTCGGCCACGGACAGATAGGCGTCGTGCAATTGCACATATTTCCCCACCAGGCCGATTTTGACGGTTTTGCTTTGATGCCGGATGCGCTCCACCAGGCAATGCCATTCGGACAAATCGGGGGCAGGCGCTTGAATGCCCAGTTCCCGGCAGACGATGGACGAAAGCTTCTTTTGCTCCAGCATCAGCGGCGCTTCGTAGAGAATGGGCACGGTCAGGTTTTCGATCACGCAGTCGGGCTTCACGTTGCAGAAATGGGCGATCTTGGTGAAGATGCTTTCATCGGTGATCTTTTCGTCCACCCGCAGCACGATGATATTGGGCGTGATGCCCATGCCCTGCAATTCCTTGACGGAATGCTGGGTGGGCTTGGATTTGTGTTCCCCGCTGGCTTTCAGGTACGGTACCAGCGTGACGTGGACATACAGGGCGTTTTCCCGTCCAACCTCCAGGCCCACTTCGCGGATGGCCTCGATGAAAGGCTGGGATTCGATATCGCCGATGGTGCCGCCGATTTCGGTGATCACCACGTCCGCGTCGGTCTTTTCGCCTACCCGGTAAATGAACCGCTTGATTTCATCGGTGATGTGCGGAATGGTCTGCACCGTGCTGCCCAGATACCCGCCCTGGCGTTCCTTCAGGATCACATTGGAATACACCTTGCCGGTGGTCAGATTGGAATACTTGTTCAGGTCCTCGTCGATGAAGCGCTCGTAATGGCCCAGGTCCAGATCGGTTTCCGCGCCGTCCTCGGTGACGTACACCTCCCCGTGCTGGTAGGGGCTCATGGTGCCGGGGTCCACGTTGATGTAGGGGTCCAGCTTCTGGGCCGCCACCTTGAGGCCCCGGGCTTTCAGC
>CADBCX010000165.1 GCA_902793245.1 uncultured Eubacteriales bacterium | reverse complement strand
TTTCGATGCCCTGCTCCAGATTGTGGGCCACGATGATTTTTCCGTTATTGTCGATGGAGGCGCGGGCGATTTCCTGCCGGGGCAGGCGCTGCAATTGTTTTTCGACTTCCGCCTGCACCTGCTGGGCCAACTCGACGCTGTCGGTCACTAAGATCGCCGATGCCAGTTTATCATGCTCCGCCTGAGAAAGCAAGTCCGCCGCCACGAACGCCGGGTTGCTTTTGCCGTCGGCCAGCACTAAAATTTCGCTGGGCCCGGCGATCATGTCGATATCCACAATGCCGTACACCCGGCGCTTGGCGGTAGCCACAAACACATTGCCGGGGCCCACGATCTTGTCCACATTGGGCACGGACTCCGTGCCGTAGGCCAGGGCTGCGATGGCCTGGGCCCCGCCCGCCTTGACGATCTTGGTCACCCCCGCGATTTTCGCCGCGCAGAGGATGGCGGGGTTCACTTTGCCGTCTTTCTTGGGCGGGGTGGACATGACGATTTCCTTCACCCCGGCGATTTTGGGAGGCACCGCATCCATCAATACAGAGGAAGGATAAGCCGCCGTGCCGCCGGGCACGTACAGACCCACGCGCTTAAGGGGAATGACCCGCTGGCCCATCACCCTACCATCCTCTTCGCTGACGATGAAGCTGCTGCGCACCTGGCGCTTGTGGAAGGCTTCGATGTTGTCCCTTGCCTGCTTCAAAATGTCGATGAACTCCGCGTCGCAGGTGGCGAAGGCTTCCGCGATTTCTTCTTCGCTGACCAAAACAGCATCCAATTCCGCCTTATCAAATTTCGCGGCGTATTCCTTTAGTGCCCGGTCGCCGTTTTGGCGCACGTTGGCGATGATTTCATCTACAATAGCTTCGATCTCATTGCCCGCCTGGATGGGCGGGGTTTTAAAATCCTCAGGATTGAACTGGTCTACGGGCATGATCTTCATCATTGCGGCAGCACCCCCTGCAATTTTTCGGTGATTTGCATAATGATTTCGTTTTTGAATAAGTAGCTGGCCCGGTTGGCGATCAAGCGGGCGCTGATGGGACACACGGTTTCCAGCACCTTCAAATGGTTTTCCTTCAGCGTGCGGCCCGATTCCACAATGTCCACAATCACGTCGGTCAGCCCCAGGATAGGAGCCAGCTCGATGGAGCCGTTCAGCTTGATGATCTCAATTTCCCGGTTCTTGGCGTTGTAGTAGTCCTTGGCGATCTTGGTAAACTTGGTCGCCACCCGCAGCACGGACTCCCGATCCTCCACGTAATCATCCGGCCCGGCCACGCAGACCCGGCACTTGCCGATGTTCAGGTCGAGCAGTTCGTAAACATCCGGCTCCCCGTCCAGGAGAATGTCCTTCCCCACCACGCCGATGTCCGCCGCGCCGTACTCCACATAAATCGCCACGTCGGAGGGCTTCACCAGCAGGTACCGCACGCCGTTTTCCGGGCTTTCCAGCACCAGCCGCCGGTCGCCGTCGTAGATGCCGCCGCAGTCAAAGCCGATCTTGGAGAACAGGGAAAGCACCTGGTCGCCCAGTCTTCCTTTCGGCAGCGCGATGTTAAGCATCCTTCCCCACCTCCTCCAAACCATTTTCCGTGAACCGGTACAGCTTCTCGTACCGGGCGTCCTCCGGCAGCTGTCTCTCCAGCCTGACCCGCCGCCCCTGTTCCCGTAGGGCGTCAGCCTGAACAAGTAAGGCATTGAAATCGGCGGTTTCGTCGTAGAGGATCAGCGCGTCTACGTCCGCCCCGTGCTGGGAGCGAAACAGCACGTCCAATTCGTTCAGGTACACCGCAAAGCCGATGGCGTCCAGGTTCTTTCCGAACTTCCGCAGCAGCTTTCCGTAGTAGCCGCCAAACAGCAGCGCCCGCGGCACGCCCTCCACATAGCCCTGGAAAATCAGGCCGTCGTAATAATCGCAGTCGTTCACCAGGGAAAAATCCAGGCGCATGTGTTCCGCGCAGCCCTTCTGTTTCAGCATGCCGTACACCGTTTCCAGCTCGTTCAGCGCGTCCGTCATGCCATTGGAAATGGCGATGCGCTGGGCGGAGGCCAGCGTATCCTCAAACCCGCCGCACAGGGACGCGGCCTGCACGATCAGCTCCGCCGCGAAGGGAGCCACGCCCGCCCCGTCCAGCAGCGCCTTTAATTCGTGCAGGCGCTTGCCGTGGACGCAGGCAAACAGCTCCTTCCGCAAGCCTTCCTCGATGCTCAGTCCATCCAGCAGCGCCACCCAGAAGCCGATATGGGAAACCTGCATCCGGTGGCTTTCGCTGATGGCGGCCAGGGTTTCCTGGGCCAGGGCCAGCACTTCATAATAGGAAAAGGCGTCCAGCCTGCCGATGGATTCCAGGCCCAGCTGGTTCACTTCCTTGTAGCCGCCGGTCTGCTTTTCCAGCCAGTAGACATTTTCCAGGTAATACACCTTTTCGCTGGACTGGTCGCTGGCCCGGGTGTTCTTGGCGATGGACAGCGTCACGTCGGGCTTTAAAGCCATCAGCCTGCCGTCCAAGTCGTGGAAGGTAATGATATTGGGGTTTTTGAGGAAGTTTTTGTTTTCCATATACAGCTCGTATTCCTCAAACTTCCCCATCCGGTATTTGCGGAAGCCGTACTGCTCATACAGCGCCCGAAGGGCCAGGGTGATTTTTTCTTCCCTGCGCAGCGCTTGGGTTACGTCCTGCTCCATAAGCTCCTCCTGCCGGTTCGTGAATCAGATTTACAGGGCATAGTATACCATCGCTTTATCGCTCTGTCAAGCTAAAGTGTTAGCATGTTAAAATATTTTTTATTTTCCGTCAAACAGCGACAGGATATCCTTCTCCGTCAGGCGGGTGGGCATTTCCTCGCCGGGGGTGATGAGCTTATCGAAGAGGCGGCGCTTGCGGTCGCTCATCTTCAACACCTGCTCCTCGATGGAGTGGTGCACCACCAGGCGCAGCACTTCCACTTTTTTGGTCTGCCCGATGCGGTGGGCGCGGCCGGTGGCCTGCTCTTCGGCGGTGGGATTCCACCAGGGATCGTAGTGAATCACCAAATCGGCTCCCGTCAGGTTCAGGCCCGTGCCGCCCGCTTTCAGCGAAATGAGGAACACGTTGGTCTCCCCGCTGTTAAAGCGTTCAGTCAGCTCCAGGCGCTTGGCCGGCGGCGTGTCGCCGTCCAGATAGAGATAGGCAATGCCTTCCTGCTGCAATCGCTTTTCAATGATGTGCAGCATGGAGGTGAACTGGGAGAAAATCAGCGCGCGCCGTCCCGCGGCCAGGAAGCCGGGCAGCACATCCATCAGCAGCTCCAGCTTGCCGCTCACGCCGTCGTAATCCGGCAGGCACAGAGCGGGATGGCAGCAAATTTGCCGCAGCTCCGTGATAGCGGAGAGCACCTCCGCCCGGCCCCGGCCCATGCCCCTGTCCCGCAAAATCTGGTTGACCCTTTCGCGCTTTTGCAGCAGCGCCGCGTCGTACACCCGGCGCTGTTCCGGGGGCAGCTCGGCCATGAGCACGGTTTCCATTTTCTCCGGCAGCTCGCCCAGCACATCGCCCTTCACCCGGCGCATGAGGAACGGGCGGATGCGGCGGCGCAGGTCGTCGGCGTTCTGGCCCTCTCCCCAGCGCCGCAGGAAATCGGTGTACCGCGGCAGATAGCCGGGCAGCACGAAGTCAAACAGGCTCCACAGCTCGCCCGCGTGGTTCTCCATGGGCGTGCCGGTGAGGGCGATGCGGGTTTCGGCGGTCAGCAGCTTTACCGCGTGCGCGCCTACGCTCTGCACGTTCTTGATCTGCTGGGCTTCGTCCAGGATGGCGAAGCGGAAGGGAATCTCCTTCATCAGGCCAATGTCCCGGCGAATCAGCGGATAACTGGTGATTACCAGGTCGGGGGTGTCGCCGCTTCGCAGGGCTTCGATCTGTTCAGCCCGGGCGGCCTGGGTGCCGCTGAGCAGCGTAACGGACAGCTGGGGTGTGAAGCGGGCGCATTCGCTAAGCCAGTTGTAGGTGAGCGACGTGGGCGACACGATCAGGGAAGGCTTTCGGTCCGGGGCGTTCTGCTTCACCGACAGCAGCGCGGCCAGCATCTGCACCGTTTTGCCCAGGCCCATATCGTCCGCCAGGATGCCGCCCAAGCCCAGGGCGTGGAGGGAAAGCAGCCAGGCAAAGCCCCGTTCCTGATAAGGCCGCAGGCAATTGACGGGCGGAGGCGGAGGGGTAAAATCCAGGGAAGCGGCCTCGGCGGCCTTTTCATCCAGCGTGACATTCAGGCGGTTTTCCCGAATCAGCGTGGACAGGTACGCCGCCCAGCAAGCGCCCAACTCCTGCTTTCCGGTGGATTCCGCGCTTTCCGACACCGCTTCGGCCAGAGGCTGCCAGTCGGCTGTGTCCGATAAATCCAGGTAGTCGCCGGACTTAAAGCGGAAATAGCGCCGCCGTTTCCGCAGCGCTTCCAGCAGCGGATAAAGCTCCTCGATGGGCGTATCGCCGTCCATCATTTCCAGTTCCAGCCGCCCGCTTTGCAGGCGCAGCGCGCCCCGGAACAGGGGTTTTCTCGGCGTGAGGCGGCGGAAATCCTTGCTGAAAAACACTTCGGCGCACGCCGTCAGGCGGTTCGCGCCCTCCGTGACGAAATCGTAAATTCGTTCGCCGCCGCTCAGATAAACGTTCTTTTTATAAATATGAAACCCATCCCGGGCCAGTTCGTCCAGCACGGCGCGCTCTGCCGCGGCGTCCCGCAGAAGCAGCGCGTCGCCGGGAGCGCTTTCCGGGTCGAAGGGGTCCAGCTTCACCTGGCCATATCCGAAGGAAACCTTCGCCGTGACGTCGTTTCCTTCTTTGTCCAGGTACACCTGGGCTTTCAGCGGCAGATGCAGGAAGTGGCTCTCCAGGGCGGGGTCGATGGTCACGGTGGTTTCCCGCAGCAGGAAGGGCAGCAGTTCGCTCATCACGCGCTGGGTTTCCTGAGCGGAAAAGCTGACGGCTGTTTCCCGGCCGGAGGAAAACCGGTGCACGGCGGAAACAAGGGCCCGCTGTTCCTGCGGCAGCTGGAGGCATTCTCCGTCCGCCAGGAGAAAGCGATAGTCCTTCGTCAGCGGCACCAGCTTTTCAGGCAGTTCCACCGTCATATTCAATTTCTGCGGCGTGCCGGACAGCAGAAAATTCAGCGGCAGCGGGCGGTTTTTGATTCCCTGCACCTGGTATTGCAGGCCGTTTGCCTGGAGGGTAAAGGGAAGGGAGGCCAGCGCTTCCAGCACCCGCACCGCGGCCCGGGGCGGCAGGAGCATCACCCGGGCGTCCACGCCGGTCATGACGCGGCCATTGCCAAATTCGCAGCACTCCGCCAGAATATCCAGCAGCGCGTTTTCCTTCTCGCTGAACCGCATCCATTGGGGATTGTATTCAAAGCCCTTGCCGAAGGACAGGGCTTCGCCGTTTTCACGGCATTCCAGAAAACGGGGAATATGCCGCACCACGTACAGCCTGTCTTCGCCGATTTTCAGCCCGATGCGAAGCCCTTCCCGGGTGAGGAACAGGGAAGGCGCCAGCCGGATACCGTCGGTTTCAGGCAGCATGGCGGCGACAGCCTCAAACAGCGCGGGCGCTGCCAGTTGCGCCCTGTGCTTCTCCATTTCCTGGACTACGCCGCTTTCCAGGGCCGTCAGCGCGGCGGCCACGCCATGGGCGCAGGGATATCCGCCGCAGTCGCAGCGGATCTGTCCGGCCGAAACAGACACCAAATGGCGTTCTTCGCCGGAAACGATATAGATGACCTCATCCTTACGATCGTCCCGCACGCGCCGGGCTTCCCGCACCAGCGCGCGATGGAAAATGGCGCTGCCCTGGGCAAAAACCTCTTCCCCCACTTGTTCCCGCAGCATCTCTTCGGTCAGCATGAAGCGTCCTCCAATTTCTGAAATAAAAAACGCACATCCTATAATAATACGACGTGCGTTTCTTTTTTCCTGCCGGGAAACAAAATGAAAAAGCCAAGAGTCTTGTTGTGAACAAAAACGAAGCAGGGGCCTATGCGGCCCCTGAACCCCGCACCAGGGCGGTGACCGCCCTGGACCCACAGTAGCGGATACTGCTTGATGGAGAATACAATCTTGATTCCCGCTGTTGCTTGGAGGAACGCGGAAGTCAGGCATGGTACCGTTATGCTTCTGGCCCGGCGGACGAACCGCCGATGACCGCCAGTGGCGGGAATCTCATCGGCGGTGAGATCAGGCGAAACGAGCAATGTCCGCTGTGCGGACT
>CADBCX010000164.1 GCA_902793245.1 uncultured Eubacteriales bacterium | reverse complement strand
CGTTGAACACGGGGGTGGTGAAGGTGTTGCCGGTGTTGGCCATGAGCAGCTCCGCGGCGTCCAGCTTCACGCTGTAATGCAGGTCGTTATCCTCGCCCTTGCGGGAAAGGTAGTCCCGGTAGTCCGCGCACTGCTGGGCTTTGGTGGTCACCGGCACATAGCCCTCCGTCTGGGCGTAGCCGGACTGCACCTTATCCGTCAGCAGGTATTGGGTGAACAGCCAGGCGGCCAGCACCTCCTGGGGGTCGTCCTTGTTGAACACGCAGACCGACGGGCCCTGGGAGATCATGGCGGGATGCTCCGGGTCGAACTGGGGAATGGGCCGCACGGCCAGTTCAAAGTCCCGAATCTGGTCGGCGGCAATGTCCAGGTGCGGCGCGTTCGGCCCCATCCAGGAAGCGCCCGCGGTGGAGTCCACGGCGAAGATGCACTGGCCCGCGTTCAGGAAGTTGCCGGGGTAGCTGGAAATCTTGAAGGTGGAGAACGCGCCGTTCGCTACGTGATCCCGGACGGTGAACAGGATGTCTTTGGTCGCGTCGTTGAAAATCAGGATCTCCCCGGCGGCGGTGGAATAGGGCGCGCCTTTCTGCCGCAGCATTTGAATCATCATGTTGTCGGTGGACTTATAGATGAAGGGAATCATGGTCTTCTGGCCGTTCACCAGGAAATTGCCGTCGGCGTCCTTCGCGGTGGCGGCGTCGGAGACCTCCCAGACGAAGTCCCAGGTGGGCTTTTCGGGCAGGTCGAATCCCAACGCCTCCACCATGGTTTTGTTCACGTACAGGGCTTCGGTGGAGCGCATGAAGGGCAGGGCGTAGTAGGACGCGCCTGCCGGTCAGGTAGGTGGCGATGTGGTCGGGATAGGTGATGCACACGTTGGGCGTGGTGGCGGTGGCGATGTTGGTCACCACGTCGTTGTAGATGCGGCCATAGTCGGTGTACAGCCGCATGTTCACCTGAATATTGGGATACAGGGCTTCAAAGTCCCGGATGGCCTGCTCGTACACGGCGGTCTGGGATTTGTTGGTGTCGTTCTTGGCCCAGAAAGTGATTTCGTAGTTCCGGGTTTCATCGAAGGTGTCCGGCACGGTGAACGCCGCCGTGTCCTGGCTGCCGTGGCAGGCGGTGAGCAGCAGGCAGAGGGCCAGAAGCAGGGAAAGAATCGTTACTTTCTTCATCATCATTCAGCCTCAATCATCTGCAAAAATACGGTAAAAGCATCAATCAAAAAGATGTGCATGAAATATCAAAGACAACAACGCATATTGTCATCCTGAGCGGAGTGGAGCGAGAGCGGAACGGAGTCGAAGGATCTGAAAGTCTGGATTGCAATTGTCTTGAATTATACATTTTCTTATAGATCCTTCGACTACGCTTCACCTCTGGCTCAGCTTCGCTCAGGATGACAGTGTTTGTTCTAACAATTTAAAAGATTCGCACACAACCGGTTGCTGATTTTTTGATTTACCCCTTTGTTCCGCCGCGTGACACCCCGGCCATGACCTTTTTGCGGAAGATTAAGAATAAAACAATCAGCGGCAGGGAAATGACCACCACCGCGGCCATCATGGCGGGAATGTTCTCGCGCCCGAAGCCGTTCTCCCGAATCTCCTGGATGCCGTTGGACACCAGGTAATACCTGGGGTCGTCGGTGATGAGGCGGGGCCAGACATAGCTGTTCCAGCACTCGATGACCTTCAGAATCGTGATGGTCACTAAGGTCGGCTTGGCAATGGGCATCATCACGGTCAGCAGGTATTTAAAGTCTGTGGTGCCGTCCACCCGGGCGGCGCGGTACAGCTCGTCGGGAATCTGCTCGAAGTTTTCTTTCAGCAAATAGATATAGAAGACCGAAGTCACCGAGGGCAGAATCAGGCCGGTGAAGGTGTTGCGCAGGTGCAGGTTGGTGATGGTGACGAAGTTGGTGATGATCACCAGCTCGTTGGGGATCATCATCAGCGACAGGAACAGGGTAAAGGCCAGGTGCTTCCCCGGAAACTCCAGCCGGGCAAAGGCGAAGGCCGCGGGAATGATGACCACCATCATGAGGCCCGTCGTGACCACGGTAAAGATCAGGGTGTTCAGGAAATACCGCCCCAAATCCACGGTGGTAAAGGCGTCGATATAATTCTGGAAGGTGGGGGACAGGGTGAAGAACTGCGGGATGTATTCGGAGTTGTAGGTGCCGTAGCTCTTCACGCTGGTCAGCAGCATCCAATAGAACGGAAACAGCACCATCACCGCCCACACCGTCAGGAAGAAGTAATCCACGGCGTGGAAGATTTTCTTCCGGCTGGCGGCGCGGCGCTCGATCTTGTCAAAGTCCAGTTTCTGGCTCATCCGCAACCCCTCCTTAATACTGCACGTTCTTCTTGCTGATGAGCAAGTTGATGCAGGTGATGGTCAGCACGATGGCAAACAGAATCAGCGCCGCGGCGGAGGCGAAGGAGGGATAGCCGCCGCTGTTGCCGTAGAGCATGTCGTACACGTAGCCCACGATGGTGTTCATGCCCGCGGTGTTCAGGTCGGTGCCGAAGAGGGCCACCGCGTCGCTGTACGCCTTGAACGCGCCGATAAAGCCGGTGATGACCAGGTAAAAGATCATGGGCGAGATCATGGGCAGGGTAATTTTGTAGAAGATGCGGAAGGAACGGGTGCCGTCCATGCGGGCGGCGCTGTAATATTCCGGGTTCACCGAGGCCAGGGCGCTGGTGAGAATCAAAATCTTAAAGGGCATGACCACCCAAATCGTGTAGAAGCACAGCACGAACATCTTCGCCCAGTAAGGCCCGTCGATGAAGTCCACGCTCTGGCCCCCGAACCACTGAATCATGAGGTTGATGAGTCCGTCGGTGTAGGCGGTTTTCTTGAACAGAATCATGAACACCAGGCCCACGGCCAAAGTGTTGGTCACGTA
This sequence comes from uncultured Eubacteriales bacterium, assembly GCA_902793245.1. Lineage (GTDB taxonomy): Bacteria > Bacillota > Clostridia > Christensenellales > Aristaeellaceae > RUG563. Next base: position 4,222 of record CADBCX010000164.1, on the reverse strand, counting down.
GGGCAGGAAGTACACGGTCTGGTACAGGTTCCGCAGAGGCTTGATGGCGTTCAGCCCCAGGGAAATCAGCAGGGCGATGCCCGTGGACAGGGGCACGGTGATAATGACCAGAATGAAGGTGTTCTTCACCGCCTGCAAGAAGTAGGGGTCGCGGAGCACATAGGAATAATTGTACAGCCCCACGCCTAAATAGGTCTGGGAGGCGGAGTTGTAGCCCTCCTCAAAGGAGTACACCAGCACGTCGATCAGCGGGTACACCATGAAGCAGCCCAGGAACAGGATGGCGGGCAGCAGGTACAGCCAGCCCTTCATACTTTTTTTGTTCATGCAAGCGCCTCCTCACTCAACGACAAAGGGCAGGCGCAGGTCGTTTTCCTTGCTGAACAGGAACACCTTGTCATTCAGCAGGCTGAACCGCACGGTCTTGGCGCTCCGATCCACCTTGTTCCGGGCGGGGATGATGGAACGGACGGTGACGTTCCGGCTGGCGGGATGGGTGGACACCACGCTGGTGTCCCGGCCCATGACCTCCACGCGGCTGAGGTTCAGGGTGAAGGGGCCGTTCTCGTCCAGCACAAAGCCCTCGGGCCGGATGGCGGCGGACACGGGCTGGTCTTTCACGCCGGGCACGCTCAGCACCGCTTCCGAACCGATAAACAGTTTTTCGTTCTCCACCTTCCCGTCAAACACGTTGATGGGCGGGGTACCCAGGAACATGGACACGAACAGATTGACAGGATTATCATAAACCTCCTGCGGCGCGCCGATCTGCTGCACCACGCCGTCCTTCATCACCACGATCATGTCGGAAATGCTCATGGCTTCGTCCTGGTCGTGGGTGACGAAGATGGTGGTCACGCCCGTTTCCTGCTGGATGCGGCGAATCTCCTCCCGGGTCTGCAACCGCAGCCGGGCGTCCAAGTTGGAAAGCGGCTCGTCCATCAGCAGCACCCTTGGCGTTTTCACCAGCGCCCGGGCAATCGCCACCCGCTGCTGCTGGCCGCCGGACAGTTCGCTGGGCTTGCGTTCCAACAGCGTGTCGATCTGCACCAGCTTCGCGGCGGCGATTGCCTTTTCCTTCATGGCGGGCTTGGTCATCTTCTCCGGGCCTTTCAGGTTTTGTAGGGGGAACATGATGTTTTCCAGCACCGTCAGATGGGGATACAGGGCGTAGTTCTGGAACACCAGCCCCACGCCCCGGTTCTCCGGCGGCAGGCGGGTCACGTCGTCGTCGCCAAAGAAAATCTGCCCGCTGGTGGGCGGCTCCAGGCCGCAGATCAGGTTCAGCGTGGTGCTCTTGCCGCAGCCGGAAGGGCCGAGCAGGCCGATCAGTTTTCCATCCGGGATTTCAAAATCAAAGTTATTGACCGCGATCACGTCCGCGCCGTTCTTCGTGCGGCTGGGAAACCGCTTCGTCAGATTTTTCAGCACAACCTTCATAGAACGTTCTTCCCTTTCCTGACAGATTCAGGCTTTTTCCTTTCTTATTTTATCCCTGTAAAGCGTAAAAGTCAATGCCCGGCGGGAGAATTGGATTTCTGCGCTTTTTGGCTTGTGATTCTATCCAAAACAAGGTATAATATGGATGAGCGCACGGGCACGCCCTTGGATGTGCCGCAGCGCGTGTCGGCGGCTCCCGAACGGGAAAGCGCCGGACGTTCAAAATCCCAGTGCAAAAGAAGAATCGTGGACGCGCGAAAGGGGAAAAACCAGATGCCGGAAAGCCATGTCAAATTCCATTCCGCCAACGGGAAACGCAGCATCCTGATCGTGGAGGATGAAAACCTGAACCGCTGCATTCTCAGCGACTTGCTGGAAGAAACCTACGAAGTCATCGAAGCGGAAACGAGCGCGGAAGCGCTGGAAAAGATTTACGCCAACCGGGAAACGATCAGCCTGATCCTGCTGGACCTGATTCTCCCCGACGGCCATGGCATGGATATTCTGCACCAGGTGCGCACGGACCCGCTGCTTACGCGCATCCCCGTGATCGTGATGACTGCGGACAGGGACGCCGAGGTGGAAAGCCTGAACCTTGGCGCTATTGACTTTATTCCCAAGCCCTACCCGGCGCCCGAAGTGCTGCTGGCCCGCATCCGGCGCACCATCGAGCTTTGCGAAAACCGGGACATCATCCGCGTGACCGAGCGCGACGCCCTGACCGGGCTCTACAACCGCGAGTATTTTTACCGCTATGCGGAACAGTTCGATCTTTACCACAAAGAAATGCCCATGGACGCCATCGTGGTGGATATCAATCATTTCCACATTATCAACGAGCGCTACGGCAAAGCCTACGCGGACGACGTGCTGCGCCGCATCGGTGAAAAAATCCGGGAAACGGTCAGCCAGGCCGGCGGGATCGTGTGCCGCAGGGAAAGCGACGTGTTCATGGTGTACTGTCCCCATGGGCAGAACTGGCCCGCCATCCTGGAGCACGCGTCGGACGGCCTGGACAGCCGGGTGCGCCTGCGCATGGGCATTTATGCCGAAGTGGATAAATCCATCGACATCGAGCGCCGGTTCGACCGGGCCAAGCTGGCCGCCGATACCGTGCGGGGCAGCTTCAGCAAAACGTATGCCGTCTATGACAAGGCGCTGCATGAAAATGAAATCTTTACCGAACAATTGCTGGAGGACTTTCCGGGCGCGCTGGAGGACGGCCAGTTTGAGATGTACTACCAGCCCAAGTTCGATATCCGCCCGGCCACGCCGATCCTGAACGGCTCCGAAGCGCTGGTGCGCTGGAACCATCCGGCCCTGGGCATGCTGTCGCCGGACGAGTTTGTGCCGGTATTTGAAGGAAACGGCCTCATCCAACTGCTGGACAGCCATATATGGCGGCTGGTGGCGGCGCAGATGCGGGATTGGAAGGAACGCCTGGGCGTGAGCGTGCCCGTGTCTGTGAACGTGTCCCGGGTGGATCTGCTGGACGCCGAGCTGGATACGCAGCTCACGCGCCTCTTGCAGGAATTTGACCTGACGCCCAGCGAGTTTTTGCTGGAAATCACAGAGTCTGCCTATACGGAGGATTCCGAACAGATCGTAACCATGGTCGGCAAGCTGCGCGAGGCGGGCTTCCACATTGAAATGGACGATTTCGGAAGCGGGTATTCGTCGCTGAATATGATTTCCGCCATGCCCGTGGACGCCATTAAGCTGGACATGGAATTTATCCGCAACGCTTTCCGGGAAAGAAAGAATACCCGGATGCTGGATCTGGTGATCGACATTGCCGAATCCCTGGAGGTGCCCACCATCGCGGAGGGCGTGGAAACCGCCGAGCAGGTGTTCGCCCTCAAATCCATGGGCTGCGAAATCGTGCAGGGATTTTATTTCTCCCGGCCCATACCGGCCAGGGAGTATGAAGCCTTCCTGCTGGCCCGGAAGAACGCAATCGAGCAAGACCCGGAGGAGCAGATGCGCTTTAAGCCGGCGGCTTCCCCCGGCGAGTTCGCATACGACGCCCTGCACGACCCCACGACCAGGCTGTATAACCACAGCGCGTATGAGGTGTTCCTCCGGGACGCCGATCAAAACCATATCGCGCTGCTGATTGCGAGCGTCGACGATTTTGACGCGCTGAGAACCGTTCACGGCCTGGGGATGATCGACCGCATCGTGGTGCGCATCGCCGACGCGCTGAGAAGGAGCTTCCGCTCCGTGGACTACATCTGCCGCATCGGCAACGACGAATTTGTTATTATTATGTCGCGCGTGTCCAGCGATATGCGGGATGTGGTTTTTCATAAGGTGGAGCAGATCAACGGCGCTTTGCAGCAGGAGCGGGACGGGATGCCCCCCGTTTCGCTCAGCGTGGGCGTCGCGTTCGGCGACCGCGAGAATCCCCGGGGGGATATTTTCCACGACGCCGACACCGCCCTGTCCCGCATCAAGGAAATGAAGCGCAGCGGCTGCGCGATTTACTGATTCGTGTTCAGAATTGCATGAAGCACAAAAAATCCTTCCCGAAGGAAGGATTCAGCGTGTCGACAAAGTCGACACGCTGCCATCGAAAGCCAGCTAAAGCAGTCTTTCGATGGAGCATCAATTTCCTGTAAATGGCATTTCCTATGGAAACGCTCATTTTACGGCCGGGAATTGATATAGGAAGCAACCTTCGGTTGCTCCTCGGCGACGTACACGCCTTGGGCTGCCGCCCGGCCTTCGCTGAAAACAGTCCACCGGACTGTTTTCCGGGCGCTTCGGCCCCTGCGGATTA
>CADBCX010000163.1 GCA_902793245.1 uncultured Eubacteriales bacterium | reverse complement strand
TTCAATCGACAGTTGTGACATACAGATTTCGCCTCGATCAGTTCAGCGCTTCCCGCAGCACGCGGAGGTTTTCTTCCATGATAGCCAGGTAGTCCGCCCCGGCCTTCACTTCCTGGGCGGTGACACCCTGCATGGAGTTCATGGCCAGAATCTTCTGGTTCTTGGCCTGGGAGGAAGCCACGATGGTTTCCGGCATGCGGGTCTTGGGGTTCTCGATGGTCAGCACGGCGGGCAGGCCCAGCTCGTCCAGCTTTTGGGCCAGGAACAGGATGGTCTGGAAGCTGGCCTCCGATTCGGCGGAGCAGCCGGTGAAGGCGGCATAGTAGGCCAGGCCATAGTCGTCCACCAGATAACGGAAGGGGAAGCGGTCGCCGAACAGCACGGTTTTATAGGCTGCGGCGTTTACCGTTTCAGCATATTGGGCGTCCAGGTCTTGCAGCTTTTCCAGGTAGTCTTCCGCATTGGCCCGGTAAGCGTCGGCGTGTTCGGCGTCGATTTCCGCCAGGGCGTCGGCGATGACCCCCACCAGCTTTTCCGCGTTCCGCAGGCTCAGCCACACGTGCTCGTCATATTCGATTTCTTCCTCTTCTTCGTGATCGTGGTCGTGGTCTTCGCCGTGCTCGTGTTCGGCTTCCATGCCCTCCACGATTTCTTCTTCCTTCACCGCTTCGCCCAGGGCGTCCAGCAGGTTGATGGTTTTGATGTTCTTGTTCTGGGCGGTAGCCAGCACGTCCTCCGTCCATTCATCGGATTCGCCGCCCACGAAGATGAACAGGTCGCACTGAGCGATTTTCAGAATGTCCTGGGCGGTGGGCTGGTAGTTGTGCAGATCCACGCCGGAGTCCAGCAGCATGGTCATGTCCACGTTGGCGTCCGGGCCGACGACCTGCCGAACCCAGTCGTAGATTGGGAAGATGGTGGTCACGATTTTGACAGGCTGGTTTTCAGCCGTCACAGGGGCGCAAACACTCAGCAGCAGCACAGCCGCAGTCAGCAGCAGAACGAACTTTTTCATTTTCTTTTCCTCCAATTGATTTTCTTTGTTTTGTGTTTTTTAGAAATGCGCACAAAAATACAAGGCAGCGCGAACCGCGAAAGAAATGCATACGACAAAAACACTTCTTTCAGAGAATGGTTTCACGTTCCTTGCACGCAAAGAAAATCAATTGTTCAATTGTACCTTCCGGCCTACCAGCGTAAGCGGCAGCGCTAACGCCAGACTCCTTTCGGGATTAACTTCCCGGCGGCGCATACGCATAAGGGCGGCAAACGCCAGGATCACCGCGAAGAAAAGAAAGCCCGAAAGCAGCGCTTCCGTGTTGTTCATCGCTTCGCAGATTTCACAATCGCGATGGCATACGCAGCGATGTCCGGACACGCTTACCAGATAGGCGGAGGAAACAAGCAGCATCAGCGCAATGCCAACGCACAGCAGCAAGGCGCAAAGACGTTTCCGGCTGCTCATGATCATTTCCTCCTTTCTCTGTCTTGCCGTGATTGTACCACGATTTATGCGGTTGTCAAGAAGACCGCTTGGTTTTTTACCGTATTTTTACACAAAAGCAATGAATGAAACAGTTCTTTCATGAATGCCTGCCATGCGGTTGAAAAAGTTTTGCTGCCCACGCCTGATTCCCCGCTGTTTTTACTCTCCCGACTGCCAGAACAGGGACAGGGCGTCGGAAGCGTTTTCCTTGGGCTGCTGGGCGCCGAAGAGCAGGCCGGAAATGTCCTCCCACAGGCGGGAGGAGGCGGAAGGCGACTTGGCCTGGGCGATCTGCACGGCCTGCTTGCCCTCCAGCAGGATGCCGTTTTGCAGCAATTCCGCGTTGATTGGGATAATGCGGTAGGTGTATACTACGCCCACCTGGGCCTTCTTGTCGGTGTAATACAGCGTTTCCCCGGCTTTGCCGTTCAGCTCGTCCAGGATGAAGCATTCGCCCACCGCGTCCCGCTGGATGCGGTACAGCCCGGCGTCCGAAGCGGTGATCACCAGCACCGGGTTGCCCTGGCCGTTGTGAGTCACGTAAAAAGCCGAGGGAGAACGCGGCGCGGCCCATACGTTGGAGGATTTCGTGGGTTTGTTGGAAGCCAGGAACACCTCGGACACGCTGTACTGCTTGGGGGTCATGCTGGTGGCCAGCATGGGTTCCCCGGCCCACTCGATGGACTTCACGTCAATGTTCAGCCAGACCAACCCGTCCGCCTTGAGAAAGGCGGGCTTTTCTTTTCCGGTGTAATAGCTCTTGAAGAACCGGGTCGCCATGGCGGCGGTAAAGTCGCCGCCCGACACCCAGCCCTGCAATTTGTGCTTGCTGTCCGGCTGGTCAAAGCCCATCCAGAAGGCGGTGGAAATGTCGCTGTTGTAGGCCGCCATCCAGATATCCCGGTTGCCGCCGCCCACCATGTTGACGGTGCCGGTCTTGCCAGCCACCGGCGTGCCCGCGCCGGAGAGCTTGGCCCCGGTGCCGGAGGAGGTGACGGTCTGCAGCAGGCTGGTCATGAGGTACGCGGTCTGTTCGGACAGCACCTTCCGGCCCTGAACCTGGTGCTGATACAGAACGCTGCCGTTCGCGTCCTCGATGCGCTCGATGAAGTACGGCGGATAAAAGGTGCCGCCGTTGGCGAAGGGCGCGTAGGCCGCGGCCAGCTGCACGGGGGAGACCCCGTAGGTCATCGCGCCCAAAGCCAGCGACAGGTTCCAGTCCCGGTCATCCAGCTCGATGCCCGTTTTTTTCAAATAATCCCGCGCCGCCGCCACGCCGATCTTGTTCAGCAGCGATACCGCCGCCACGTTCAGGCTGTTTTTCAGCGCGGTGCGGATGGTCACGTTGCCGTAATACAGGTTGCCGCTGTTGCGGGGAGAATAATTGCCGAACTTCTGGGGCGTATCGTTGAGCACGCTGGCGGTCATGAAGCCGTAGTTTTCGATGGCGGGGGCGTACACAGCCAGGGGCTTTAAGGAGGAACCGGGCTGCCGCCGCATCTGGGTGGCCCGGTTCAGGCCCCGCTGCACGGTGTATTCCCGCCCGCCCTCAATGGCCCGTACCGCGCCGGTATGCACATCGATACTCGCCATGGCAGCCTGGGGGCGAACCCCGTCGGATGCGTTGGCGGGGAAATTCTTTTCGGGTTCAAAGTGCCCGTCGATGATGTCCTGCTGCTCCCGGTCAAAGGCGGTGTAGATGTGGTAGCCGCCGCCCAGCAGGGCTTCCGCCTGCATGGACAGCAGGCTTTCCGCCTCGTCCAGCACCGCGTCCACATACCAGCCGTATTGGGCGGTTTTCTGCGCCTGCTCGATGGGCGTCACGTCCTGGGCCAAAGCGGCCTGGTAGGCGTCCTCGGAGAGCAGGTTGTTTTCCCGCATGGTGCGCAGGATGTATTCCCGGCGCTGCCGGTTGGCCTCGGGATGCAGGTGCGGCGCGTAGGACGAGGGAGCCTTGATGACCGCGGCCAGGCTCGCGCCCTGGGCGGCGGACAGTTCGGATGCATGGATACCGAAATACGCCTGGGCCGCGGCCTCGATGCCGTAAGCGCCCCGGCCGAAATAGATGTAGTTCAGGTACATTTCCAATATCTGATCTTTGCTGGCCTGGGCTTCCAGCTGCAAAGCCAGCCACATTTCCTCTAACTTCCGGGCGAGGGTTTTCCGAGCGCTCAGGTGGCTCAGCTTCACCAACTGCTGGGTGATGGTGCTGGCCCCTTCGGCGTAGTCCCCGGCCCGCAGGTTGGAGCGCAGCGCCCCGAAAATGCGGATCAGGTCAATGCCCCGGTGCTGGTAAAAGCGCAGGTCTTCCGCCGCCAAAAAGGCGCTCTGCACGTCCTTGGGCACCTGGGACAGCGGCACGCTCACCCGGTTCTGCGCGGACTGAATCTTCGCCACGAACTCCCCGTTCCGGTCATAGATGGCCCCGGTCTGGGGAATTTCGGTCATTTTGCGAATGTCCAAGGTCTGCCAGGAACCCACGTCAAATACAAAATAAAACGCCGCAGCGCCGCCGACGAGCAGCAGAAGAAAAGAAAGCAGCAGGCCCCGCCCCAGCCTCCGTCGGCGCACGCCGTCCAGCTTTTTCAAGTCCCGCAGGCTTTCCCGGCTTTCTTTCTTTTCCAACCGGCGAACACTTCGTCCCCATCTGCCCTTGCGCACGCACCATTGCCTCCCCTTGGTTCTTCTTTGGGAAAGTATGCCCGGAATTGGCAGGATGCGTGCTGGTATCATTTACCATTTTCGTGCTCGGCGCTTGTCATTTCAGCCGCAAAACTGTATCTTTCAGCCAAAGCCCCTTGCGGAATTTGGATGATGCTGGTATGATAGGCACAAATCCAAGCAATGGGAGGGTATTCCATCATGATTGATTTGCAGCATATCACCAAGACCTATGCCAAGAACGGCAAGAAAGCGGTGGACGACCTGACGCTGCATGTGAACGGCGGCGAGCTGTTTGGTTTTATCGGCCCCAACGGCGCGGGCAAAACCACCACCATCAAAATGATGACCGGTATTTTGAAGCCCGACGAAGGCCAGATCACCATGGCGGGGCACAGCATCGCCACGGAGCGCTTGGAGGCCCAGCGCTTGATCGGTTTCGTGCCCGACGGCAACGACCTGTACGACCGGCTGAGCGGCCTGGAATACCTGAACTTCATGGCGGACATATACCAGGTGAGCGCCGCCCAGCGCAAGGCGCACATCGAAAAATACCTGGACATCTTCTCCCTGGAGGACGCCATCAACAACCAGGTGCGCTCCTACTCCAAGGGCATGAAGCAGAAGCTGGTGGTCATCGGCGCGCTGATTCACAATCCCCCGGTGTGGATTCTAGACGAACCCTTAGGCGGCCTGGACCCCCGGGCGGCGCACCTGCTCAAGGAAGAAATGATCCACCACTGCCAGGCGGGCAACACCGTGTTCTTCTCCACCCACGTGCTGGAGGTGGCGGAAAAGCTGTGCACCCGCATCGGCGTGATCGCCCACGGCAAGCTGGTGGCCCAGGGCACGCTGGAAGACCTGCGCTCCGGCGAAGTGGGGGCCAGCCTGGAAGAACTGTTCCTGGAGCTGACCGACGATGGAGGCGAAACCGCATGACGAGCTTCTTCGCGCTGCTGCGGCTGCAGCTGCTGTCCCGCTACGCCGACCTGAAACCCCGGAACCTGAAAAAGGAGTTCAAGGAGCACAAGGGCCGTTCCGTATGGAAAACCATCGGCGTTATCGTGCTGGTGCTCTACCTGGCGGGGTTCCTGTTCTTCTTTGAAAAAACCATCCTGGACGTGCTGATGCAGATGGGGATGCCAGACCTTTTACTCTCCATGGCGGTGACCGTGACCATGCTGGGCACGCTGATCGTGAGCTTCTTCTTCATCATGAGCTCCCTGTACTTTGGCCGGGATTCCGCGTTCATCGCCGCCCTGCCGGTGCGCTCCCGCACGGTGCTGGCCGCGAAGCTCTGCCAGGTGTGGATCAGCGAAGCGGGGTTCAGCCTGATTTTCATCCTGCCCGCCTGCATCCTGTACGGTATTAAGATGGGCGTGGAACCGCTGTTCTACCTGCGGGCGCTGCTGGCGGCGCTGGGCGCGCCGGTGCTGCCCATTGCCATCGTGGCCTTCGTGTCCACCCTGCTGATTCGTCTTTCCTCCCTCTGGAAGCACCGGGACACCGTCGCCACCGTGAGCGGCCTGGCGTTCATGGGCGCGTACATGTACTTTGCCTTTAACATGGGCGCTGTGTCCGGCGGCGGCGAAGCCAACGAAATGCTGGTTCAGTTCATGCAGAGCAACTTCGCCCGCATAGACGCCATGACCCGCGCGTTCCCGCCCGCTGCCTGGGCCGCCAAAGGCATCCTGGGCGACTGGGGCCAGCTGCTTTTGTTCCTGGCGGCCTGCGCCGCGGCTATGGCGCTGGCGATCGGGGTCATCGGCTTCTGGTATCGGAACCTGTCCCTGCTGCAAAGCGAAACGCCCACGGAAACCAAGAAAAAGGGCGGCACCAAGAACGCCTCCTTCTCCGGCGGTTCGGCCTTCAAGGCCCTGTGCATGCGGGAGGTCAGGCAGATCCTGCGGGTGCCTGCCTATGCCACCAACAGCCTGCCCACGGCCTTTATGCCCGCCTTCATGGTGGTGATGATGTACCTGGTGTTCACGCGCTCCATGAGTAGCGAGGGCGGCAGCATGGAGGAGCTGCTGGCCAACTTCAACACCGACTGGTTCCTGCCCATCCTGACGGCGCTGATGGCCTACATGGCGTGCATGAACCCCGCCGTCGCCACCTCCGTTTCCCGGGAGGGCAAGGGCCACGACTTTATGAACGCCCTGCCCGTGTCGGCGAAAACCATCGTGCTGTCCAAGCTGGCGATGGGTTACGCGCTGTCCCTGGCGGGCGCCCCGTGGCGGCGGTGCATGCGGCGCTGGCCTTCGTGCTCTGCGCGCTGTACGTCTACGCCACCTCCTGCCTGAGCCTGGCCCGGGACGTGAAGCATCCCAAGCTGGACTGGGTGACGGAGCAGGAAGCCATGAAGCAGAACTTCGGCTCCTTATTCGGGCTGCTCATCGGCTGGGCCATCCTGATCGCCCTGGGCGGGCTGACCTTCCTGCTGGTGTTCCTGTGGAACATCCCCATGATCCCCTACTTCCTCATCATGGCCGCGCTGCTCCTCGGCATCGACGCGCTGACCCATATGCACCTGATGAAAGCCGCCGAAAAGTATTACTGCCAGGGCTGATCCTTTTCTCTTTCTATACTCTTAAGAATTATACTGTAAAAAAGGGTGGTTTGAAAACCACCCTTTTTTACTAAATAATTCTGAATAGTATCAGGCCTCAGTCTTCCCCGCCTTCGTCGTCCGGGACGCGCACAAACCGCATTCCCTGGCCGGCGTCCTCCTTTGCGTCGTTCCAGAGCAGAACGCCGTCCTCCAGGGAAAAGACCGCTTCGCCGTCCGCATATTGTTCGGTGGTTACGTCCGACTCCGTGTCGGTCTCATATTTGCTTCCTGTGCCCGTGAGCGCGCCGGTTTCCGGGTCGATGGCGCAGGTATATTCCCACCAGACCATTTCGTTTTCTTTCGCGTCCTTCGCCACAGTCACTTCGTAAACGCCGCTGTGCAGGAGAATGCTGATATCGGTATCGCCGTCCTGCCAGTCGCCCGTGAACAGGCCGTCGTCCTCGAGGTTCCATTGAACAAACGCGCAATCGGCCACCGCGTCCCCGGAGCCCGTCCATTGCAGCAAGCCGTTCCCGTCGATCGTCAGCACCGCGCCGAAGCCGGAAGCCCTGATCTCCCCGGTGTCCTCATCCTCACCCAGTTCCTCATCCGGTTCCTCGTCATCATCCGGTTCCTCTTCCTCGTCCGTTTCCAGGATGTCTGCCAGGCTGTCGCAGCGCAGTTCGCCGTCCTCGCAGAGGAGCGCTTTCCTTTCCGCGTCGTAGCGGCAGCGCGCAAAGGTCACGAAAAACGCTTCTTCCTCCGTAAAGCGGGTATCCAGCAGGAAGAATTCGCCGTCCTCGCGCCAGATTTCCACGGTATGATCCTCGTCTTCCGGGCAGACCCAGACGCCCGAAAAGGCGTCGGCCACCGCTTCGCCGTCCGTTTCTTCAGCCGTCGCCGCCGCAAAAACGCACAGCATCACGGCGGCCAGCAATACACAAACAAGCTTGTTCATTTTTTCTTCTCCTCAATTGGTCTCAGTCGTTTCCGGCTAGCATGAGGTGTAAAACTTTGTATCAGCAAATGCCGCTTCCGGCATGATGCTGAACACCATCACCAGCGCCAGGAGGAACGCGAAAAAGCGCTTTCTCCGAAGCTCAATTGTTTCCATCATGGGTTTTTCCCTCCTTCAAGGATTGGGTCGTTTCAGGATATATCGCAGATGCCGGAAGCCGTCCGGCAGCGTTCGCAGCTTGGATCGTCGGGGCGAGCCGCACGTGTACAGCTTGGTTGGGCATTGGCTGATGCGCAGCCCGGCCCGGGCTGCCAGGGCGATCATTTCCGTGGCAAATTCCATGCCGCCCGTCTGGAAGGGCAGGGCATGGGCGGCTTGCGCCGTGATGCCCCGCAGGCCGCAGTGAAAGTCCCGCACGCCGGTGCGGTATCGCAGCCGCCCCAGCCAGGACAGGGCTTTCACCCCGATTCGGTGGGACAGGGGCATGGCCCCCGGGTCGATGCCGCCCGCGAACCGGTCGCCCACCATCATATCGCATTCCCCCCTTGCCAGCGGTTCATAGAAATCGTCCAGGCGCAGAAAATCATAGGTGCAGTCGCAGTCGCCTAAAATGATGACGCTGCCCTTCGCGGCGGCCATCCCCGCCCGCAGGGCGAAGCCGTAGCCCCGCTTGCTTTCATGGATCACCCTGGCCCCGTGGGCCTGGGCGATTCGGGCGGAAGCGTCCGTGGAGCCGTTGTCCGCCACGATCACTTCCCCCCGCAGGGAACGGCCCTGCAGATAGGCCAGCGCATCGTCCACGCAGCGGCCCACCGTGGCTTCCTCGTTCAGGCAGGGCATCACGATGGAAAGATCAACCATGCTGTTTTTCCCCCCATCCCGTCAGTTCTCCCAGGATCAGCGCCAGGGCAAAGAGGGTGGCAAGCTGGGCCCGGTAGGTAAAAAAGCCGTGGAGATACGAATGGTTGATGAGCGCCAGGAAGCGCACATAGGGCGCCATCCCCAGGGCCGCGTACAGCAGCACCCGCCGCTTGTCGAAGCCTTTCCGGTGATATACATAGCCCGCGTAAGCCGCCGCGATCAGCAGGCCCAGGCCGATCAGCCCGCCGATGATGCCGTAATCCATCGGGAAAATATACTGCACATTCCGGGACAGGGCTCCCAGCGCTTCCTGAAACAGGTTCATGTCCGCCACGGAACCCACCAGGCGCTCGCCTACGTGGCTCGTCACATAGGGCAGCGGGTTTTCTCCCATCACAAGCCCCGCCAGCGCCCACTTGGCCAGGTACATGCCCCCGTAGCCGACGGCCCAGGCCAGGGCGGTTTTCAGCAGGGTTTTGATGCTGGGCAGGTTCCCTTCCCTGTCCAGCCAGAGCAGGAACAGCAGGGGCAGCAGCAGGGTCAGGGTTTCGCAGGTCAAGAAGTCGAAATAGTTCGTCACCATGCCGCTGACCAGGAAAAACAGGCCGCGTTTCCTCCAGTCCTTCGGGAAGGAGGGCAGGAGAACCAGATGCAGCTGAACGAACAGGATCAGGAACACCCAGGTAAATTCCAGGGACAGGGGAATGAACCAGCACCCAACGCCCACCAGCCCCACGGCGAAGCCCACCGCCGGGACATACGCTTTCCTGCGCAGGAGCCGGATTTCCAATGCAATTGCCAGGGCTGCCAAGAGGATGCCGTGCCACAGGTAGATTTGGGGCAGGGTCAGCAGCGTCATCAGCAGCCGCACCGGGACGATGGAGCCGTGCCAGTAGCGCAGGTATTGCTGATTGGCGGGAAGATCCTGCTCCACCGCGTCCAGCAGGTTAATGGTTTCTTTCTGGTGGGGGTTATGGTAATAGCGGGCCTCCAGCACTGAGCGCAGGGCGTCGTTCGCGTCCGTCTGCCACACGATGCCCAGCAGGATGGAATCGGCATAGCGGTCGATGCGGGTGCTGTTCACGCCCTCAATAACGGGCGCGAACTGCTCCCCCTGGCTGAGAAACTCCGCCGATGCCCGCATTTGGGGGGCAATGGCGGCACGGGGAATGAACGCGCTGGCAATCAGCAGCCCCGTCAGCAGGCAGACCGTCAGGAGAAAAACCAGGGCCATTTTTCCGATGTTCTTCATCATAATAATTCCACTCAATCGCGTCATTCCGCCTGCCGGATGAACCGCGACAGCAGCAGTTCCTCCAGCATGACGAGTTCGCTCTCCGGCTCATTCGCCTTTTCCGGGATGTAGACCAGCCCCACGGCGTAGCGTGTGACTGCCGTCAGCATGATGTGGAAGGAGCTGGAAAACATAGTTTCTTCCGAAATATCTGTCCGCAGGGTTCCGTCCTTCATGCCGCGCTGATACAGCTCGTGAAACAGGATGCCCAGGCCGTCCGCCATGTGCATGTAGGGCTGCTTCCGCTCCAGCGCGTTCGCCTCGTGGCGCAGGAAGCTGTTGAAGTCATAGTTGAAGCGGAGGATGTCACTGTGGTTCTGGTACAGGTCGAGGAACGAATCCAAGAAGAAATGAAGCCACTCTGCGCCAGTTATATTTGCTTTCTCTTCCGGAGGCAAGAGAAAAACGCGCAAGTCGATATACTCTTCCCAGTTGCAGA
>CADBCX010000162.1 GCA_902793245.1 uncultured Eubacteriales bacterium | reverse complement strand
GCCCAGCTTTCCGATGGAAAAATCACAAAGGCCAGCTATGACGCCTGGCTGCGTGGGCAGGTGTACGCCGGGAAATTATGGCGCGACAAGGTGCAATCCGTCACCGCCACCCTGCTACATGCCAACCGGCACGCCAACGCCATCATCGAAGGGGAGCGCCGAGCGGTTTTCGGCGAAAACGCAACTTTTCAAGCCTATGCCATGGAGCATGCAGCAGGCATGGATTTGTCCTTTACCCTCTATGATAGCGCTACCGTCACCCGTCTGATCAAAGAGCAGCCCGAATTGCTTCCGCGCCGGGAGATTGACGCGGAAAAGGACGAGGGATGGAACCAGAAAAAGATCGCCAACGCCGTCACCCAAGGCATTATCCAGGGCGAATCCATCCCTGAGATCGCAGCCCGCATTGCACGTGATACCGGGCACGCAAACAACGCCGCCATGACCCGCTACGCCCGAACGGCCATGACCGGTGCGCAAAACGCCGGGCGCATTGAGGTTATGCGTGAATCCGAAGATATGGGCATCAAGGTCAAAAAACTATGGATCGCCACTTTGGATGACCGAACCCGCGATGCCCACGCCGACCTTGATGGGCAGACCGCTGACGTAAACGAACCCTTTGAGAATGCCCTCGGCCCCATCATGTACCCCGGCGACCCCAACGCGGATGATGCAAATATCTGGAATTGCCGCTGTACGCTGGGATTTGAATATGCCGAGTATCCTTCCCATGGCATGCGGCGGGATAATATGACCGGGGAATTGATCGAGGATATGACCTACGATGAATGGCTGGAATGGAAGGAGGAATTTTAATGGCGCAAAAATGGCAGATCACATCCTTTATCAGCCGCCGGGCCGAGGTAAACAGCCGCGTCCAGGCCGCCACCAGCCGCGCCCTTGAAATCTGCGGCGGCAAGGCCGAAACCTACGCAAAGCAATTATGCCCTGTGCAAACCGGGAATCTGCGCAACAGTATAACACACCGCCAGGAAGATGAAAACACGGAGCTGATCGGCACCTCCGTTTCTTATGCTCCATACGTTGAGCTTGGCCATCAACAAACCCCTGGCCGCTATGTTGCCGCTATCGGTGCCCGCCTTGTAGCATCCTTTGTGCCGGGCAAACCATACTTGAAGCCTGCCTTGGAAAACCATATAGATGAATACAAAAACGTGATGATTGATGAACTGAAAAAGATCGAAAAATAAATAGAATTGCTGAATTTTAAACTCCCCTTGCCGGGGAGTTTTTTATTTCCAACGCTTTTGAATGCAACATTAAACGGTTTTGATCTTTGAGAACGTATATTCTCAAAATATTATAAAAGCACAGGCAA
Organism: uncultured Eubacteriales bacterium; assembly: GCA_902793245.1. Classification (GTDB taxonomy): domain Bacteria; phylum Bacillota; class Clostridia; order Christensenellales; family Aristaeellaceae; genus RUG563. The sequence goes on along the minus strand of CADBCX010000162.1, from coordinate 5,301 downwards.
AAAGCAACTTGCCGCACAACAGCGCGAAGCACCGCGCCCGAAGAAACGGAGGAAATAACATGGCATTTACGCGATCTTTTCTTAAATCCCTTGGCCTGTCCGAAGAACAGGTGCAGGCCGCAATGGAAGCACACCTGGATGTTGTAACCCCGCTGAAGGAGGAACGCGACACCCTGAAAACCGATGCCGATAAGCTGGCACAGCTCACGCAGGAGCGCGACACCCTTCAGGCCATCGTCAACAAAGGCGACTATGAAAAAGAACACCAGGCATTTGAAGCGTACAAGGCACAGGTGGAGCAGCAGGAGCAGCGGGCCAAAGTACAGGCCGCATATTGCCGCTTGCTGACGGATGAAAAGATCAGCGAAAAGCGCCACGCTGTCATTTGCAAAGTCACCGATTTTTCCGGCATGAAGCTGGACAAGGACGGCAACCTGCAGGGCGCGGACAAGCTGCGCGAGGCCATCCGCACCGATTGGGCGGAATTCGTCACCGAAACCCATGAGCGCGGGGCCAAAGTCGAGACCCCGCCCGATACCGGCAAACAGGCCCGCACAAAGGATGAAATCCTTGCCATCAAGGATACAGCCGAGCGGCAGCGGGCCATTGCAGAAAACCATACCCTTTTCGGATTTTAACAGAAAGGATGATTGAAACATGGCTGCTACCAACGTTGAAACCCTGACCAATCCCCGCGATAGCCTGCCCAACGTTTATACCAACGTAACGGCCCGCGAGATCGATTTTGTCACCCGCTTTAACCGCAACTGGGACGCCCTGCGCGATATCATGGGCGTTATGCGCCCCATCCGCAAGGCCCCCGGCTCCCGCCTGATCAGCTATACCGCCAGCGTTGCGCTGGAGAACGGCAATGTGGGCGCGGGCAAAGTGATCCCCTATTCCAAGGCCACCATCACCCAGGCCACCATGAATGACCTGGCCCTGAAGAAATACGCCAAGGCCGTGCCCATCGAGGACGTGGAAAAGTACGGTGCCGCCATCGCTATCGAAAAGTCCGATGACGCGTTCCTGACCGAACTGCAGAACAACGTTCTGACCGACTTTTACACCTTCCTCAATACCGGTTCCCTGATTGGCAGCGCCGCTACCTTCCAGGCCGCGCTGGCCAAGGCCAAGGGCCTCGTCATCAACAAATTCCAGGCCATGCGCAAGACCGTAACCGATGTTGTGGGCTTCGCCAACGTGCTGGACTTCTACGATTATCTGGGCGCTGCCGATATCACCGTTCAGACCCAGTTCGGCCTGACCTATGTCAAGAACTTCATGGGTTACGGCACCCTGTTCCTGATGTCCGAGCCAGATATCGCCCGCAATACCGTGCTGGCCCTGCCCGTGGAGAACATCGACCTGTATTACATCGATCCCGGTGACGGCGATTTCGCCCGTCTGGGCCTGAACTACACCGTGCAGGGCGAAACCAACCTGATCGGCTTCCACGCCAACGGCAATTACAGCACCGCCGTGGGCGAGAGCTTCGCCCTGATGGGCATGGCGCTGTGGGCTGAGTATCTGGACGGCATCGCCGTCGTGTATGTCGGCACCGCTACCGCCGTGACCACCGCCGAGACCATCACCGGCGACGCAAGCGACGCGCTGCTGTTCAAGACCGCGCATCCGCGCATCGTCAGCGTTGAGATGCTGAAGGACGGCTCCACCGCCATCACCGACTACACCATCGAGCGCGAAGGCGTGCGTCTGGCCGCTGCCCCGACCGGCACGGTGACCATCAAGTACACCTACATCGCGTAAGCGGGAAGGAGGGAAACCATGCTGCAGCAGGTGCTTGAATACCTGAACAATTATTTTGCGGAGGATGACGCCGGCAACCCGTACCATGTGGAGCGCGGGACCTTTGCCATCCCCGGCGGCCTGGTTTCCCTCCCCTTTTTGCAGGACGGCCAGCGCTTTGAGATCACCGGCAGCGCCCTGAATGACGGCGTTTATACCTACCATCCCGGCACCGTTACCGATGATGATGATATTGCCGGCGCAGCCCTGATGCCCGAAACCTTTACGGGAACCATCACCGCCCTTGACATCCCGCCCGCCCTCCGTAAACTATCCGATGAAATCCGCGTTTGGGTGGATAAATACGGGGATGTGGTAAACAGCCCCTATCAATCCGAGGATGTGATCGGCGTTTACAGCTACGTAAAGGCGCAGAATTCCAAGGTCGGCGGCCAGGACCCCACCATGGGCTGGCAAACGCAATTCAGCAAGCGCCTGAAGCGCTGGAAAAAGGGGTGGCTGTAATGAACCTGCTGGAATCCATGATGACGCCCTGCACGCTGCTGAACAAGACCACCGTAAATGACGGCGTATTTGGCCGCAAGGATACCTATACGCCCGGCGCGGCTTTTATGGCAACCATCACCAAGGACTCAACCATGGAGGCCCGTATGGCCGAAAAACAGGGCATTACGGAGGTTTACACCGTTGTAACCGCCAAGGGCTTTGGTCTTGTCTACCATGATGTATTCCGCCGGGATTCCGACAACGCCATCTTCCGGGTTACCAGCAACCAGGCGGACAGCGAGGCCCCAAAGGCCAGCACCGTGAAAATCGGCAAAGTAGCCGCCGAAAGGTGGGAGCTTCCCGTATGATCGCCACCGCCCGCGCTTTGAGCCAATGGCTCCAGCAGTTCGGCCTCCCCGTCTATACCGTTGCCGATGTGCCGGATGATGCCGTTGTGCCTTATATCACCATCCCGCTGAATGAGCCCGAATGGGATCAAAAAGCGTCCTTTTACATCCAGCCCTGGTACAGATCGGTATCAAATCTTGATCTGATGCAAAAGGCTGATGAAATTACCGCCGCCATCGGCCGGGGCGTTGTGATCCCCTGCGCCGGCGGACATATCGCCATCTGGCCGGAAAATCCCCTGCAGCAGCTGATGGTCGATGGCGATTTCCGCTCCATCTATATCAACCTATCCATTAACGCATACCATATGCCGGGAATATAAGCCCGGAGATCGGAGGAACCTATGGGAGCACCTGGATTGACCACCGGCCTGCGGGCTGAAACCTTTGATAACCTGCAGCTGAACGCCGGTGTATTGCTCAAAAACTTTGAATACGCCAGCACCACCGACGCCACCGCGCTGAAAACTGCCATCAGCACCGCCATTACCAGCGGCGCTATCCTGGGCGCTACCCGGGGCGGCGGCGAATTCCACGTCACCCGCGAAACCCGCGACCCGGATATCGACGGCAAGCGCTACGCCTATAAAGGCGGCACGTTTGTGGATAGCGCCGACGCCTACCTGAATACCACCCTTGTTGAGGTAACGCCCGATAATATCAAGGTGCTTTTGGGGACCGGCGAAGCCACCGTCAGCGGCAAGAAAACCACCATCAAAATGCGCACCGCCATTTCCGATGATGATTATCTTACCAACATCTGCTGGGCCGGCGATCTGTCCGACGGGCGCATCGTTTTGATTGTGATCAAAAACGCCCTGAACACCGCCGATTTTACCCTGACCTATAAGGATAAGGACGAAGGCACATTGGCCGCCGAATTCCACGCCCACCAGGCCAGCTTCGACGACTACGATTACGCCCCCTTTGAGGTTGTATTCTTCGACATGCCCTCTCAATGATACAGACGGCGAATAATGACCCATCAACGGGGCCGGATTTACCCCGGCCCCGTTTTTATTAGGAGGAACTGATGAAGCTATCCGAGATGACCATGGAGCAAACCAAGGTCGCCATGATCCGCCTTGCCACCCCCTTCGGGAATATCTGCGAGGATGAAGACCTGGTAAAAATGCTGGACGAATTTAAGAATTATTGGCGCTTGCCGCTGATCGTCACCGTCGGCAAACTGCTGCCCCGCATTATATCCCTTTGCTTTGATAAGCATTACACCGATCTGATGGAGATCATCAGCGTCTTTTCTGAGCAGCCCGTGGAAAAGGTAAAAACGCAGACCTTTGCCCAGGCCGTTGCCGTATTGCGTGAGAATTATGATGATCTGGCCGCAACTTTTTTTCCGTCATCCGCGCATGCAGCAAAGCGCAGCGCAAAAGACTGATCGTTTTGCTGCAAAGGTACGGATATACCACCATGCCCGCGCTGATGGCCATACTGGAGGATGACCGGCGGAATATCCTGTACCAGGATTATACCGCCTCCATGCTCCGGCAATTGACCCAGGCATTTGTCAGCTTTGCGGGATGCAAATGGGAGGCTCCCTCTTTCATTGAAATGGTGTACCCGGAAACGAAGCCCAAACAGCAAACAAAACAGGAAATCATCGACCACGTTTTAGCCCTGTTCACCCAATAAGCAGGGAATGAGGGAAACCATATGGATGTATTTACGCTGGCGGCAAAGCTGACGCTTGATACCGGGGAATTTAGCACCGATCTTGCAAATGCCGAAGCCCAGGCAAAAGGCTTCGGAAAAAGCAAGGTTTGGTCAACTATCGGGAAGGTAGCCGCCGGGGCAACCGTTGCGGCTGGAACCGCCGTTGTAAAGGCCATTAAATCTTCCGTTGAAACCGGCATGCAATTTGATGCCATGATGTCGGAAGTCCAGGCCGTATCCCAGGCAACCGGCAACGAATTTGATATACTTCGCGCCCGGGCGCAGGAATTGGGCGCGACCACCAAATTTACCGCCACCGAAGCTGCTGAGGCCTTTTATTACATGGGCCTTGCTGGCTGGGATGTGGAAGAAATGCTGGACGGCATCGGCCCCGTTTTGTCCCTTGCCGCCGCCTCCGGCGAGGATTTGGGCCGCACTTCCGATATTGTGACGGACGCATTGACGGCCCTTGGCTATGAGGCTAAGGACGCTGCCGAATTTGCGGATGTTTTAGCCGCCGCCGCCACCAATTCAAACACCACTGTCGGCATGATGGGTGAGGCGTTCAAATACCTTGCCACCACAGGAGGCGTGCTTGGCTACAGCATGGAGGATGTGGCCGTCACCCTCGGCTTGCTTGCAAACAGCTGTATCAAGGCCGGACAGGCTGGCACCTCTACGCGGCAGATTTTGAACACGCTGATAGCGCCAACAGATAAAGCCGCCGCAGCCATGGAGGAGCTTGGCATTTACCTGTTTGAGCAGGGGACTGATAAGCGCATCCCCCTGATCGATGTTTTGAAAAACATCCGGGATACATTTCAAAGCGCGGAGTTCGATCTTGCCGGTAAATCCCTGGAAGACGTGGAAGAAACCATTGCGGAGATCGACAAGGAATATGCGGATATTTTCGCATTCTTCGATGAAAACCCAGATGGGAAGCTTCCCGCCGTCCGCGCTGACG
>CADBCX010000161.1 GCA_902793245.1 uncultured Eubacteriales bacterium | reverse complement strand
CGATTAACCCAGGAAGCCTTTGTAGTTTCTCATCACCAGCTGGCTCTCCACCTGGCGCACCGTCTCGATGGCCACGCTCACAGCGATCAGGATGGAAGAAGCGCCGAAAGGAATCTGCACTTGCTGCCAAACCGTCAGCAGGGAGGGGATGGTGGACAGGACAGCCAGGAACAGAGCGGCGAACAGGGTCAGGCGGTTGGAAGTCCGCTTGAGGAATTCCACGGTCTTGCTGCCGGTACGGATGCCGGGGATATGACCGCCCTGCTGCTGGATATTCTTGGCGATATCCTCAGGGTTGAAGGTGATGGAAGTGTAGAAGTAGCTGAACGCGATGATCAGCAGGGCGCACACGATCATGTACCAGGGGGAAGCCTGGTGCATGTTGGCCTGCCACCACTTATACGCGCCGGAGTTGGTGCCGAACATAGCGAAGATGGTGCCCGGGAACGCCATGAAGGAGTAGGCGAAGATCAGGGGCAGCACGCCGACGCTCAGCAGCTTCAGGGGGATGTGGGTGCTCTGGCCGCCGTACATCTTCCGGCCCACCACGCGCTTGGCGTACTGGACGGGGATGCGGCGCTCGGCCATATCCACGTAAGTGACCACGACCAGAATGACCAGCGTGGAGATCAGGATGGTGGCCAGCTGACCGACAGCAGCCATGCCGCCGCCGTTGAACACTCTCGCCGTAGCGGTCACAATGCCGTTGAACAGGTTGGAGATGATACCGGCGAAGATCAGCAGGGAGATGCCGTTGCCGATGCCGTTCTTGGTGATGCGTTCACCGATCCACATAGCCAGGGCGGTACCGCCGGCCATGATGATACCGATGGTCATGTAACCGAAGAAGTTTTTGTAACTGCTCTCGATAGCGCCGAGGCCGGCGATGATGCCGATGGCCTGCAGGGCAGCCAGACCGACCGTGACATAACGGGTGATACGGTTGATCTTCTTCTTGCCTTCTTCGCCGCCGTCCTTCTGCAGCCGCTCCAGCGCCGGGATGGCGATGGTCAGCAGCTGCATGATGATGGACGCGTTGATGTAGGGAGAGATACCCATGGCCATGATGGTCATCTGCCCGAAGGCGTTACCGGTCATCATGTTCACCAGGCCCAGCATGTCATACTGGCCCATGGCTTCCTGAACAGCTTTTACATCGACGCCGGGAGCGGGGATAACGCTGACCAAACGGAAGATCAGCAGCATGAAGAACGTGTAGAGCACCTTTTTGCGGAGCTCCGGAACCCGCCAGACGTTACGCAGGGTTTCCCACATCGTTACTTCACCTCAACTTTCCCGCCGATCGCTTCGATTTTCTGCTTCGCGGACTCGGTGACCTTGTCCACGCTGACAGTCAGTTTCTTGGTGAGTTCGCCGCCGCCCAGGATCTTCACGCCGTCCAGGGTCTTTTTGATCAGACCCGCTTCGATCAGCGCTTCGTTGGTGACAACAGCGCCATCCTCAAACACGTTGAGGGCGGACACGTTCACGGCAGCGTATTCCTTGCGGTAGATATTGGTAAAGCCGCGCTTGGGGATGCGGCGGGTCAGAGGCATCTGGCCGCCTTCAAATCCGGGGCGCTTGCCGCCGCCGGAGCGGGCTTTGGCGCCCTTATGGCCTTTACCGGAGGTTTTGCCCAGCTGAGAGCCTACGCCTCGACCAAGGCGCTTCGGGGCAGTCGTCGAACCGATAGCCGGTTGCAACTCATGCAATTTCATGGGGGTTGCCCTCCTTCATTTTATTCGTTTACTTCCTCGACCTTGACCATGTGCTTCACGCGGAAGATCTGGCCACGGACACAGGGATTGTCCTCTTTGACGACCGTCTGGCCGACCTTGCGCAGGCCCAGAGCGGCCACGGTGTCTTTATGCACCTGGAGGGCAGCGATGGGGGATTTGGTCAGGGTGATCTTCAGTTTCATCTTTCCGATCCTCCTTAGCCCACGATTTCTTCCACCGTCTTGCCGCGCATCTTGGCAACGGTCTCGGCGTTGCGCAGGCCCTTGAGGCCTTCGAGGGTGGCTTTCACGGTGTTGATGCGGTTGTTGGTGCCGAAGGTCTTGGTGCGGATGTCCTTCACACCGGCCAGCTCCAGCACGGCGCGGGCGCCGCCGCCGGCGATAACGCCAGCGCCTTCTTCAGCGGGCAGCAGCACCACTTTGGCGGTGCCGTACAGGCCGTCGATGGCATGGGGGATGGTGGTGCCGGCCATGGGCACGGTGACCAGATGCTTCATAGCGGCTTCCTTGGCCTTGCGGATGGCTTCGGGCACTTCCTTGGCCTTGCCGATGGCAGCGCCAACCTGGCCCTTTTCGTTTCCGACCACGACCAGGGCGGCGAAGCGGAAGTTCTTACCGCCCTTAACAACCTTGGTCACGCGGTTCAGGGCGACCAGGCGTTCTTTCCATTCGCTTTCGGGCTGTTCGCGATCCCGACGTTCCCGGCGGTCCCGGCGCTCGAAGGGGCGATCCTGCCGATCGTTTTTACGGTCGTTCTGACGATCGTTTTCGTTCATAGGCATGTTACGTTTTCCTCCCCTTAGAAGTTCAGCCCGGCTTCACGGGCGGCGGCGGCCAGGGCGGCCACACGGCCGGTGTACAGGTAACCGCCGCGGTCGAACACGACGTCCTTGATTCCGGCGGCGATGGCGCGTTCAGCCACCAGCTTGCCCACCAGCTCAGAAGCGCCGGTCTTGCTCTTGTCGTCCAGCTGGCCGCGGATGGCGGGATCCAGCGTGGAGGCGGACACCAGAGTCACACCCTTGGTGTCGTCGATGACCTGCGCATAAATGCTCTTGTTGCTGCGATACACGCACAGGCGCGGCATTTCGGGGGTGCCGCTGATCTTTTTGCGGACGCGGGCGTGACGGATCACGCGCACTTCATTACGGTCGCGCTTATTGAACATTTGCGTTCACTCCCTTTCTTACTTCTTACCGGCCTTGCCTTCCTTGCGGCGGATATGCTCGCCTTCGTACTTGATGCCCTTGCCCAGGTAGGGTTCGGGTTTCCGAATGGCGCGGATATCAGCGGCAATCCTGCCGACCTGCTGCTTGTCGATGCCCTTGACCACGATCTTGGTCTGCACGGGCGTTTCATACGAGATGTTTTCTTCGGCTTCCAGGATCACTGGATGAGAGAAGCCGATGGCGATATTCAGCGTCTTGCCGTTGTTTTCGGCGCTGGCGCGATAACCGGTGCCGACCATTTCCAGCGTCTTGGAGAAGCCTTCGGTCACGCCGACCACCATGTTGTGGATCAGGGCGCGGTACAGGCCGTGCCAGGCGCGGTGCTGCTTATCGTCGCTGGGACGGGACACCTTGATTTCGTTGTTTTCCAGCTTCACAGTAATATCGGGGCTGATCTGCTGGGAAAGCGTGCCCTTGGGGCCTTTCACGGTAACCAGATTGTTTTCATCAATGGTAACCGTCACGCCCGCGGGAACGGCAATCGGGAGCCTTCCGATACGAGACATAGTCTTTTACCTCCTGACGATCAGATTACCAGATGTAGCAAAGCACTTCGCCGCCCATGTTTTCCTTCCGGGCGGCCTTGTCGGTCATCAGGCCCTTGGAAGTGGAAACGATGGCGATGCCCAGGCCGCCCAGAACCTTGGGCAGCTCTTCGCAGGTGGCGTACACCCGCAGGCCGGGCTTGGAGATGCGCTTGAGGCCGACGATGACAGGCTGCTTCTTTTCCAGGTACTTGAGCCCGATCTTGATGCTGCCCTGCAGGCCGTCGGAAATATTTTCAACCGATTTGATGTAACCCTCATCAAGCAGGATCTTGGCGATGGCCTTCTTGATGTTGCTGGCGGGGATCACGACGCTGTCGTGGCGGGCGATCTGCGCGTTGCGAATGCGGGTGAGCATATCGGCAATGGGATCATTGACAACCATGATTTTACCTCCTTACACTTACCAGCTCGCTTTGCGCACGCCGGGGATCTGGCCCTTATAGGCCAATTCGCGGAAGCAGATACGGCAGATGCCATACCGGCGGAGCACGGAATGAGGCCGGCCGCACAGGCGGCAGCGGGTGTAAGCGCGGGTAGAGAACTTGGCAGGCCGCGCCTGACGGATCTTCATGCTGGTTTTTGCCATTGTTGTTTCTCCTCCCTTACTGCTGAGCGAAGGGCATGCCCAGCAGCCGCAGCAGCTCCTTGGCCTCTTCGTCGGTCTTGGCGGTGGTCACGAAAATCATTTCCATGCCACGGATCTTTTCCACCTTATCGTATTCGATTTCGGGGAAGATCAGCTGTTCCTTGATGCCCAGAGCGTAGTTGCCGCGGCCATCGAAGGCTTTGGTGCTCACGCCGCGGAAGTCGCGGACGCGGGGCAGGGCGATGTTGACCAGCTTATCCATGAACTCTTCCATGCGGGCGCCGCGGAGGGTGACCTTCGCGCCGACGTTCATGCCCTGACGGAGCTTGAAGTTGGCCACGCTCTTCTTGGCCTTGGTCACCAGGGGCTTCTGGCCCGCGATCTGGGTCAGTTCAGCCACGGCGGCTTCCAGCGCCTTGGCGTTGTCTTTGCAGTCGCCCAGGCCCATGTTGATGATGACCTTTTCCAGCCGGGGGATTTCCATTACGTTCTTATAGCCGAACTTTTGCTGCAAGGCAGGCACAGCTTCGGCCAAATACTTTTCCTTGATACGGGTAGCCATTTGCTTGTTGCCTCCTTATCAGTCGAGCTGCGCGCCGCACTTGGGGCACACGCGCACGTTCTTTTTGCTGACCTTGCCATCCTTGCCGGTGACTTCCACAGCCTTGTGGGCCACGCGGATGGCCTTGCCGCACTTGGGGCAGATGACCATCACGTTGCTGGCGTCAATGAAGGCTTCCTTCTTGATGATGCCGCCGGGCTGGCCCTGCTGCTTGGCTTTCTGGTGCTTGGTGACCATGGCCACGCCTTCCACCACGACCTTGCCGGTCTTGGGAGCGGCGGCGACCACCTTGCCCTTGGCACCCTTGTCCTTGCCGGAGATGACAACGACCTGATCCTTGGCTTTTACAAACATCTTCATTGTCCTCCTTACAGTACTTCGGGAGCGAGGGACACGATCTTCATGTAGTCCTTCTCACGCAGTTCGCGGGCGACCGGCCCAAAGATGCGGGTACCGCGAGGCATTTTGTCATTGCCGATGATGACGGCGGCGTTATCGTCGAAACGAATGTAGCTGCCATCGGGGCGGCGCTGGGGCTGATGCAGGCGGACGACCACGGCCTTGACCACGTCACCCTTCTTCACCTGGCCACCCGGCGTTGCGGACTTCACAGAGGCAACGATCACGTCGCCGATGGAAGCGTAACGCACATGGGACCCACCCAGCACGCGAATGCACATGATTTCCTTGGCGCCGGAGTTGTCGGCGACCTTGAGTCGCGTTTGCGGCTGAATCATAGGGGTTTCCTCCTTTATAGGTTCCTCATTCATGGTGGGTACGCAATGCCCCCATGAGAGGTCGGATGCTTTGTCACTCACTCACCGTTTCTTCCTATAATAATCAGGAACGACGCAGGCTGAGCGAGGGCGATGGGGCTTTGGGGTTATGCCTCAGATTTGGGATGAGATTTTCCCGATAAGGGCCGCCGCTGTAGCAGCGCTACCGCAAGGCCCGCAGAGGGGAAAGACCGCCCAAAGATGAGGCAGAACGCCGAAGAACCATCGCACGAGCGAAGCCAAATTACTTGGCCTTTTCGATGATTTCCACCAGCCGCCAGTGCTTATCCTTGGACAGGGGACGGCATTCCATGATCTTCACGGTGTCGCCGACGCCGCAGGCATTTTCTTCATCGTGCACCTTGATTTTGCTGGTGCGGGTGATGAACTTGCCATACAGGGGATGACGCACGCGGGTGGACAGCAGGACCACGCAGGTCTTGTCCATCTTATCGCTGACGACCACGCCAACGCGGGTCTTGCGGATGCCTCTTACTTCAGACATGGTATTGACTCCTTTCACGGCTTATCGGTCACGCCTTGCTCTGCTGGGTCTGCACGGTCATCGCCCGGGCGATGTCACGCTTGACCGCAGTGATCTGCATGGTGTTTTCGAGCTGACCGGTGGCAAGCCGGAAACGAAGGTTGAAGAGCTCTTCCTTGAGCTCGGCGATCTTCGCGGTCAATTCCTCAGGCTTCATGGCTGCGAATTCCTTGGCCTTCATTTACTTTCACCACCCGCTACATTTTCGTTGGGATTGGGAGCGTCTTCCCGCTTCACAATCTTGGTTTTCAGAGGGAGCTTGCCGGCGGCGAGACGCAGGGCTTCACGGGCCACAGTCTCTTCGATGCCGCCGATTTCAAACAGCACCCGGCCGGGCTTCACCACGGCCACCCAGTATTCGGGCGTACCTTTACCGGAACCCATGCGGGTTTCAGCGGGCTTTTCGGTAACGGGCTTGTCGGGGAAAATCTTGATCCAGACCTGGCCGCCGCGCTTGGTATAACGGGTCAGCGCGATACGGGCGGCTTCGATCTGCTGGGAGGTGACCCAGCAGGGCTCGGTGGCCATCAGGCCGATATCACCGTTGGAAACGAAATTGCCGCGATGGGCAGTTCCCTTCATGCGACCGCGGAATTGCTTGCGGTGCTTTACTCTTTTCGGCATCAGCATAGGATTACTTGCCTCCTTCGATCGCGGCAGCGGGCTGCGCGGCCTTCTTGGGCTTGGGGAGAACCTCTCCCTTGTA
>CADBCX010000160.1 GCA_902793245.1 uncultured Eubacteriales bacterium | reverse complement strand
AGATTCCCGTCCATCACGTCGTCGATATTGCCGGACTCGAAGCCGGTGCGATGATCCTTGACCATGGTGTAGGGCTGGAAAACGTAGGAGCGGATCTGGCTGCCCCATTCGATCTTTTTCATTTCGCCCTTGATGTCGGCCATTTCCTGTTCCTTGGCGCGCTCGCGCAGTTCCAGCAGCTTGGCTTTCAGCATCTTGATACAGGTGGCGCGGTTCTGCACCTGGTCGCGCTCGGTCTGGCAGGAAACGACGATGGTCACGTCGTCCTTTACATACGTCATGCGCACGGCGGAGGAGGTCTTGTTCACGTTCTGGCCGCCCGCGCCGGAGGAGTGGTAGGTGTCCACCCGCACGTACTTCATGTCGATTTCGATCTCGCTGTCGTCGTCCTCCAGCATGGGGGCCACGTCCAGGGAGGCGAAGGAGGTATGCCGCCGGGCGTTGGCGTCGAAGGGCGAAATGCGCACCAGCCGGTGCACGCCCTTTTCGCCACGCAGGTAGCCGTAGGCGTGGTCGCCGCTGACCTCGAAGGTCACAGACTTGATGCCCGCCTCGTCACCGTCCAGCAAATCAAGCAGCTTCACGGTAAAGCCCATGCGCTCGCAGTAGCGGGTATACATACGGTATAACATCGAAGTCCAGTCCTGGGCCTCGGTGCCGCCCGCGCCCGCGTGGAGAGACAGCACGGCGTCGTTGTCGTCGTACCGGCCGCGCATGAGGGTTTCCAACGCCAGGGCGTCGGTTTCCTTTTCTAAGCGTTCCAGCTCGGCGGAAATCTCCTCCACCATGCTTTCGTCGTTTTCCTCCCGGGCCAGCTCCATCATGGTGTCCACGTCGTCGCAGCCGGACAGGAGGGAATTGTAGTGCTTGATCTTCCCTTCCAGGTTGGCGATGCGGCGGTTCACGTGGGTGGAGCGCTCCAGGTTGTCCCAGAAGCCGTCGGCGTTCATTTCCTCGTGCAGCTCGGTGAGCTCCCGCTCCATGTCCTCGATGTGCAGGCCCTCGCCCACTTCCTTGAGCTGGCTGCGAAGCGCGTCGACGCGCTGGGTAAATTGGTCAAATTCCAGAATCATACAAATCTCTCCTTAATTGCAAGGGGTGTAAAGCTACAACGCTGCAAAAATGATACTGTTTTTCATTCCATTTGATAGTTACGGAGTACCGCTGTCATCCTGAGCGGAGCTGAGCCAGAGGCGAAGCGCAGTCGAAGGATCTAAAAGCGTGATAAAAATGGACTTGACTTTAGCTGTTTGTCTTAGATCCTTCGACTCCGTTCCGCTCTCGCTCCACTTCGCTCAGGATGACATTGTTTGTTGTGTTATGAAAAGTTTCTTGCTAAATATTTCTACGAGAATTGTATTCATACAAGTCAAAAAACCAACTACAGATTTCTTGGAGGGGCTTGGGAGAACCATTCGTTGGCTTTCAAAGAATGGTTCCCCCAGAAAAGCCTCAGTTCTCTCCGCCTCCCAAATTCCGTCCGCAGCAGTTCTTATACTTCTTCCCGCTGCCGCAGGGGCAGGGGTCGTTGCGGCCCACCTTCTTGGCGACCTTGACGGGCTGCTGGGGCGCGCCGTTGCCGGATTGGGGCCGGGCCTGCAGGCGCTGGTTGATGCGGGCGGCCTGGCGCTGGGCGGCGGACGGCGCCGCACCGCCTTCACCGGGCTGGTTGGTGGAGGTTACTCTCGCGGTGGCCTGGCGTTCCGGCTCCTTCTGAATACGAATCTGATAGAGGTAGCGCACGGTGTCCTCGCGGATGAGGTGCACCATCTCCTCAAACATGTCGTAGCTTTCCAGCTTGTATTCGTTCACGGGGTCGCGCTGGGCGTAGGCGCGCAGGCCGATGCCGTCCCGCAGCTGATCCATGGCGTCGATGTGATCCATCCAGCGCATGTCCACGGCGCGGAGCAGCACGTTGCGCTCCAATTTCCGCATGTCGATGCCCAGGCTGGTGATGTCCTGCTCGCGTTCCTCGTAGAACTTCTCCGACTGCTTCTTGAGGAAGGCCACGGCGTCCTCCTTCTTCATGGAAGAAAGCGCGTCCTGGTTGGCGGCGATGCAGCCGTGGGGCACGCAAAGGCGCTCCAGATAATCGGCCAGGCCCTTCAAATCCCATTCGCTGTTCTTCTCGGCGCTCAGGAACCGGGAGCAGGCTTCGTCGATCAGCGCGTCCCGCATGGAGGCCACCACGCTCTGCATGTCCTCGCCTGCCAGCACCTGGCGGCGCTGGCCGTAGATGACGCCGCGCTGCTGGTTCATCACGTCGTCGTATTGCAGCACGTGCTTACGAATTTCGTAGTTGCGGCTCTCCACCCGCTTCTGGGCGTTCTCGATCTGCTTGGTGAGCATGCCCGCTTCCAGGGGCGTGTCCTCGTCCATACCCAGCTTTTCGATCAAAGGCTGGATGCGCTCGCCGCCGAAGATGCGCATCAGGTCGTCTTCCAGCGCGATGAAGAACTGGCTGGAGCCGGGGTCGCCCTGGCGTCCGGCGCGGCCGCGCAGCTGGTTGTCGATGCGGCGGGATTCGTGGCGCTCGGTGCCGATGATGTGCAGGCCGCCCACGGCCACGACTTTATCGTGCTCCACGTCGGTGGTCTTTTTGTATTCGGCTTTCAGCTCCTGGTAGTGCTTCCGGGCTTCCAGCACTTCTTCGGATACGTTTTCGTTAAAGCCGGTGGCGGCCTCGATGATCTCCTCGGGAATCTCCTCCTGCCGCATGGTGCGGCGGGCCAGGAAGTCCGGGTTGCCGCCCAGGAGGATGTCGGTGCCGCGGCCCGCCATGTTGGTGGCGATGGTGACGGCCCCGTAGTGGCCGGCCTGGGCCACGATGGAGGCTTCACGCGCGTGGTGCTTGGCGTTCAGCACTTCGTGGGGAATGCCCCGCATATCCAGCAGATGGCTGATGTGCTCGCTGACCTCCACCGACACGGTACCCACCAGGATGGGCTGGCCCGTCTCGTGGCGCTTGATGATTTCCTCCACCACGGCCTTGTACTTGCCCGCCTTGGTGCGGTAGATCACGTCGTTCAGGTCCTGCCGGATCATGGGCTTATTCGTCGGTACCTGCACAACGTCCAGGCTGTAGATGCCCTGGAATTCGCCTTCTTCCGTCTTGGCCGTACCGGTCATGCCGGAGAGCTTCTTATACATGCGGAAGTAGTTCTGGAAGGTGATGGTGGCCAGGGTCTTGGATTCCCTTTCGACCTTCACGTGCTCCTTGGCCTCGATGGCCTGGTGCAGGCCGTCGGAGTACCGGCGGCCCACCATCAGGCGGCCCGTGAACTCGTCCACAATCACGACCTCGCCGTTCTGGACGACGTAATCCACGTCGCGCTTCATCATGGCGTTGGCTTTCAGGGCCTGGATGAGGTAGTGGTTCAGGTCGTTGTTTTCGGGGTCGGAGAGGTTCTCGATGCCGAAGGCCTGCTCCGCCTTGCGGGTGCCTTCCTCGGTGAAGGTGACGGCCTTCTCCTTTTCTTCGATGGTATAGTCCTCTTCGTTCTTGAGGCGGGACACGAAGCGGTCGGCCCGCTCGTACATGTCGGTGCTCTTTTCGCCCTGGCCGGAAATGATCAGGGGCGTGCGGGCCTCGTCGATGAGGATGGAGTCCACCTCGTCCACGATGGCGAAGGCGTGGCCCCGCTGCACCATGTCCTTTTCGTACAGCACCATGTTGTCCCGCAGGTAGTCAAAGCCCATTTCGTTGTTGGTGCCGTAGGTGATGTCCGCGGCGTAGGCTTCCTTGCGCTGCTCGTTGGTGAGGTCGTGGACGATGATGCCGACGCTCAGCCCCAGGAAGCGGTACAGCTTGCCCATTTCCTCGCCCTGGAAGGAGGCCAGGTAGTCGTTCACCGTGACGATATGCACGCCCTCGCCCGCGATGGCGTTCAGGTAGGCGGGCAGGGTGGCGGTCAGCGTCTTGCCTTCACCGGTTTTCATTTCGGCGATGCGGCCCTGGTGCAGCACGATGCCGCCGATCATCTGCACCCGGAAGGGGCGCAGGCCCAGGGTGCGCTTGCTGGCCTCGCGCACGACGGCGAAGGCCTCCGGCAGCATTTTATCCAAGGTTTCACCATTCTTATAGCGGGTTTTGAATTTTTCGGTCATGGCGGCCAGCTGGGCGTCGGTGAGCTTTTCCATCTGCGGCTCCAGGGCGTCGATCTGGTCGGCAATCTTCATCAGGGGCTTTAACTGGGCTTCGTTGCCCATCCCCAGCATTTTCTTCAAAAAATCAAGCATCGGTTTACTCCTTATTCTGGTTTCCTGGCGCGGCGCGCATCCAATCACGCACTGCGCCATTTTTGATTATACCACGCTTTCCATGCCCTCCGCAAGCCCATCCGAATAAAAAACCGCGCCGCCGGGGTTTCTTCCCGTTGCAGCGCGGCCTTCGCCGTGTCTATTCAGTTCACCGCCACATACTTGCGCATGTGCACCAGCGCGTTCTTTTCCAGCCGGGACACCTGGGCCTGGGAGATGCCGATTTCCCCGGCCACCTCCATCTGGGTTCTGCCCTCGTAGAAGCGCAGGCGCAGGATCTTCTTTTCCCGGTCGTTGAGCCGCCGCATGGCCTCCTTGATGGCGATGTGCTCCAGCCAGGCGTCGTCCTGGTGCTTGGTGTCCTTCACCTGATCCATGATGTAGATGGCGTCGCCCCCGTCGTTGTAGACCGGTTCAAAGAGCGATACCGGATCCTGAATCGCTTCCAGGGCGAACACCACGTCCTCCCGCGGCACGCCCAGCTCCGCCGCCATTTCCTCCACGGTGGGCTCCCGGTGCAGGGAAATCACCAGCCGATCCCGGGCCTGGAGCGCCTTGTAGGCGGTGTCCCGCATGGAGCGGCTCACCCGGATGGGGTTGTTGTCCCGCAGGTAACGCCTGATTTCCCCGATGATCATGGGCACGGCGTAGGTGGAGAAGCGCACGTTCTGGGTGACGTCGAAATGGTCGAGGGCCTTGATGAGGCCGATGCACCCCACCTGGAACAGGTCGTCGGCGCTCTCGCCCCGGTTGCTGAACCGCTGCACCACGCTGAGCACCAGGCGCAGGTTGCCGCGGATGAATTCTTCTCTCGCCGCGCGGTCGCCGCTGTGCACCAGCGGGAACAGTTCGCGCATGCGGTCATTGGTGAGTACGGGCAGCGTCGCGGTATCCACGCCGCAGATTTCCACTTTGCTTGTTGCCATACTGCTACCTCCGTCATCAGCAGTATGGCACCGGGGAGAGTGGGTTATGCAGGAAGAAGGGAAGTTTTTAGGAGGCAATAGGCATTAGGCAATAGGCATTAGGCAATAGGCATTAGGCAATAGGCAATAGGCATTAGGCAATAGATAGCAAGGAACCCGCCAAAAGCCTTCCCCTTGAGGGGAAGGCTTTTGGATTGTCTCCTATTGCCTAATGCCTAATGCCTATTGCCTCATCCCTCACATCAAATTATCAGAGCAAGACCGGCTGATATTCAGCACAATTCCCACCGCGGCCATGGTGATAGACAGCGACGTGCCCCCGGCGCTGAAGAAGGGCAGGGGCAATCCGGTGGTGGGCAGGATGCCGACCACCACGCCCATGTTGATGAACGCCTGCACGGAGATCATGCCGATGATGCCCGCCGCCAGCAGGCAGCCGAAGCGGTCGTCGCAGCGCATGGCGATGCGCATGCCCGCCAGCATGAAGGCCACGAACAGCAGGATCACCGCCAGGCACCCCGCCAGGCCGAAATCCTCGCCCACGATGGCGAAAATGAAGTCGCTCTCCGGGTAGGGCAGGTAGGCGTACTTCTGCCGCCCCTGGCCCAGGCCCATGCCGAACAGCCCGCCGGAACCGAAGGCGATCAGGGACTGGGACAGCTGATACCCTTCGTCGCTCATTTTGGCGAAGGGGTCGGTGAAGGACAAAAGCCGCTCCCGCCGGTACTCCGCGCTCCAGGCATAGTATGCCCCGACAATCAGCCCGCCAGCCCCCAAGAACGCCATATGCCGCCATTTCGCCCCCGCCAGCATCACCATCAGCACAGATACGATGATGATCGTACCCGCGGTGGAAAGGTTGGGCTGCTCCAAAATCAGCAGGAACATGACGCCGGGAACGATTAAAACCGGCAGGATGCCCGTGAACAGCTTTTCGATCTTCTTTCCCCGGGCGGTCAGAGTCATGGCCATGAACAGCACCGTGGCGTATTTGGCCAGCTCGCCGGGCTGGAAGGACAGAGGCCCCAGCGCCAGCCAGCGGCGGGAGCCGTTGATGGATTTCCCAATTCCTGGTATAACAACCAATATCAGCAGCACGGCGCTGAGGATCACGCCGACCACCACCACCCGCCGCCGCTGCCAGAAATGGTAGGGGATGCGCATGGTCACAGCCATCGCCGCCGCGCCCACCGCTACGCCGAAGAGCTGCTTCTTCACTTCGGAGAGCGCGTCGCCCCGGTCCTGGGCTTTGTAGTAGGTGGCGCTGAACAGCGTCAGCAGCCCCAGCAACAGCAGCATCACCATCAGCGTCAGCAGCGTTTTGTCCACGGGCTTTGTCCTTCTGCGGATGTGCGGAGGAAGTGTCGTCATCATGAGCGTCCTTTCTTCACTGAACGGTTATATGCACTTTCGCTTTTCCCAACACCCCAACTGTCATCCCGACGGTCGCGAAGCGGAGTGGAGGGAGCTAAAAGTTGGAAATCCACAAAGCAGCATATTATCACGCAATAAGCAATGTCATCCCGAGCGCAGCGGAGCGAGAGCGAAGCGGAGTCGAG
>CADBCX010000159.1 GCA_902793245.1 uncultured Eubacteriales bacterium | reverse complement strand
TTACAATTAGGTCCCTCGACTCCACTTCGCTGGCACTCCGTTTCGCTCTCGCTCCACTTCGGTCGGGATGACAAAGGTAATCGTTGGTTTCTGAATTGCTGTTTCATCACCGTTTATTGTATGTCGATTTTGCCTCATCCATGCGCCAGATGTAGCGGCATTTCTGCAATGCCCCGGCGCAGAGGGTGCGGTACTCCGGCGGCACGTCGGCGATGCGTTCCAGTTCGCAGCCCAGCTTTTCGCAGGTCTTGCGGGAGGCGGTGTTTTCCACGTTGTTGGTGATGACCACCGACCCCAGATGCAGCCGTTGGAGCAGCGGCAGCATGAGAGAACATGCGCGGGCGGCGTACCCGTGGCCCCGGTGCTTTTCCTCGATGCGGTAGCCAATGTGGCCCAGGTAGTAAAGGCCGGGGCTTTCGCCTAACCGCAGGCTCACATAGCCCACATAGTCCCGTGTTTTGTGGCGGTAGATGTGGAAGGTGTAGCCGTCGTCGATGCCGTATTCCGGGTCGGACACGTCCTCGTTGGATAACACCAGGTCCAGCGCGTCGTCGGAAAAGGTGGGCTTGCGGGAGAACAGGCGGAGGAACTTCATGGATAGAACCTCATTAGAGAAAATGACGAAAAGTAAGAGAAGAGTAAAAAAGCAGGGCTGTCATCCTGAGCGCATCCGGACGCGAAGGATCTCATTGCTTGATATCATGTTGCTTGGTAAGGTACATTACTTTGAGATCCTTCGCGTCCGGATACGCTCAGGATGACAATGTTAGGCATTTGAAACAGACGAGTATTCATGAAATGATGATAAAAAGCGCATGAATCAGAACAAAGCGTTCACGAACTCCTTGGCGTCGAAGGCCTGGAGGTCGTCGATGCCTTCGCCCACGCCGATGTACCACACGGGGATATTCAGCTCCTTGTGGATGGCGATGGCAACGCCGCCCTTGGCGGTGCCGTCCAGCTTGGTGAGCACGATGCCGTTGATCTCCGCGGCTTCCTTGAACTGCTTGGCCTGCTGGATGCCGTTCTGGCCGGTGGTGGCGTCCAGCACCAGCATACAGCGCATTTCGGCTTCAGGGTATTCCCGGTCGATGATGCGGCGCATTTTGCTTAGCTCGTCCATCAGGTTCTTTTTGTTGTGGAGGCGGCCCGCGGTGTCCACAATGAGCAGGTCGGTCTTGCGCGCCTTGGCGCTCTGCACGGCGTCATAGACCACAGAGGCGGGGTCGCCGCCCTCCTGGCCCCGGATGATCGGCACCTTGGCGCGATCCGCCCAGATGGCTAACTGCTCGTCGGCGGCGGCGCGGAAGGTGTCGGCGGCGGCCAGCATCACGCTGCGCCCGATTTCCTGGAAGCGCAGGGCCAGCTTGCCGATGGTGGTGGTCTTGCCCACGCCGTTGACGCCCACCACGAACATCACCATGGGCCAGCGCAGGTTGGGCCGGGGAATGTTCATTTCGTCGATCAAAATCTGCTTAAAGATTTCCCTGGCCTGGTCGGCGTCCTTGATTTTCTTGGCCTCCACCTGGGCTTTCAGCTTGTCGATGATCTCGGTGGTGGCGGCCACGCCCACGTCGGCCAGAATCAGAATGTCCGTCAGCTCGTCATAAAAATCGTCATCCACGACCCGGGTGTTCTTGACCAGCTCGTCCACCTTGTCCGTGAGTCCGCTGCGGGTCTTGAAGAGGCCCTCCTTTAAACGCTGGAAAAAGCCCATAACACGTACCTCCATGTTTCAATTTGGAATAAGAGGAGAGTTCAGAGTGCAGAGTACAGAGTTCAGATCATATAGTGTCCAATGAGGCGAAGCCAAATGGACTGACCATATCAATCTGTACTCTGTACTTTGAACTCTGTACTCTAAAAAGCTACTCATAGTCCTGCAAATTGACCGACACCATCCCGCTGACGCCCCGTTCCTGCATGGCGACGCCGTAGAGGGCGTCGCAGCGCTCCATGGTACCCTTGCGGTGGGTGACCACCACGAACTGGGTGCTCTTGGCGTACTCGGCCAGGTAATCGGCGAAATAGCCGATGTTCGCCTCGTCCAGGGCCGCTTCGATTTCATCCAGGATGCAGAAGGGCGTGGGCTTGAGTTTCAGCATGGCGAACAGAATGGCGATGGCGGTGAGGGCGCGCTCGCCGCCGGAGAGCAGGCTCAGGAGCTGCAATTTCTTTCCCGGCGGCTGGGCGATGATCTCGATGCCGCAGTTCAGGGCGTCGTCGGGGTCGGTCAGCTTGAGTTCCGCATAGCCCCCGCCAAAGAGCCGGGCGAAGGTTTCCTTGAAGTACTCGCCTAACTTGTCAAACTCCGCCACAAACTGCTTTTCCATCTGGGAAAGCAGGCGGGTGATGAGGTTCTGCAAATCCTCCTCGGCCTTGGTCAAATCCTGCTGCTGGGCGGTGAGACCGTCGAAGCGCTCTTTCGTTGTGGCGTATTCCTCGATGGCCCCAACGTTCACGTGGCCCATGTCCCGGATGCGGGCGCGAAGCACCGCCGCCTCCTTTTCGCTGCCGGAAAGGTCGAACTTGCCTTCGGCACGGAACGCCTCCGCCATGGCGTAGGTGAGATCGTAGGTGTTGAAGATGTGGTCGGTCATCACCTTCAGCTCGTTTTCCGCCCGGTCGCGGCTCAGCTCGGTGCGGTGGAGCTTCAGGCTGTCGTCGTCGTAAGCCTTGTGGATTTCTTCGCTCAGCCGCACGGAATCCCGCTGCTTGGCGTTCTTCTCCTGCCGCTGGGCTTCCAAATCGTCCACCTTGGTTTTCGCCTGCTCCACCAGCGCTTCCTGGTTCCGGCAGGCGGCTTCCTGCTCCTGTAAAAGCTCCTGGGCCTTCTGCAACTGAATTTCCCGGCATTCCCGGTCGGTTTCCAGTTCAGCCAGGCGCTTGGCAAGCTGGGTGAATTCCTGATCCCGGCGCTGCTTGTCCCGCTGTAAAGTATCCAGGGCGTAGGACAGCTCGGCGTATTGCAGCCGCATTTTCGTGACCAGGTCGCGCTGGGCGTCGGCCTTTTCGCGGGCGTCGAACAGCGCCTTTTGCAGGGCTTCGGTCTTTTGATCCATGGCCTCCCGGTCGATGGTCTGGCTCTCCGCCATGCTTTGGACGTAAGCCAGATCCCGTTCGATTTCCGCGATGCTCTCGGTCAATTGCTGCCGGGCGTCCCGGGTGCGCTCCAACTGCTGGGAAGCGGCGGTGAGCTCCGCCTTGGCGTTGAACACGCGCTCCTGCTCCCGGGCCACGGCGATTTCTTCCTGGTGCACCCGTTCCATGGCCTCGTTCCGCAGGCGCTTTAAATCCTCGCGCCGCTGCTGCATCCCGTTCAATTGCTCCCGGAGGGACTGCAATTGCTGCTTTTCCTGCTCTAAAGTCTGGCGCAGCTCCTTGATTTCGCGCTCCCGGCCCAGCAGGCTGACGGCGCTCTTTTGCGCGGTGCCGCCGGTCATGGAGCCGCCGGAGTGCATCACGTCGCCGGTGAGCGTCACCAGGCGGAAAGCGTGGCGTCCGGCCCGCATGATGGGGATGCCGCTGTCCAGGTCGCGGGCGATGACGGTGCGGCCCAGCAGGTTTTCCATGATGCCCCGGTATTCCGGGTTGTAGGAGATCAATTCGCTCGCCACGCCCAGGCACCCCGGCATGGACAGAAGCCGCCGTTCTTCCGCGTTCAGCACCCGGCTTTTCACGCTGGTCATGGGCAGGAACGTGGCGCGGCCCAGGCGATTGTTGCGCAGGTAGTCGATCAGGCGCTTGGCCGCTTCCTCGTCCTCGGTGACGATGTTTTGCAGCGCGCCGCCCAGCACCATGTCGATGGCGGTTTCCAATTCCTTGGGCACCTGCATCAGCCGCGCCACCACGCCCCGGACGGAACCGTCCCCCTCGGCGTAGGCCAGGGCTTTGCGGACGGACTGGTTGTAGCCCTCCATCTCCCGGCTCATTTCGTCCATGAGGCGGTAGCGGCTGGCGTCGCCCTGGTATTTGGCGTTCAGGCTTTGGGCTTTTTCCGCCGCTTCCTGGGTTTCCGTGGTGAGGGCCCGGAGATTGGCTTCGGTCTGCACCGCGTCGTCTTTCAGGCGATTCAGCCCTTCCTCCGCCTCCGCGGCCTGCTTTTCGGCGGCGCGGAGCGCGGCGGTCAGGGCGGTCTGTTTTTCCCCGCCCTCCTGCACGGCCTGTTCGATTTCGGCCAGGCGCTGCTTCATCTGGGCGCAGATGGCCTGCTGCCGGGCCTGCTGGTTTTTCGCGTCGGACAGGCGGTTCATGGCGGCTAAAATGTCCGCCTTGTGCCGATCCAGGCTGGCTTCCTTCTGCTGGGCGTCGTCCAGATCAGCGTCCAGCTTTTTCTGTTCGGCGTTCAGCTCCGCTTCGGCCTGGGCCAGCGCTTCGCCGCTCTGCCTGGTGTCCTGCTCGCCCTTGTCGAACAGGGCCTGCAGTTCCTCCCGCTTGCTGACCGCCGTTTCCCGTTCGCCGGCAATGCGTTTCAGGTTTTCCTGAATGCTTTCCATCTGGTGAACGGTGTGTTCCCGGGCAGTCTGCATGTCGTGCAGCGTGTCGTTGGCGGCAAGATGCGCCTGCCGGGCGGCGGCCACTTCTTCTTCCAGGAGCGCGATGGCCTCTTCCAGCTGTTCCCGCTCGGCAGTGTTTTCGTTCAGCCGGGCTTCGTGGTGGGCCAGCACGTCCTTTAAGCCCTCGATGGTCTGATCCAGGGCGGCGATGCGCTCCTTCACCTTGTCGTGGCGGATGAGGAAAATGTTGATTTCCAAATCTTTTAAGCGCTCCGCCAGCTCCAGATATTCCTTGGCCACCGCCGCCTGCTTTTCCAGCGGTTCCACCCGGCTTGCCAGCTCTTCCAATATATCGTTGACCCGTTCCAGATTTTCCCTGGTGCGGGCCAGCTTGCGTTCGGCCTCCTCCTTGCGGACGCGGTAGGTCATCACCCCCGCCGCTTCCTCAAAGATCTGCCGCCTGTCCTCGCTCTTGACCGACAAAATCTCGTCGATGCGGCCCTGGCCGATGAGGGAATAGCCCTCCTTGCCGATGCCGGTATCCCGGAACAGCTCCAGGATATCCTTCAAGCGGCAGGCGGTTTTATTGAGGAAGTAATCGCTGTCGCCGTTGCGGTACACCCGGCGGGTGACCATCACCTCGGCGAAGCTGGATTTGAGCGCGCCGTCCTCGTTGTCGAAGGTGAGGCTCACTTCGCAGTAGGACGCCTGCTTGCGCTTGGCGGTGCCGTTGAAGATGACGTCCTCCATCTTGGCCCCGCGCAGCACCTTGGCGCTCTGCTCGCCCAGCACCCAGCGCACGGCGTCGCCGATGTTGCTTTTCCCCGAGCCGTTGGGCCCCACGATGCCCGTGATGCCCTGATTGAACACGATTTCCGTCCGGTCGGCAAAGGACTTGAACCCGTGAATTTCCAGTTTTTTAAGGCGCATCTGTCCCTGCTTCCCCCGAACCTTTCATGATATTCAATGCGGCGGCGGCGGCTTCCTGCTCGGCCCGCTTCTTGCTGGTGCCGCGTCCCTTCGCGGTTGGCTTGCCGTCGATCAGCACGGCGGCGGTGAACACCCGGTCATGGGGCGGGCCTTCCTCGCCCAAGGTTTCATAGGTGGGATTGGGCAGGCCCTTGCTCTGCACGTACTCCTGCAGGGCGCTCTTGGCGTCGGTTTCGCCGGTCTCGGTGCAGTCGCCGATGAGTTTATGCACCATGGCCCGAGCCGCGTCCAGCCCGCCGTCCAGGTAGACCGCCGCCAGCACGGCCTCGAAGGTGTCGCACAGCACGGAAGGATTCGTCCTGCCGCCGGAGATTTCGCAGCTGCGGTCCATGTTCAGCAGTTCGCCCAGGGACACGGACGCCGCGGCCTCCGCCAGCTTTTCCTCCCGCACCAGCTTTTGCCGCAGGCGCGTCATGGCCCCCTCGTGCATTTCCGGGTGATTGGCGTAAATCTTCTCGCTTACGCACAGCTCCAAAACCGCGTCGCCCAAAAACTCCAGCCGCTGGTTGTGGTCATGCCCCAGGGACGGATGGGTGAGCGCCTGCTTAAGCAGGGCGGTCTTTTTGAACTGATAGCCAATCGCCCGTTGGAGGGCCTTGAGGTCTGACATGCGTTACTTCCTTCTTTAAGCATTGATTGGGTGAATGAGATCCTTCGCGGACGCGGGAGGCTCTCGCCTCCCGCTGCTCAGGATGACAGTCGGTGGCGTTGCTTTATCCGTTTCGCTCTGCGTACCAGACTGTTAAGCAACCCGCGTACATTGTCATTCTGAGCAGGCGGGCAGGCAGAGCGCCCGCCGCAGCGAAGAATCTCATCGTAAGGTATGCGTCAAGTATGGCAGAGTGAAAAACCCGTTTTATTGGTGCGCTTCGATGTACTTCACCACATCGCCCACGGTGCGCAGGGTGTTGATGGCGGTGTCGTCCACGGTGAGGTTGAAGGTGTCTTCCAGGTCCATGATCATGACCATCACGTTGGCGCTGTCGGCCTTCAGGTCTTCCACCAGACGCTTGTCGGGGGTGATGTCCTTCACGTCCATTTTGAGCTGCTTGGCGATCATGCCGGCTACGGTTTCGTATACCATTGTTGTGTCCTCCCTTATGCTTGATTTGTAAGATTAGAGTTCCAGTTTCAAGTTCTATAGCAGTCCTCTGAATTAGCTTCAAGGTATTCCTGCAATGAGTTCCTTCGCGTCCGGATGCGCTCAGGATGACAGTGTAAGTTGATTTTTCTAAAGTCTGGTACGTAACCCGCTACTGTTTAAACGTAACCTCCGCTGTCATCCTGAGCGC
>CADBCX010000158.1 GCA_902793245.1 uncultured Eubacteriales bacterium | reverse complement strand
ATCCGCTATTGCGGGTCCAGGGTACTCAGTACCCTGGTGGGGTGCGGGGCAACGCCCCGCCGTTCTCCTTCTTTTTACCCTTCGCAACATAGCTGTTAAGAATTTAGAAAAAGAAAAGTATCAGCTGTTTCCGCGGAAGCCGCTTCCACGCCTGTACTCTGCTTGATGATTCTGCCAGGATACCGCGGCATACGATCCCTGCAAAGGCTGCCGCTGTTCTCTCGTATCGGATACAGGGAATAGTTTTCTATCTTTGCGGCGGGACGCCGTCCATTCCGCGGGAGTGAAGCACGGTATACAGGACGCGCTTCGCACTCAGGCGCATGGCTTGAACCACGGCGGCGTTGGGAGTTTCTCCTTCTTCCGCGTAAGGAGCCAGCGAAAAATACGCCAGGAGCTCACCGTCGGGAATGTCGTTGCCCGCGGCGATTTCATTCACCGGCCGCATGTAGGTGCGGTCGAACATATCGGTCACCGCGAATCCCTGCATGCCTACTTCGCAGCGGAGCCAATCCGTGAGCAGCTCGGGACACGCGCCGCACCAGACAGGGCCCAGCCGGTTGAAAGCGGACATGACGCATTTGGCGTCGGCGTACACGATGGGCAGTTCAAAAGCGCGCAGATACAGTTCCCGCAAAGCCTGCTCATTGCACCAGGTGCCCAGGCCCGCCCGGTTTTCCTCCTGCTCGTTCAGCGCCAGATGCTTGCAGTAAACATAGACGCCCTTGGACTGAACGCCCTTTGTCCAGGCCGAGCCCATAAGCCCGGTAAGCAGGCTGTCCTCGGAGAAGTATTCAAACACCCGCCCGGCGTAGGGCGAACGGTGCAGGTTCAATCCGGGCCCGTAAATACCGGCGTAGCCCGCCCACATCGCGTCCTCACCCACCAGCTGCCCCGCTGCTTCAATCAGGGCGTCGTTGAAGGTGGCGGCAAGGATCCCATTGCACGGATAACAGGTGCCGCACAGTTGGCGCTCGGGGTCGCCGGTGACAGCCGCGTACCCGTTCAGGCCGATGGAATAGGGCTGGGTAACCCCGGTGGGACCGTTGTGATCCACCGTGCGCGGCTTGCCGAGTCTTTCCACCGCCGCCGTCTGGCGCAATCCCGTGAGACAGATTTTTTCCAGTTCCTCAAACGTGAACTGATCCATGAAATCATCCCAAAGGGAATTGTCAAAATCCGCGTCCAGCAGGTCAATCAGCTGTAAGCCGTGATCCTCGCCAAGAACCGGGAATTCATCTCCTTCCGGGAGGCTGTCATCCGTCAGCACTAAATCAATCGCCATGAGGTCCGTCATGGTGAGGGGCGCCGCTTCCTTGGTCACGGTGCCTGTCCAGTCGGAACGGGAATAATAGGGGAGGGCATTGTCCTCCGCGCCGTCATAGCGGTTGATATCCGCGAAGGAAAAGAGGGAGGACACTTCTTCGCCCGTTCCGAAGGAGGCGGCGTAGGTTTCCCCGTCAAACCGCTGCGGAAAGCGGCAGACCAGCGGATCGGACGCGGAGGGAGAAAGCGATTCCGGTTCCGCCTCATGGGATGAAGCCAAAAACCTGTTTGCCGCGTCGTGGGCGTTCTCCGCGCAGGCCAGGGCATAGATGCCTTCATCCAGGATGAATGCCTCTGTGTTCTCCGCGTCATAGGCGGTCAGATAGTATTCCGGCACGCGAATGGTCAATGTCTGGCTCTCCCCGGGCTGCAGCAGGCTTGTCTTTGCATAGCCCGCCAGCTCCACGGCGGATTTTTCGATGGCGTTTTCCTGATCGTACCGGGTGTAAGGCTTCTGCGCGTAGACCTGCACGGTTTTTTTGCCCGGCGCTTCGCCGGTGTTGGTGACGCTGACGGAAACGGCATACGCCGCGCCGCGGCCCTCGCCGGTTCGTTCAACGCGCATATCGTTCAGGCTGAACGCCGTATAGCTCAGGCCGAATCCGAACGGAAAGGCCACGGCTGCATCGTAATCGAACTCTCCCGCGCCTGCCCGCGCCTCCGACACGTCGGTGTAGCGGGTTTCCGTGTAGCGATACCCCAGATAAATGCCTTCCTGATAGACGGTATAGCGGGTGCATTCATAATAGCTGCGGCCGGGAAAGAATATGTCGGCGTCCGCATAGGCCCGCGCGCCGAAATGATTCATGACCGGGTTTTCCAGATTGTCCATCCACCAGGTATCCGGCAGGCAGCCCGAGGGATTGACCTGCCCGGCTACCACCTGCCCCACCGCGTCCACACCGGCCTGGCCCACGCTGCCCACCCACAGAGCGGCATCGACGCCGTATTGTCCGTCAAACAAGAATGCGCAGGACACAGGATTGGCGCTGTTGAAGATCACGGTGACGGAAGCGATGATTCCCTCGTCCTTCAGCGCTTTCAGGCCCAGCAGAACGCTTTCCTCCGCTTCGTTCAGCCGCAGGTAATCCGTGCCGTTCCCGGCGGCGTCTTCCTTCTGCGCCCCGTTGGTCATATCCGAGCCCTCGCCGCCCACGCGGCCCAGGATGAAGAAAGCGGCGGTGCCCCTGAGCTGCGAATCATCATCGCCCAGGCGGCGCTTCACCTTGCTCCATTTGCCTTCGCCGATGGCATAGGGGGACCGTCCCAAATTGTCGTCCGCTTTTTCTTCCCGATACCAGCCGATCAATTCGGTGTTGGCGACCCGGAGCCCCGCCGCCTCAAAGGATTGAACGAAATCGGAAGCGCTGTCCGTCGCCACCGCGCCGGAGCCCGTTCCTCCATAAACGGGATCAACGCAGGTGATTCCAAACAGCGACACCCGGCTCCCGGCAGCCAAAGGCAGTGTCTGCTTTTCGTTTTTCAGCAGCACGATGCCCTCCTGCTCCACCTCAAGCGCTTTAGCCAGCCCGGCAGCTTTCAGCTCCGCCACGCTGGAAAAAGCCGACTCGAAATAACGGGGATAGGCTTCTGCCTGCGCGCATCCGCACAGCAGCAGGATCATGATCGCAACCAGACGTTTCATGCTTTCACCCCACCTTAAGACCATCGCGCCTGAATAAGCATTTCAGGGCCGGATCAGCGCCCGGGACACGGGCATGCGATGCCCCGGCTTCGGCTTATTACTTTCCGAAAGCCTCTGAAAAATCACTGTCTGTTCAGCAGGCCCATCATTCGCTCCCTTGTTTCTTCGTCAGTCCTTGTTCCTCTTGACCGTGATTCTTTTCGCTGACCGGTGGTCATGCAAAGGCGCAATAACCGTGTCCCCGGCAAACAGCAGAGGCGGCCGGAAGCGCGCCCCAAAGCGTTTCACCAAAGGCGTTCCCTTTGGATCGTCGCTTTGGGGCGCGGCCTTTCCGGGTTCAATAATCAGGATACTTTCACATCTTGGCCAGCGCTTCGCCGACCACATACCCTTCCACCAGGCTGCGGCCCACGGCCACGCCGACCACATACTCGGGGTAATTGTGGGCAAAGAAGCTGCCGGAGCAGTCGCCCGCCGCGTAGAGGCCGCTGATGGGTTCGCCCGCCTTGTCCAGCACCTCCATGTTTGCGTTGATGCGCAGGCCGTCCAGCGTGCACAGCAGGCTTGCCGCCTGGCGGCACCCATAGAACGGCGCGGTTTTCAGCGGGATCATGCGGTAGGCTTCCTTGCCGAAATCCTCGTCCACGCCCTTTTCGCACAGTTCATTGTAGCGCTGAACGGTGGCGACGAAGGTATCCACCGGCAAGCGCAGCTTGGCGGCCAGCTCCTCCAGCGTGTCCGCTTTCTGCACCATGCCCCGGGCTTCCAGCATGGCCAGAATCCGCATTTCAACTTCCGGGCTGAAGATTTGCAGCTTTCCGCCGCTGTCGCTGGGGATGATGCGGGCGCAGCCGATCTGGTGGAACTGGGCCACATGCTTTACCCAATCGCTGTCATAAATGGAGGCGTACAGATGCCCCGGCTGCATAAAGCCGGCATGCAGGATAAAGTCATAGGGCTGGCTCTCATTGGCGAAGCGTTCGCCGCGGGTGTTCACCTTCAGCCAGGGCTGGCTGCCCAGATGGAAATAGCCCGTCTCGTCCCAGTTGGCGTCCATCACGGTCATATCCGGGCGTATGCCGCCCCGGTCAAACAGCATGGCCGTTCCGTCGGGGTCCTTGTCCGCGCCGATCCACATGGCGGCCTTGATGCCGTCGCCGGTATCCAGGGCGCAATAGCTGTTGTTCACGGTGCTGATATAGGCGTCGGGATTGAGGGCCGCCAGCATGGCCTTGTTGGCGGGATAGCCGCCGCAGGCCAGCACCACGCCCTTTTCCGCGTTGATGCGGATATACCTGCCCTCCGCGTTGGTGGCGATGATTCCCGTCACGCGGCCCGCTTCGTTCTGTTCCAGCTTGACCAGCGCCGTTTCATAGCGGATCTCGCCGCCGTTGGCCTGAATCGCGCTGATCATGCTGTCAAAGCCATAGCATGCCGCCGCGGTGCTGTAAGTATGTTCCGGAATGTTGTCCTGGAAGTTATGCATGGTGGCGGGCACATAGAAGGTGTCATGTCCGCCCTTGCCGATGTCCCACTCCATGTGCAGTTCCACATCGGGGTGGCAGGCTTTCACCAGGCTGTAATACCAGTCGATGACCTCGCCGCTGCGGTCTGCCCACAGGCGGATGAGGCGCTCGTCGCACCGGTGGCTGGCATATTTGCACAGCTCCGCCACCGTCAGGTTCTTGTCCGCTTTCGCGCCGCAGGCGATGGCTTCCTGGCTGTTCAGCGCGCCGATCCAGTTGCGCTCCGTGGTGGAGGAGATGCCCTTGTCGATCACCAGCACCTTGCCGCCCAAGCTGCTGGCCCTTGCCGCCGCCATCAGGCCCGCGTTGCCCGCGCCGACCACCAGAATCTGGGCTTCGATGGTTTCCGCGATCTCCGCTTCGCTGATTTCCGGCGCTTCGCCCAGCCAGTCCGCCGCGCCGATTTCGATGGGCGCTTCCGCCACCGCGATGTCGCCGCCTTCGATGATTTTGCCGCCGGACGCCTGCTTGATGCATTCCGCCGCCGCGCTTTTAACGGCCCGGCTGGTCACGGTGGCCCCTGTCACGCCGTCGATGGCGCTGGACTGCGCCGCCATGATCTGCGCTTCCAGGGCTTTCACCGCCGCGCCGCCGATATTTTCCGTCTGGGTGGAGGCGTCCACAACGACGCCGGTGATGCTCTTTTCGTCAAACGTCATGGTCACCTTGACGGGCGCATCACGGAATCCCGTCGCCACCGCTGTATATTCGCCGGGCGTGTATACAGGGCTTGCCTCCGCGAAGCCTGCTGTGACGCCCATGGCGCCCGCTGCCGCCATCCCGGCGGTGAGCAATCCCGCTTTGCGCAAAAACTCGCGACGGTTCATCTTTGTTTCCATGGCAATCATCCTCCTGTGTTTTTTTACATTTTACACCATTGCCACCCAAAAGTACACACGTAATCCGATATTTTTTCCTATGATTTCGCCGCGTCGTCATCCGAAAAATGCTTGTCAAAATCGGTTGATTATGGTACTATAGACACAAGAAGGATTGAGGCATGTTCGTTTGCTCTTGCGGAAAACAGCAAACGGCTGTACATGACATTGGAAACGGAGGAAAACAATCATGGCGAAGAAACGCAGAATCGCTTTCGTCGGTTCGGAATGCTATCCGTTTGTGAAGACGGGCGGCCTGGGAGACGTGATGTACGCGCTGCCCCGCGCCCTGGTCGGCGAGGATTGCGAGGTGCGGGTCATCCTGCCGCTGTACGCCTGCATCCCGCAGAAGTACAAAGAAAAGATGGAATTCAAGGGCTCCTTCATGATGGACCTGACGCTGGAAGGCCGCACCTTCTTCGTGGGTATCATGGAACTGGAAATGGACGGCGTCACCTACGACTTTGTCGAGAACAAGGAGTTCTTTGACTGGGGCAATCCCTATACGGGCCTGTGGGAGGACATTCCCAAGTACTGCTACTTCTCCAAGGCTTCCCTGGCGATCCTGAACTACCTGGAATGGGCGCCGGACATCATCCACTGCCACGACTGGCAGGCGGCCCTGGTGCCGCTGTACAAGCGCACCAAGTTCTGGGATACGCCCGTGGGCGCGGCCAAGACGGTGCTGACCATCCACAATCTCCGCTTCCAGGGCATTTGCAGCATTCCCCACATGAAGTACTGGACCGGCCTGCGGGACGACCTGTTCAACTATTCCGTGCTCAAGTGGAACGAGCAGGAAGCCAACATGTTCAAGGGCGGCATCGCTTTCGCCGACCGCATCACCACCGTCAGCGAGACCTATGCCCAGGAGATTCAGACCTATGCCTACGGCGAAGGGCTGGACGCGCACCTGCGGTATCACAGCCCGCGGCTGAGCGGCATCGTGAACGGCATCGATGTGGGCCAGTGGGACCCGGCGGCGGACAAGCTGCTGGCCGCTCAGTATGATGAAGAAACCGCCGTGGCGAACAAGAAGATCAACAAGACCGCCCTGCAGGAGAGGTTGGGGCTGGATCAGGATGAAAACAAAATGGTGCTGGGCCTGGTTTCCCGCCTGACGGATCAGAAGGGCCTGGACCTTGTGAACGCCATTTTCCCGCAGATGATCGACAGCAACACCCAGGTGGTGGTGCTCGGCACGGGCGACCCGCGGTATGAGAACGCCTTCCGGTATTACGAGGGAGAATACAAGGGCAGCGTGTGCGCCTATATCTCCTATGACGAAAAGCTCGCCCACCTGATTTATGCCGGTTCGGACGCTTTCCTGGTGCCCAGCCTGTTCGAGCCCTGCGGCCTGACGCAGCTCATCGCCATGCGCTACGGCACCGCGCCCATCGTCCGGGAGACCGGCGGCC
>CADBCX010000157.1 GCA_902793245.1 uncultured Eubacteriales bacterium | reverse complement strand
AGCCGAAACGAGCAATCTCGCCATGAAGGCGAGTTGCGACGATTGAGGCTGCGGAAACTCAGTACCCTGGTGGGGCCTGGGGTGAAACCCCAGCGTAACTTCTTGTTGGATTTTCGTCCTTTACAACATGGCTGTTAATAGTATCAAACAGCGAAGGAATTGTTACATTTTTTGCGCTGAAGGATTGTTCTTCATGATTGAATATAACACGATGCTATGATAAAATATTTGCGGCTTATCATATGGATTTGGGCAAGAACGCGGGAAACGAACCGCCCGCCGACCATTGAAAAAAACTGAAAGCAAGGAGAAATATCAGATGAAACTGTTCAGAAAAATGGCCTGCATAACGTTTGCGCTCGTAATGCTTGCGCTTGTGTGTGCGCCAGCAGCCGCTGAATGGCCCGGCCAGGCCTTCCGTTTTGTCACGAAAGATCTGGACGGCAACGAAGTGACCAGCGAGGAACTCTTCGGGAAGAATAAGATCACCCTGGTTCATCTGTGGGCCGCCGGGTGCGATGCCTGCGCGGACGAGCTTCCCGAATTAGCGAAGATTTATCCCTCGCTCCAGGCGTCTGGCTGCGGCATCGTCGGCATCCTGAATGACGCCGCGGAGGAAGGAGCGATTGAAAAGGCCAAAGCGCTCATGCAGGAAAGAGGAACCGGTTACCCAGTGCTGGCGCCCAGCGAAGAAATCGCTTCCGTGCTGCGCGGTTTTGCCACCCTTCCCGCTTCTTTCTTTGTGGACCAGAACGGCATCATCGTCGGCTCCGTCATCGAAGGAAACGCCGTCGAGGAATATGAACCGGCTGTCCTGGCGCTTCTGAACGGCGAGGAAAGCCCAGCCAGCCGCTACCGCGTGATCGTAACGGACAAGAACGGCAGTCCCGTCAAAGGCGTCGCCATCCAGTTTTGCAGCGACGAAACCTGCACCATGCTGAAAACGGACGCCGACGGAACCGCCATATTCAATATGCCGGAGGGCAAGCCCTATACCATCCATATCCTCAAGGTGCCCGAAGGCTACGCCCCCGACACTGCCGAGTATCCCGTGCCCGCGACTTACGGCGATATCCGTTTGACCATTGATTTTGCTTCCTGAGCATGATGCCTTACAGGAATGAATGAGGAATCAATCATGAAAATGAAAAGACTTTTCCGGGCGATTCAGGCCGCGCTGTGCGTCCTGATCGCCGCGCTGCTCATCATGGCGGCGGTGGGTATTTACCGGGAAGGCGCGGCGCGGAAGGCGGAGAACCCGCTGGAAGCCATCTACACGCCGGAGGCCGTCGCTGAAAAAGCGGCGCTCCTTCTGCCGCTGGTGCTTTTCGCCCTGGGGTTTACGGCGGCGGGGCTGCTGCTGGGGGCGGGGGACACGGAGAAAGCCCGGATTCTTCAGCCCGGCAAAACCGTAAAAAAGGTACAAGACCGCCGCCTGGGACGCTGGCAAGCGGGGCTGTGCGTCATAGCCATCGCTTTGATCGTGATCGGAATTTTCAACGGCAGCGCCCTGGACGTGCTGATCAAAGCCATCAATATTTGTTCGGAGTGTATCGGCCTTGGATAAAACAAAAACGACCCGCCGCCTCGTACAGCTGTACAGCGCGCTCCTGTATAACGCCCATCTCAGGGGTTTTATCGAGGGCGACATTTATCAGGGCAAAACGAAATACGCCTGCGTGCCCGGCTTCAACTGCTATTCCTGTCCCGGCGCGGTGGGCGCGTGCCCCCTGGGCGCGCTGCAAAACGCACTGGCCGCCTCCGGCCACAGGGCGGGCTGGTATGTGTTCGGCATGCTGTTGCTTTTCGGCGTTGTGCTGGGGCGCACCATTTGCGGCTGGCTCTGCCCGCTGGGGCTGATTCAGGAGCTGCTGCACAAAATTCCCACCCCGAAGCTGAAAAAGTCCCGGTTCACCCGGGGGCTGTCCTGGCTGAAATATGGGATTTTAGCGGTTTTTGTGGTGGCAATTCCTCTGATTTACGGCCTGAAATACGATGTACCCCTGCCCGCGTTCTGCAAGTATATTTGCCCGGCGGGCACGCTGGAAGGGGCCGTGGGGCTGCTGGCTAACCCGGTGAACGCGCCGAAATTCAGCATGCTGGGCATCCTGTTCACCCGGAAATTCGTCATCATGCTGGTGATCGGCCTGGCCTGCGTGTTCGCTTACCGGGCGTTTTGCCGGTTTCTCTGCCCCCTGGGGGCCATCTACAGCCTGTTCAACCGGTTCAACATCATCGGCGTGAAGGTGGACGCGGGCCGCTGCAACGGCTGCGGCGCGTGCGTGCGAAGCTGCGGGATGGACGTGCGGCGGGCAGGCGACCACGAATGCATCCACTGCGGCAAGTGCATGGCGGTCTGCGCCCAGGGCGCGATTTCCATGAAGGCGGGAAAGATCACCCTGAAAGCGCCGGAAAGAGGCTGCGCGGGGGATGGGCTGAAGGCGGAAAACAAGCGCCGCAGCCGTATCCTTTGGGGCGTGGCGGTTGCCCTGCTGTGCTTTGCGCTCCTGTGGTATAACGCGCTGGATCCGTCCCTCGGCAAAAAGAATACGCCTGCTCCCGCGCCCCAGGATTTCACCAGCGCCGCGCCCATCGGCAGCGAACCGGGCCGGCAGCTGGCGGACTTCACCATCCAATGTCTGGACGGCTCCATCTTCCATCTGGCCGATACCCGGGGCAAGATCACCTTCATCAACCTGTGGGCTACCTATTGCACCCCCTGCGTGCAGGAGCTGCCTTTCTTCCATGAACTGTACTTGCAGCATGGGGAGGACATCGCCATGCTGGCGGTGCATTCCTCCCTGGTGACGGACGAGCCCGCGGACTACCTGGCAGGCAAAGGCTACACCCTGCCCTTCTGCGTGGATACAGATGACGATACCATCTTTGAAATCGTGAACGGCGGGGCCACCCTGCCCCAGACCATCGTGCTGAACCGCAGGGGAGAGGTGGTCTACAACAAGGTGGGTTCCGTTACGAAGGACATGCTGGAGGCGCTGTATGAAGAGGCGGACGGCAGCCATCCTGAGAAGGAAGACATACAAAAGAGTCAGTAAGTAAAGTCTCCTTCAAAAACCAGCGCCGTTTCGCCGGATAGTATCATCGTGCCCCCGGTATAAGCAACGGTCAGCATCCCGCCCGGGAGCTTCACGTCAATCGCTTTTCCCGACGGGCACAAACCGGTTTTCGCTGCCGCCGCCACAGCGGCGCAGGCGCCGGTGCCGCAGGCCAGGGTTTCGCCGTTGCCGCGCTCCCAGACCCGGAGGCGCAGGGTGTTTTTGTTGATGACCCGGCAGAACTCCGTGTTCACCCGTTCGGGGAACAGGTTCGCGTACTCGAACTGCGGGCCGATGACGGAGAGATCAATCCCGTCAATGGCGTCGCAGAACACCACGCAATGGGGATTGCCCACCGATACGCAGGTGACGGCGTATTCCTTCCCGCCGATTTCCACAGTCTGGTTGACGACTTCCTCTGTGTCGGCAAGCACCGGAATTTCCTTTGCAATAAAGGACGCTTTGCCCATGTCCACGGATCGGGATAGCCCAGGCGTTTCAGCAGCGCATAATCGTTTTCTACGAAGCCTGTTTTTTCGACGCGGTTTTCCAGTTCCGCCATGCCCTGGAGCTTGTACAGGAACCAGCGGTCAATCTTTGTGATCTCAAAGATTTCGTCCACGGTCAGCCCGCTTTTCAAAGCCTCAAACACGGTGAACAGCCGCCGGTCGTCCTGGGAAGCCAGCCGCTTTGTCACCGGCGCGTCGGACAGCGGCGGCGCGTTCAGGGAATCAAAGCCGATTTCCGCGCCGCGCACGGCTTTCATGAGCGCTTCCTCGAAGGACTGTCCAATCGCCATCACTTCGCCGGTGGCCTTCATCTGCGTGCCCAGCTTCCGGGAAGAGCCCCGGAACTTGTCAAAGGGCCACTTGGGGAACTTCACCACCACGTAGTCCAAGGTCGGTTCAAAGCAGGCGCAGGTTTTCCCGGTAATATCGTTGGCGATTTCGTCCAGGGTGTAGCCCAGGGCGATGCGGGTGGAGATTTTGGCGATGGGATAGCCGGTGGCCTTGCTTGCCAGCGCGGAAGAACGACTCACGCGGGGATTGACCTCGATCACCGCGTACTCAAAGGAATCGGGGTTCAGGGCGAACTGGCAGTTGCAGCCGCCCACGATGCCGATGGCCTCGATCATGCGCAGGGAGGCCGTGCGCAGCATTTGGTATTCCCTGTCGGAAAGGGTCAGGGCGGGAGCCACCACGACGCTGTCCCCGGTGTGCACGCCCACGGGGTCCACATTCTCCATGCGGTTTGTTTCTATAAGCATATAAAACTGAGAACAGTATCAAAACCACCCCATAAGCAAAGGACCCGACCGGACCGAAAGGCCCGCTGGGTTCTTTTGTTGGATAAAGGACTGTTTCAAAAATTAGTTTGTTTCAAATATTTTTTCTGCGAAGGGATTGACAAGCTCCTATGGGAATGATACAATCTGTTTGTATCAAACATATCGAAAGGAGGAGCCATGGACTACGATTATCATGAGGCGATGAAGCTGGCCAATCAAATGTGCTTCCCGCTGTACGCGGCCGCGCGCAACGTGACCGGTCTGTACACACCTTGGCTGAAGCCGCTGGGGCTGACCTACACGCAGTACATCGTCTTCCTGGTGTTGTGGGAGCAGGACGGCGTGTCCGTCACGGAGATCGGCGAAAAGCTGATGCTGGACAACGGCACGCTCTCGCCGCTGCTGAAGAAGATGGAGCAGGCCGGCTACATCACCCGTCGCCGCTGCCGCGCGGATGACCGCGTTGTGGAGATCGCGCTGACCGAGGCGGGCCGGGCGCTGCAGGAGCAGGCGAAGGACATCCCCGGCCATGTGGCAAGCTGCATCGACCTACCTCCCGAGAAGGCACAGACGCTGTACGCGCTCCTGTATGAGCTGCTCGCAAACCAGAAGAAAAACCATCGGAAAGAAACGGAAGGAGAATCGGAATGAGCACAGTTTATGATTTCACGGTGAAGGATCGGCAGGGCAAGGACGTCAGCCTGTCGGAGTATCAGGGCAAGGTGCTGCTGATCGTCAACACGGCGACCGGCTGCGGCTTCACGCCCCACTACGAGCCCCTGGAGGCGATGTACAAGGAGTTCCGGGACCGCGGGTTCGAGATCCTGGACTTCCCCTGCAACCAGTTTGCCAACCAGGCGCCCGGCGACGGGGACGAGATCCACGCGTTCTGCACGATGAAGTTCGGCACGGAGTTCCCGCAGTTCGCCAAGATCGACGTCAACGGCGACAGGGCCGACCCGCTGTTCGCGTATCTGGCCTCCGAGAAGCCCTTCAACGGTTTCGGCAAGGGCCTGAAGAACGCCGCGCTGAACGGCTTCGCGGCCATGAACAACAAGAAGTACGGCGCAAAGACCTACATCGGCTGGAACTTCACGAAGTTCCTGGTCGACCGGGAGGGCCATGTGGTTGCGCGCTTTGAGCCCACGGTGGATATGGGCGAGGTTAAGAACGCCGTCGCGGCGGCGCTGTAAAAGCGTTTCGCGCCTTCGGCGCGACCAGGGCTTTCCGATCGCCCTGGACCTTCGGGAATGCACCCTTTGGGAGATGTTTGAGTTTTCAGCAGGAGAACCCTCCCCGACCCCTCCCTACCGAGGGAGGGGAGAGGACGCGCGGTCCCTCTGCTGTGCTGATCCCAAACCTTCCACAGAGGTGCACCCGAAGAGTCCAGAGGCGATCGGAAAGCCTCTGGCCGCGCCCGCAGGTGCGGAACCCTCTTGTGAAATAACTGAGAATCACTATAATCATATAAGGAGGCTTACCAATGATCTACGATTACACGATCACCAAAGGCAACGGAGAACAGCTGAATCTGGCGGATTACAAGGGCAAGGTCATTCTCGTGGTCAACACGGCGACCGGCTGCGGCTTCACGCCCCAGTATGCGCCGATCGAGCAGCTCTATAAGGACTATCACGACCAGGGTCTGGAAATCCTGGACATCCCCTGCAACCAGTTCGGCGGACAAGCCCCCGGCACGGACGAGGAGATCCATGAGTTCTGCACCATGCACTTCAACACCACCTTCCCGCAGATGAAGAAGGCGGACGTGAACGGCGCGAACGAGCTGCCCCTGTACACCTTCCTGAAGTCCCAGAAGGGCTTCGAGGGCTTCGGCGAGCACCCCTACAAGGCGCTGCTGGAGAAGATGTTCTCCGACGCGGACCCGGACTGGGACAAGAAGCCGGACATCAAGTGGAACTTCACCAAGTTCGTGATCGACCGCGCGGGGAACGTAGCCGCCCGGTTTGAGCCCACCGCGGACATGGCGGACGTGGAAAAGTGCGTGAAGGCGCTGCTTTAGAGTGTGTTTCCAAAAGCATAAATCCGCGCGAAAAGCGAAGAAATATGCAGTTAGTCTTACAAAACCAAAAGGAAAACAGGGTGTCAATGTCGAATAAAACCCATGAGGTGAGCCACATGAAGCGGATAAATCGACGGTACGAACTGACAGACGCCGAATGGGAGCGGCTGCAGCCCTGGTTTCCAGAGCGGCAGATGGGCGACAAGGGACGTCCGAGGCGAGAACCCAGGGAGATGCTGAACGGCATCTTCTGGATCGCCCGAAGCGGAGCAGCCTGGCGGGACCTGCCGGAGCGGTACGCCCCGTGGCAGACGGTGTACAAGCGGTTCAAGGAGTGGTCGGAGAGCGGCCTGATCGAGAAGATCTTCCATGAGCTGGGCGAGGACGCCGACCTGCAGGACATCAGCATCGAAAACCAGACGAAGGAAGTGCAGACCCAAATGAAAATGAGAATCGGCGATACACCCGTGGAAGTGGCCTGGGAAAACAATGAATCTGT
>CADBCX010000156.1 GCA_902793245.1 uncultured Eubacteriales bacterium | reverse complement strand
AACTAAGGAACATATAACGGGAGGTAACAAGATGACAAGACAGATGATCCTGCCGATCCGGCACGCAGTTCTGCTTCCCGATGTCGAATACAGACTGAATATCGCAGGGATCTCGGACGAAGAGCGGGAACGCCTCGAAGCCGACGGAAACCGCGCCGTGCTCCTGGGCGTCCGCGCGGAGGAGGACGCGGAGGAGATCGGGATCGACGATTTGAACGATCTGGGCGTCGCCTGCGAGGTCCTGGACATCTCCGACGGCCCCATGGGGCTCTTTCTGCACGCCCAGGCCCGGGAGAAGGTGCACGTAAGCGGCATTTCGCTTGCGGGAGGCGTCTTTGAGGGAGACACGGAGACGGTCGAGGAGGTCATGGACGTGACCTTCGACGGGGAGAAGAAGCTCCTCGAGGAGCTCAAAAAAGTCACGATCGAGCTCTCGGGCAAGATCCGCGGAGGCCAGTACGCGCTGGAATACATCCGCAAAATCGACTCGGTGAACGAATTCGCCGCGGTGTTCTGCCAGTTCTTCGACATGACCGAGGAGGAGCGGTACGATCTTCTCAGGACGGGCTCCTTCCGGGAGAGGGGGCTGATGGTGCACGACGCGCTCATGCGCTTCAAGGGCACCATCGATCTGCAGTTCGATCTGGCGACGCGGGACGATCCGGAGCAGAACGCCTACCGGAAAGCCGCGATCCAGAAGCAGATGGGCATCCTTCAGGACGAGCTGGCCGCCATCGAGGGCGAAGAAAAGGAGGACGACAGCTCCTTCGAGAAGAAGATCGAGGCCGCCGGCATGCCCGAAGAGGTAAAAAAAGAGGTGATGCGCGTCCTGCGCCGCTTCAATCAGGAGCCGGCGAACGGGGCGGAGTACAATTCCCTCTACGACTATCTCGATTTCGTGACCTCGCTGAAGTGGCAGGCGGGCGAGCTTCCGCCTGCGGCAGGGCATGCAG
Organism: uncultured Eubacteriales bacterium; assembly: GCA_902793245.1. Taxonomy (GTDB): domain Bacteria; phylum Bacillota; class Clostridia; order Christensenellales; family Aristaeellaceae; genus RUG563. Next base: position 5,975 of record CADBCX010000156.1, on the reverse strand, counting down.
CGGCTGTTGATCAGCTTTTTTTCACAGGGAAAGCAGATGGTGCATCCCAGAATGTTTAAGCCCGTATCCGCTTCCCGTCCGCACAGGAGACAATGATTCTCATGCATCGTTCCTTCCTCCTTTCTTTTTCCGTTATTCTTTCCGGAAGGAAGGAAATATATACCATCCCGGCACGGATGAATGAAAAATAAAATAATTACTTCAATTTGTTCAGGCGCATAAAGGGCACTTTAAATTACTAACCAACCCAAAAGCCTTCCCCTTGAGGGGAAGGTGTCAGGCGCGAAATCAGCTTGGCTCAATGTGCCGAAGATAATTCGCGCCTGACGGATGAGGTGGAAAAAGGGATTGCCCTCAAGCTGTTTTTTATACGATTCGCGAGGACACCTCATCCGAGCCGCGCGAATGAGCTTGACCACTCTTTCCTTCTTTGTTCCGCGCGGCCCACCTTCCCCTCAAGGGGAAGGCTTTTGGTTAGTGATTCAAAGTTGTCCATTAAGCTCCGTCTGAACTGTTATCTGTTTTCAATCATCTCCCGCACCGGGTCGATGCCGCGGTAAAGGACATAAACAGGAGAATACAGCCCCGCATCGGCCAGGGCCCGCTGGGACGGTTCGGCGGTCAGGAAAGCGAGAAAGGCTTCTCCGGCGGGCGAAGCGGCAGCGCCGTAGATCGGAACAAGCCCTTTCCCGTCCGGCAGAGGACAGGCACGGACGGCAAACGGCAGCTGCTTTGCCTGCTCGGCGGTAAGAAGAACCGCATCGCCTTTTCCTTCCACAAAATCGGAAACAGGATGCGCGCTGGAAACGCTGCCGGGCAGTTGGATTTGTTCCGGGGCAAGAAGGACGGAAAAAGGCGGATGCTCCGGCGTCGGCGCGGGCGTTGGGTCAGCGCCCGGGGTCGGCGAGGGACGGATAAACAGCAGGCTGGTGGGAACGGGCGTCACGGTCTGCGCTGTATCGTCCCGATAAAACAGCGCGTAGCCGTACAGCACCACGGTTTTCTCTCCTTTTCCTGAAATCAGCAGGTCAGGAGCCGCGGCGGGGCCGGTTTCAGCATTTGCCTGTTCCGGGACGGCGCGAAGGTATACGCGGATACCGGTTTCTTTTTCGTATCGCGTCGCCTGCTTCCGCAGCCAGGAGCACACGGACGGTTCCTGCCCCGCGATCCAGACGCGCACCAGCGAGAGGCGCGCGGGCATCCCGCTGTTTTGCTGAAACGGAAATCGGAAGCAGGAGTAAACCAGCCCGGCGGTGGCCAGCAGCGCGGCCAGGGTGACGATCCATTTACGCATAAAAATCCCCCCCGCTGGAGTGTATGCAGCGGGGGAAACGCAGATACGCAATTATTTTCCGGCTTCTTCGGCGGCCTGCTTCTTGATACTCCTGAGCCGTTTGTTGATAAAGAAGGTGGTCAGGATATCGGAAATACTCTGGTAGATCAGGCAGCCGCCCGCAATGGCGACCACCGTTTCCATCGTTTCAAAGGGATTCCCTAAAAGCAGAAGGCCCGCGACGATGGACACGATGGCCATGCCGAGCAGCACGCCCCACTGGGCGAAGCCGTTGTTCTTCGCGTCGATGGAGCGAAGGATGTTGCCGATGCCGCAGCCCACAAGCAGGATGCCGAACAGGTTCGGCAGCAGGTTGATGAGCGACTTGGGGGAAGTGACCATAAAGATGCCAAGCCCGATGGTGATCAGGCCCACCATCAGGTCGCTCTGAAACAGATAGGGATAAGCGTGCTCATTTTTAAAATACCGCACGACCCGGATCACACCCATGGCAATGATCAGCCCGCCGATGCAATAGCACACCGACAGCAGCGTGGCGCTGGGAAACAGCAGCAGAATCAATCCGATCACGCCGGTCAGGATGGCAGAAACGATCCAGCTTTTCTTGACGTTCTTCCATAATTCACCAAATTTCACATGAATCCCTCTTTTCTGCAGCAGATAAAGCATGATATGAGCAAAAAACATCAATGATTGACATTTTTCTGCATTTGCAGTATACTATATTTGCCGGAAAACGTCAATAGACGAACGGGCGGAATGGGGGGAAAACATGACGGATCAGCCGAACAGAACAAAGAAAAAGCCCCAGGATCAGCGCGTAAAACGCACGTATCGGGAACTGATCAAGGCGTTGGAGACGCTGCTTTGCGAAACCACGCTGGAGCAGATGACGGTGAAACGGCTTTGCGACGCGGCGCAGATCCAGCGGACGACTTTTTATCAGCATTTTCAGGATATGCAGGACTTTCTGGAATGGTATATCCTGCAAAAGCAAGATGAATTCCATTCCCTCGGCACGGGCAGCATCCCGCGCGAAAAGGTGAGCGACGTGCTGATTGAGCTGGCGAAAAGCATCATGAATTATCTGAAGAAGAATGAAAAGCTCGTCAAGAACATGATGAACACCCAGATCAACGGAAAGCCCCTGTTTGATTTATATGTGAGCACCTGCGTGGAGGATCTGATGCAGCGGCTGGAGAACGTGCCGGAATTGGAGGAAGGCGCCGGCAACACCCCCGTGCGCTTCCTGGCGGAGTATTATGTGGGCGGCATGATCGCCGTGTTCCGCTGGTGGATCATGCATGATAAGCCCTACAGCGAGGAAGAATTCATGCGCTGCCTCTTCCTGCGCATTGAAAGGATGATGCGGGATTGAAACGGACGAATACCAGACAGCTTGTGTTTTGCGCGCTGTCTGCCGCGCTGATTGCGGTGTTCGCGCAGGTTCAGGTTCCGCTGCCAGGCCTGGTGCCCATCAGCCTGGCGACCTTTGCCGTCATGATGGCGGGGCTGCTGCTGGGATGGAAATACGGCTTGCTGGCCGTGGCGGTGTATGTGCTGCTGGGAGCCGTGGGCGTGCCGGTGTTCGCGGGGCTCAAAGGCGGGCTGGGCGCGCTGTCGGGGCCCACGGGCGGCTATATTATCGGTTATCTGCCTTACGCCGCGCTGGCGGGACTGCCGAATCAAAAGCTCCAGGATTCCTTCTGGGGCCGCTGCGGGCTGCTGGCCTTGGGTACGCTGGCCTGCTATCTCCTGGGCACGGCGTGGTTTGTTCATGCCACGGGCAGGACAGCGGCGGAAAGCATGGCGCTGTGCGTGCTGCCTTTCCTGCCCGGCGACGCGGCAAAGATGCTCCTCGCGTCCTTCCTTGCGCCGCGCCTGCGGAAGACCATAAAAAATTCATGATAGCATCCCGCGCCGCTGCTTGACGAATGAGAGCGGCGGTGCTATTATTTTATTTGGAAAGAAAATATTTCCAGCTTAACGAACGACGTGATGGAGGCGGCCCATGGCACGAACGGATTCCGATATGACTCGGGGGACGATCTGGAAGCACCTGATCCAGTTTTCCATTCCCATGGCGGTGGGCCTGCTGTTCCAGCAATTGTACAACACGGTGGACACTGTGGTGGTGGGCCAGTTCGTAGGCCAGGAAGCGCAGGCAGCCGTGGGCTCCACCGGCTCCATCATCAACACCATCGTGGGCTTTTGCGCGGGCCTGGCCACCGGCGCGTCGGTCATTATCTCCCAGCGGTACGGCGCGCACGACCGGGAGGGGCTGAGCAAGGCGGTGCATACCACCATCTCCATCACCTTTATCGTCAGCCTGCTGGCCACCGGCATCGGGCTCATGATCATTCCCTTCATGCTGCGGTTCATGAAAACCCCCGAAGACGTCATGGACGAAGCCGACCTGTATCTGCGCATTTACTTTTCCGGGGTCGCGGGCGTGCTGTTTTACAACATGGGCAGCGGCATTCTCCGGGCGGTGGGCGATTCCCGCAGGCCGCTGGTGTTCCTGGTGATTTCCGCGCTGCTCAACACGGTGCTGGATCTATTGTTCGTGCTGGGCTTCGAGATGGGTGTGGACGGAGTGGCATACGCGACGATTGCCGCACAGATCATTTCCGCGCTGCTGATATTGATCACGCTGACCCGGGAGGAGGGGGCTTACGGCATCCGGTGGAGCAGGCTGCGCATTGACCTGGACGCCCTGAAAGGGATTCTCAGCATTGGCCTGCCGTCCAGTATCCAAAGCGCCATCACCGCGTTTTCCAACGTGTTCGTGCAATCCTACATCAACGACTTTGGCTCTGCCTGCATGGCGGGCTACGGCATTTACAACAAAGTGGACGCCTTCGCCCTGATTCCCGTGCAGGCCATCAGCATGTCCTCCACCACGTTCGTGGGCCAAAACTGGGGCGCGAAGCAGAAAAAGCGCGCCCGGGACGGCGTGCATACGGCGATTGTCATGAGTATCGCCTCCACCGTCACCTTGGGCCTGGTGGTCTACTTCCTGGCGCGTCCGCTGCTGGGCTTCTTCTCCCCGGTGGAGGAAGTGGTGGCGTTCGGGGAAAAATTCATCCGCATCGTGACGCCCTTCTATATTGCCATCTGCTTTAACCAGATTTACGCCGGGGCCCTGCGCGGCGTCGGCGACGCCACGATGCCGACGGTCATCATGCTGTGCTCTTTTGTGGTGTTCCGGCAGATTTACCTTTTCGTCACCAAGGCCCTGGGCGCGGGTTTCCTGGCCGTGGCGCTGGCCTATCCCATGGGCTGGATCATGTGCTCCACGCTGCTGTATATCCGCTATCGCGGCAGCAGGCTGGCGAGGAACGATATACAGTAGGCACAAGACAATATAAATTATATATTCCACCCTTTCGGCTTTCTCGGAAGGGGGTCTGGGGGGAACCACTCTTTGGCCGCCAAAGAGTGGTTCCCCCCAGAAAAAATTTTCTTTCCATGGAACAAACGCCTTTACTCATTCGTCTATATGGGTGAGGTGAGGAACAAATGAGTACGACGCTTTCCATCTTTCCCAAGGACGAAAACCCCACTTTACTGGCGATTGACGACGAAAAGAAGGCCGTTTATGTTGACGGGGAGCCCTGCGAACTGACCCAGCAGGAATTCTTCCTTTTGCAGGAGCTGGCCCAGAATATCGACCGCCCCGTGTCCCGGGAAGAACTGCTGCGGGACGCCTGGGGCTACGTGAGCCCGGGGGAGACCCGCACGGTGGACGTGCATATCCAGCGCCTGCGCAAAAAACTGGGCTTCTTCTGCATCGAAACGGTGTACCGCCGCGGGTATAAGCTCCGCGCGCAGGCAGTGTGATAAACAATTTCCCCTAAAAAACCTTCGCCCTGTTCTGAACAAAGCGAAGGTTTTTGTTTATGCTTCAATCGTTTTTTGCTTCCGCTGCCGGGCGAGCTTCTTCGCGTCGGCCTTGGGGTTGATCATTTCCTCCTGGTTCGCGGCCTTGCAGTAAGGCTTAAAAGCGCAATGAGCGCAGTCGGGCTTCTGGCTGTGGCAGACGCGGCGGCCGTGGTAGATCATCCAGTGATGCGCCTGGCTCCAATCCTCCCGGGGAATCAGCGCCATGAGCTGCCTTTCCGTTTCTTCCACGGTCAGGGCATCGGAGAGGCCCAGCCGGTTCGCCACCCGGAACACATGAGTGTCCACCGGGATGGCGGGCACGCCGAAGGAAAAGGCCAGCACCACGTTGGCGGTTTTCCGGCCCACGCCGGGCAGGGCGGTCAGTTCTTCCAGGGTGGAAGGCACCACCCCGTCGTACTTCTCCGCAATGATTTTGCAGGCGTTCACGATGTTCGCGGCCTTAGACTTGAACCCGCAGGACTTCACATAAGGGAACAAAACCTCCGGCGTGGTCCGGGCCATGGCCTTGGCGTCCGGGAAATCCCGGAACACCGCGGGCGTCACTTGATTTACCCGCGCGTCGGTGCACTGGGCGGCTAAAATCGTGGCCACCAGCGTTTCATACGGATTCGTGAATTGCAGTTCCGGCCCGGCGTTGGGATACAACTCCGCCAGGCCGTTCAGAATTGCTTTTTGTCTTTCGTCCATTTGGCATCCCCCGTTATTTCAAAGCGACGTAAAGCGCCACCGCCGCCGCGCCCACCACGGTCATGACGACCAGGAAAATGATGTTCTT
>CADBCX010000155.1 GCA_902793245.1 uncultured Eubacteriales bacterium | reverse complement strand
CCTGCTCCCTCTCAAACACCTCCTGCAGCCGCCGGAGCCTTTCACTGATCCGAAGCTGCTCCTCCTCCGTCAACTCCCGGCGCGTCTCGGTGAGCCGGGCGGTCTCCGCGATGGCGGCGTCATAGCCGGTCAGGGCCGCAAAGGGGGATTTGGTTTCGGTTTTCTCTTGGCTCATGCTTCTTTCCTCCTCCTTCCGCTTTCGGTTTTATCGTATGCGGAAAGCGGAGAAGCGGTGAAAAGCTTATTCTGCGAACGCTTTTTTGTGGAATATACTTATCATTTTTTTCACAGTGGCTTTCCATGTCACATCATCAAAAGGCGGACGAATGGCATGACGCATCGAAAAGACATGCTGCGGGACTTGGACGAACGGATTGCGCGTTTGCTCTCCAGACAGATCACGGCGGAGGGGGACGCACGCTTCGGCGGGTTCTGGACGGAGGACTTCCATGTGGAACCCCGGGAAAGCGGCTTTTTCCTGGGGGACATGGTGGCGGCTTTCGTGACGGAGGACAGCCGCTGGTATCTGAATGAAGAATTGAAAGCCGCCATTCAGCGGGATCTGGTGTATATGCGGCGGCACCAGCGGCCCGGCGGCTGCTTTGACCTGACGCCCTGCAACTACGCCTCGCCGCCCGACACGGCCTTCATGGTGAACGCCATGCTGAACGGCTGGTGGCTGCTGGAAAAATGCCAGGCGCCGGAGGCGGACTTCATCCGGCAGCCCATGTATGACCTCATCGACAGCGCGTCCCGGGGCATCGCGGCGGGCGGTTTCCACACGCCCAACCACCGCTGGGCCATTTCCGCCTGCCTGCTGTGCTGCGGGAAAATCACCGGGAACAAAAACCTGGGCGAGCGTGCCAGGCAGTATCTGCGGGAAGGACTGGACATCAACGCCGACGGCGAGTTTGCCGAGCGCAGCGCCGGGAACTACAACCAGGTCAACGACGACCAGATGATCCGGCTGTACCTGGCGACCGGGGACAAGCAATGCCTCGAAGCCGCCGCCCGGAACCTGGAAATGATGTACTGCTACTTTGACCCCGACAATTCCGTGTTCACCAACAATTCCACCCGGCAGGACATGGGCAGGAAGGTCTACGCCGACACGTATTACAGCCTGTATCTGCTGGTGGGCTACCTGCTGGGCCGGGAAGACCTGGGCCGCATGGCCGGGTTCATCTGGCGGGACTGCCGGCGGCGCGGCACGGTGCCGCCCGGCGTTGAATGGGTGCTGCTGTTTCCGGAGATGGACGGCTTCGGCGAGCAGGAGGATTTTGAGCCGCCGATCACGCATGTTGACCGCCTGTTCCCCGACAGCGCCATCGCCCGCATCCGGGAAGGGAACTGGAGCTGCTCCCTGCTGAAGGGCAAGGCCAACTGTCTCTACTTCCAGCACGGCGCTTTCAGCATGTACATGACCATCTATTCCAACCTCTGCGACCGGCGGAATTTCCTGGCGGACACGCTGGAAAAAACGGAGAAGGGCTATGTGATGCGCTCCCACGCGGCGGGCTGGTACTACCTGCCCTTCGACGAAAAGCCCGCCACAAGCGACTGGTGGGCCATGGACAATCCCCGCACCCGCAAAAAGACCGAGGGCCTGCCCCTGGACACGGAATTGGAAATCGTGAAGGCGGCGGACGGCGTCGACCTGTACATCCGCACTTCCGGCATCGACCAGCTTCCCCTGCGCTGTGAGTTCTCCTTCCTGCCGGGCGGATACGTGCGCACGAAGCATTTCATCCAGCGGGCGAAGCCGGGGGAGAGCATCAACGTGCTGGACGGCACCGTGGAAGCCTGCGGGCCGATGGGGGAGACCATCCTGCTGGACAGCGCTTTCGGCGCGCACGATTTCCGCGACCGGATGGGCGGCGCGTATCCCCTCAGCGAGAACCATTACACCGTGCTGTTCACCGCCTACACGCCCGTGGACAAAAAAATCTCCATCCGTGCGACCAGGATGGACAGGCATCCGTGAATTTTTTTCTCTGTTCCGCCGCCAAAAGATTCTGTTTGCATTCGCAAGGATAATTTGGTATAATAGCACCGTTCATTTCGTCACAGGGAGGAGAAAAACAATGAAAAAATGGCTCGCAGCCCTTTTATTGCTGCTGCTGCCGTTTTCTTTCGCGGAAGCGGAAGCAATCAACCCATACCTGGAGGTGCCCGCGCTGATGACGGTGGACGCTTCCCAGCCCGGCCAATGGCTTTCGTTCAGCGGCCTGGATTTCGCGGATGGCGCGGCGGTGCTCCGGTTCAAGGCGACGACGGACGACCAGCTGACCATCCGCGCCTATGCGGACAGCATGGACAGCCAGCCCATCGCCGTTGCGGTGTTCCATTCCTTCACCAAGGAATACCGTTACAGCGTCAGCCTTTCCGGGGTGCACGACCTGTATTTCACTTTTGAAGGAAGCGGCACGTTTACGTCCTGGCAGGCGTTTACCTCCAAGGCCGATATCGACGCCGCCATCCGCTCCGAACGCTCCGAGGCGTATGAGGACAACGTGCCCTTCAAATACACCAAAGCCTGCCAGAATGGCGGAACCATCGAGAAATTCACCTACCAGGCCCACGACCTGTTCCACGATAACGAACCGTATGAGAAAACCGCGTTCGTTTACCTTCCCCACGGCTACGACGCTTCCCAGACCTACGACCTGCTCATCCTCTGCCATGGCATCGGCGGCAGCGAATACGAATGGGGCATGACGGGCGAGGATTCCCGGGTGAAGCGGATCATGGACAACCTGATCGACAGCGGCGAAATCAAGCCTTTCATCGTGGTCACGCCCAACGGCCGGGCGGGAAAGACCGAGGATCATTCCTCCTTCTACCGTTTCGACGAAGAATTGAGAAACGACCTGCTGCCCGCGCTGGCGGAGCGCTATTCCGTGGATATCCGCGACCGCAGCCGCTGCGCCATGGCCGGGCTGTCCATGGGCGGGATGCAGACCATCAACCTGGGCCTGGGCCGCTGCCTGGACGTGTTCAGCGCTTTCGGCGCGTTTTCCGCCTGCCCCACCACCAATACCGCGCCCATCAGCGCCGCCGCTGTCAACGCGCATCCCGATCTGCCCGTGCGCGTGTTCTACAGCATCTGCGGCACCGATGACGGCATCGCCCTCGCCAGCACACGGGCTGCCGTGGATAACCTGGATCCCCTCACCGACGGGCTGGATGAGAGCAACTTCATCCTGCAATATGTGCCGGGCGGCCACGACTTCGGCGTGTGGTATCTGGGCTTCTATAATTTCGCCCGTATGATCGGCACGCCGGCGCAGTAAAGATGGGTTAAAAGATAAACGGCTATGTTGTGAAGGGGAAAGACCGGCGGGGCGTTGCCCCGCACCCCACCAGGGTACTGAGTACCCTGGACCTGCAATAGCGGATCAGACAAGATTTGTTGAATCAACTTGGTTCCCGCTGACGCTTGAAGAAACGACCAGCATGACGCCGTTGTGCTTCTGGCCCGGCGGCGAAGCCGCCAACCCGGATGCTTTGCATCCGGGGAAAGCCAGGAAAAAGCGCTGGGGAAAAGAAAGCCTTTTGAACGCTCTTTCCGCTCGGCTTTACTTTGTAAAGCCGGAGCGGGAACTAACTTGGCGGAGGCTTTCCTTTCCCCAGCGCTTTTCCCTCGCTTTCTTGGGCCAGAAGCCCTCAAGCTTCCGTAAACCCCAGCGCGGCAGGCGGAGGGTGTCGATTGTTTCCAAAGGCGTATTTTCGCTAAATGCGGGTCCAGGGGGATCATCCCCCTGGTGCAGGGTTCAGGGGCCGCACAGGCCCCTGCTTCGTTTCCCTTTATACCAAGGCTGTTATCAGTATTGGAAGAATGCGCCGAATAAAACACTTCCCCATTGTTTCTATGCCTTATGTTCCCGAATCAATTTCCAGCGTTCGCGGGTGGCTTCGCCGCCGCGGAGGTGCCGCACGGCATGGTGGTAATCCAGGATTTCTCTGACCTCCGCGTACAGGCCCGGGTGAACGGAGCGCAGGCGTTCATGCATGTCCTTATGGACGGAGCTTTTGCTCATGCCGAATTCGCCCGCCGCCTGCCGGACGGTGGCCCCGGTGCGCACGATATATTTTGCCAGGCAGATACAGCGGTTTCCGATGTCCTCCCGCATTCATCACGCCTCCCTTCGCGCCATCCTATGCGCGAAAGGCGGGCGTGATGCTTTTTCATCGAATCAATTGTTTTCCCGCAGCGTTCTGCCCATGCGTTTTTTCTTGCCCGGGCAGGAGAACAGGCGGGGTTTTGCTTTGGAGGAAGAGAACGAACCCCGGCTTTTTTGCTTTTCCATTCTGATCACCTCGTATGAAGCATACCCAAATATCGGGAAAACATACAAAAATGCTAAGAAATGATCATCGAATATGATAGAATTGCAGACTTTCCCTTGCAAATTTTTACTTGATATGCTATGATACAAAACAGAAAAGAAGTTGTTCAGTTGGACTCCGCACGGATAAGCGCGAGGGGGATGCACCATGATTCAGATGCATATTTTTCTGGTTGGCATGGCTGGGGCCGGCAAGACCAGCCTGGGGCGTCGGCTTGCGCAGAACATAAACTGGCGCTTTGTGGACACAGATCAGCGCGTATGCGAAATGCTGGGGATGCAGACGGTCAACGAAGCGTTTGAATCCCTGGGGGAACCGCTGTTCCGCGCGGCGGAAACCGCGGCGCTGATCGAGTTGGTGGGCCAGCCGCCGTGCATTGTGTCCACGGGGGGCGAACTGTGTACGTTCACTGAAAATGTGCAAATCATGAAGAACCATGGGGTCATCATCCATATCGACCGGCCGCTGGATCAGATCATGTCCGATATCAAGACGGACCGCCGTCCCCTGCTGGCGGGCGGCTCCCATGCGGATGTGATCGACCAGTACAACCAGTGCATCGGCCATTACCGCGCCGCGGCGGACTATCGCCTGGACAACTCCAAGGGCATGGTGGTGGGGCTGAAATCACTGATGGAGCTGGTGGAAGGGATTAAGTAAATTAATTCACAGTTTAAAGCATTAAAGAATACAGGAGAAAAACAGTTCTTCCCTTGAAAGAAAAAGGGAAATGTGTTAAGCTGTACAGGAATTCCAAAGGAGGGTTTTCGACCATGCTGAACTTCGCGGCGGCTTACCTGTATTATCGCTTTGTCAGCGTTCGCAGATAAGGCGTGCCGCCGCATGGAATACAAGCCGACGACAGATGCAGGGCTTTGCGGTGCGTGCCATCGCAGGGCCCTTTTCTTATGAGTGAGGAGTGAGGAGTTAGGAGTGAGGAGTTTATTCTGTTTCCGCTTTAGATTCGACAATCCGGCATTTGGAATCATTTAGCTATATAAAACTCCTCACTCCTCACTCCTAACTCCTCACTGAATCAAAGGGAGGACGACGCAATGATTATTCTGCTGAAAAGCAAGGCCGACCCCAAGCAGGTGGACAACCTGACCGCGTGGCTCAAGTCCATGGGCTTTGACATCCACATGTCCGTGGGCCAGAGCCAGACCATCATGGGCCTGATCGGCGACACGTCGCGGGTGGATATCGACGTGATCAAGAGCCTGGAAATCGTGGAAAACGTGCAGCGGGTGCAGGAGCCCTACAAGAATGCCAACCGCAAGTTCCATGCCGAGGACACGGTGGTGGACGCCGGGAACGGCGCGAAGATCGGCGGCGGCAATTTTGCCATCATCGCCGGGCCCTGCTCGGTGGAAAACGAGGAACAGATCGTCTATGTGGCGAAGCGGGTGAAGGCCGCCGGGGCGCAGCTTTTGCGCGGCGGCGCGTTCAAGCCCCGCACGTCGCCCTACGCCTTTCAGGGCCTGCATGAAGAGGGCATCCGCCTGCTGCTGCTGGCGAAGCAGGAAACCGGCTTGCCCGTCGTGACCGAGATCATGGACGTGAACCACCTGCCGCTGTTCGAGGACGTGGACGTGATTCAGGTAGGCGCCCGGAACATGCAGAACTTTGAACTGCTGAAAGAGCTGGGCCAGATTCGCAAGCCCATCCTGCTCAAGCGCGGCCTGGCCAACACCATCCAGGAATGGCTCATGAGCGCCGAATACATCATGGCGGGAGGCAACGACCAGGTGATTCTCTGCGAGCGCGGCATCCGCACCTTCGAGACCGCCACCCGCAATACCCTCGATTTGTCCGCCGTGCCGGTGCTGCACAAGCTGACCCACCTGCCCGTGGTCGTAGACCCCAGCCACGCCACCGGTTACGCCCATCTGGTCAAGCCTATGGCTGTGGCCGCCACCGCAGCCGGGGCGGACGGCCTGATGATCGAAGTCCACAACGACCCGCCCCACGCCCTGTCCGACGGCGCCCAGTCCTTGACCCCCGACGCCTTCGACGACGTGGCAAAGACCGTCTTTGCCGTGCGGCCCTTCGCGTGCAGGTAAAGGGAACGAGGGGGACGTGTCCTTTCCTGGAGCCCAGGAAAGGACCAAAGGAGGCAAAAAGGTATACAAACTAATCGGAAGTTGCGGAGGAGTATCATATGACAGGGCATGCAGAATTGCAGTGTAAAACATATCCTTTTGGCACGCTCAATCAATTGAAGTTTGTTGTCATTTGTACCTTTTTAGGAGATAAATATGTGCTGAGCTATCATCGGAAACACGCATCATGGGAAACACAAGGCGGACATATTGAAGCAGATGAAACTCCCGAGGAAGCTGCACACAGGGAACTGTATGAAGAAAGTGGGATCACTGCGGATAAGTTGATTCCAGTTTGCGACTACTATGCTTATGATTCTGATGGCTCCTCAAACGGACGGGTTTATGCTGTTCAAACTCAACAGTTGGGGACTCTTCCGGAAAGCGAAATGAGTACGGTGAAGGCCTTTGATGATCTTCCTGAAAATTTGACATATCCTTTTGTTACACCTGTGCTGTTTTTAGAGGCAAAACAGGCAATTGACAATTGATCTATG
>CADBCX010000154.1 GCA_902793245.1 uncultured Eubacteriales bacterium | reverse complement strand
GGCGGCGGTGGGGGAAAGCGCCGCTGTGGGTTCGGGGGAATAATAGGGCTGGACAATGATTTCAGCCGGGGGCTGGCTCTGCTGGATGGCGTCCGGCGGGGAGGAACGCAGGGACAGTAGCACGCCGCCCAAAACCGCGATCAGTGCGGCGGCAAGCGGGAGAAGCATAGGATGGCCTGATTTGCCCGTGCGCCGCTTGATGACAGCCAGCGCTTTCAGCCGGTGATGGCGGTATGCTTCCTCCGCTTCCCGGCTCGCGGAGCGGGTCAGGCTTTGCTCAAAGCTGTCCGCTTCATCCTGCGCGATCTCCCCGCAGGCCTGCCGGAGCAGGTTGTCCGCCTGTTTCATGCATCTTCCCCCTTTCCGCCGAGCATTTCCGCCAGCCGCTTCCGGGCGCGGCTCAGGTGCACCCGCACGGACACGGCTTTCAGGCCCGTGGCCGCCGCGATTTCTTCGTCCGTCATCTCCCGGAAATAGCGCATCAGCATCATGTCCTTTTCCCGGGGCGGCAGAGCGAGGATGGCGTTTTTGATGCGCTGAACGCCCGCCGCTTCCAGCACGGCATCGTCCGCGCGGCTGTCGGCGGCGAGAAACTGGAACGTCATGTCATCCGTTGGCTGCTCCCGATTGCGTCGGTGCAGCAGGGTGATGGCGGTGTGCTTCACTGTGATGACAACGTAAGCCTTCAATTTGTTGCATTCCAGGGAGCGCAGCAGGCCGATTTTTTTGATCAGCTGAATCAGGCTTTCGCTCACCGCGTCCTCCGCCGCCTCCCGGCTGCGCAGCACCCGCAGGGCCTGGGCGTACATGAGCCGGTGATACTGGGCGTACAGCCCCTCCATAAACGCCCGGGCCCCGCCGTCCTGGAGCATAAGAAAAACAAAGGGAAACATGCGCTCACACTTTCTCTTTCGTGGGAATGGCCCGGAATTGCGTCACGCTTCAGCTGATCCGGACAATCTGTTCGTACAGCAGCCAGTCGTTTTCGGAAACCCTGCGATTATCATGCAAATGCCCGAAGAACCATTTGCCATACTTCATGACGCTTCGGAGCGATTCCAGATACCGGTTCAGATCGTCGATACCGTCGTAGCCCAGCAGCATTTTATCGGAGGCGGGGCCGTCATGGGTGAACACGAAGTCGATTTGCCCGTGGCTTTCCATGAAGGCGTTCAGGTTCCGCCGGCCGTTTTCCATGTCTTCCCGGGACGGCATCTCCGCTTCCCACCAGGAAACGCCCCTGACCCGGAACATACTGCCGCGTTTTGCCCTGTATGCCTTTTTGAAAGCGTCCTCATCCGGAAAATCCGCCGGATCGAGAATGCCGTCCCGGATATCGTGGCTCTGCGCGCCGCCAAAGGCGAAGCAGGATTTGCCGTCGATTTCAAAAATGCTTCCGTGCTCCAGCATCAGGACGGAAGGACGCAGCTCCCGGACGTGCCCGCCGTGCCACTGCCGCCGCGGATAGCCCTGGCGCAGCTTTTCTTTTTCCTCCGGCGGCATTTTTGAATAAAACCAGGAATCGATGAATCTCTTGTCCTGGCAGCCAATCAGCCTGTCGTAGTTTTCGTGATTGCCTGGAACAAAGAGGGTGGTGAACGGCTTTTCTTCCAGCCAGTCCAGAGAGAATTTTTCGGCGGGCGGCTCCTGCACGCGGAAGCGATCCGCAGTCCATACGCCGCCGAAATCACCGCATATGACCACATAATCCTCTTTGCTCATTCCCTTTTGCTCCGGGAAAGAGGCCGTGCTGAACCTGTGCATAAACCCATCGACGGAAAAATGGCCATAGGACTGGCTTCCGTGGGCGTCTCCTGTCACATAGATCGCCATGCTGGTTTCACTCCCATCCTGGTTGATGCGGGATTCGCTCCCGTATTTATTATATCTGAAATCGCCTGAAAGACAATACCCGGTTGTTCTGCATATTTATTACCGGACATGGCCCGGAATATGACAGAATTTGTGATTTTTTATGCGCTTATTCTGCGGTCATACAAATAGGATAATGTTGACGAAAAAAGGGATTTATAGTATAATGCGATACGGGAATGTAGCATCATGCGGTCATGCTGCGTTTTCGGACGGCGCAAGGGAGAATGCCCATGCGGAAAACGCTTCACAGGAACGGCGAAAGCCCTGGCGGCGCGATTGGACAAGCATGGATCATCCTGAACGAAAGTTAACATAAAGGGAGACCGGTCTGTTGAAGAATAAGCAAAAGAACAAGTTATGGCTCGGATACATTGAGCATTGGCAGATTATCGCGGTCTTTTTGGCGGCTTATGATTATGCAGCTGTCTGCGCCGCGTACTTTCTTGCTCTGTGGCTGCGTTTTGACGGCATATTCAGCGCAATTCCAAGCCGGTTTATGAATCCTTATACCTCCTTCATTTTTCTGATGGCGGGTATTTCTATTATTGTTTTCTTTTTTTTCCATATGTACAGCGGCATGTGGCGGTACGCCAGCTTTTCAGAATTGGCGCGCGCGTGCGTGGGGTCTGTGGTTTCATCCGCTCTTCACTCCGTTTTGATTACGGTGCTTTTTTCCCAGATGCCAATCTCGTATCACATCCTTGGCGCTGGGTTCCAGGGAGTCTTGCTTGTCGCGGTGCGCTTTTCATACCGTTTCGTTCAAATCCTCAAAAAGAGGCATGAACCCGTGGCGGGAAAACGGGTGATGCTCATCGGCGCGGGCAACGCCGGGCAGATGATCCTGCGGGATATGGGCAAGGCAAAAGAGGTAAACGACAGGGTCGTTTGCATTATTGACGATGATCCGAACAAATGGAACCGTTATCTGAACGGCATTCCGATCGTCGGCAGCAGAGACGAAATCATGGCCGCAGCCGAGAAATACAAGATCGACGAGATTTTCCTGGCGATTCCAAGCGCTTCGGTGCAGCAGAAACGCGACATCCTTTCAATTTGCAATGAAACGGGCTGCAAGCTGAAGCAGCTTCCCGGACTTTACCAGTTTGTCCTTGGCGAGGTCACCGTAAGCGCGATGAAGGACGTTTCTATCGACGACTTACTGGGCCGCGAGCCGATCAAAACGGACATGAAGGAAGTGTTCGACTTCATTACCGGCAAGACGGTATTGGTCACGGGCGGCGGCGGCAGCATTGGCTCAGAGCTTTGCCGCCAGATCGCGGCGCATCAGCCCAAATGCCTGATTATCTTTGATATTTACGAGAACAACGCCTATTCCATCCAGCTTGAACTGAAAGAAAAATACCCGAAGCTGCACCTTGAAACGCTGATCGGTTCCGTGCGCGACAGCCGAAGGATGTATGAAGTGTTTGAAAAGTTCAGCCCGCAGGTGGTTTATCACGCGGCGGCCCACAAGCATGTGCCGCTGATGGAGGACAGCCCCTGCGAAGCGATAAAAAACAACGCCATCGGAACATATAAAACGGCTTATGCCGCCATGGTTCACGGCTGCGAAAGATTCGTCCTGATTTCCACGGATAAGGCCGTCAACCCGACGAATATCATGGGCGCGTCCAAACGCCTGTGCGAAATGATCATCCAGTCCTTTGACAAGAAGATCAAAGAAGGAAAAGCGGGCGAAATTCCTCAGATTTTTACCCACGAAGGAATTGAAAATGCGGACAAAACCCACGACGGAGCGGTTTTTCAGAATATCCGGACAGAATTTGTCGCGGTTCGCTTCGGCAACGTGCTGGGCTCCAACGGCTCAGTCGTTCCGCTGTTTAAAAAGCAGATCGAAAAAGGCGGTCCCGTTACGGTGACCCATCCCGATATTATCCGTTATTTCATGACGATCCCGGAAGCGGTCAGCCTGGTGATGCTGGCCGGCACTTATGCCCACGGCGGTGAGATTTTTGTGCTGGATATGGGTTCCGCGGTGAAAATCGACACCCTGGCGCGCAACCTGATCCGGCTTTGCGGATTCAAGCCCGATGTGGATATCAAGATCGAGTATACCGGGCTGAGGCCGGGGGAAAAGCTGTACGAGGAAAAGCTGATGGCGGAGGAGGGCCTCCAGAAAACAAGCAACGATTTGATTCACATCGGCAAGCCGCTGGCTTTTGATGAGGATGAATTCCTCGGCCAGATGGAAAAACTCATGGAAGCGGCCTATGCCAACAGGGAAGACGAGATCCGAGGGCTTGTCCAAAAAACAATCGGCACCTACCGCCTCGCAGAATCCGCTTGATTCAAACCGGCGGCCGCTGCAGCGGGACGGAATCTCAAAAAACAGACTAAGCCATGCGCTGAATGGAAATATTATCAGATATTCGCTGTCATAAAGGAGCGGGCAAAATGCAAGATTTCTTACATGATCCTCGGTTTTCCGGTATCGAACCGCTTAAAAACAAAGTATGGCTCTCGACGCCCACGATGCATTCCGACGAGCAGAAATGGGTGGACGAGGCGATTCGGACAAATTGGGTCTCAACCGTCGGGGCCAATATTGATCACGTAGAAAAGGCCATGGCGGAATTGATCGGCGTCAGGTATGCGGTTGGCCTGTCCTGCGGCACGGCGGCGATTCATCTTGCGACCAAGCTGGCCGGGGAGAAGCTGTATGGCCAGGCGAAGCCCAACGCCGGCACGCTGGCAGGGCATCGGGTGTTCTGCTCGGATATGACGTTTGACGCGTCTGTCAATCCGGTGGCTTATGAAGACGGGGAGGCCGTTTTTATCGATACGGAGCGGGAGACCTGGAATATGGATCCGGCCGCGCTTGAAAAAGCATTTGAGCTGTATCCCGATGTAAAGCTCGTGGTCCTCGCCCATCTTTACGGCACGCCGGGCAGAATGAACGAGATCAAGGCGATCTGCGAACGTCACGGCGCGCTGATCGTCGAAGACGCGGCGGAGAGCCTGGGCGCAAAGTATAAGCTCAATGGCGCGTGGGTGGAAACGGGTTCCATAGGCGATTATAACGCGATCAGCTTTAACGGGAACAAAATAATCACCGGCTCCTCCGGCGGCATGTTCGTGACAGACAGCCTGCAGGACGCCAATAAAGTGCGGAAATGGTCCACGCAAAGCCGGGAAAACGCCCCGTGGTATCAGCATGAAGAAATCGGATACAACTACCGCATGAGCAATATTATCGCCGGCGTCGTCCGCGGACAGATTCCTTATCTGCCGGAGCACATCGCGCAGAAAAAAGCAGTCTGGGAGCGCTATGAAAAGGGGCTGGCGGATCTGCCGGTCAAAATGAACCCCTGGAACCGGGAAATGAGCGAACCGAATTTCTGGCTGAGCTGCCTGATCATCGATGAGGACGCCATGGCTCCATTTGTCAGGGGAGAGAAAGAAGAATTGTGGCGGCACGAGAGCGGCAAGAGTTCCCCCGGTGAGATCCTGCGCGCTCTCTCCGCCTTCAACGCCGAGGGGCGCCCGATCTGGAAGCCCATGCACATGCAGCCCATCTACCGCATGCATCCCTTCGTGACGGTTGAAGGAAACGGCAGAGCGCGGAGCAACGCCTACATCGCCGGAGCCGGCGCAGACGTTGGGGCGGATATCTTCAGAAGAGGACTGTGCCTGCCAAGCGACAACAAAATGACCGCTGAGAATCAGGACATTGTGATCGAAATCATCCACCGGTGCTTTCAGTGACAGAGGTCAAAGAGAGATCAACCGAAGGATTGCCAAGGCATAACCCAATACCGCCGATCTGCCATCGCCATTGCGATGGCGGCGGGCAAAATGGCTTCGTTTCTTCCATCATGGAATCCGGAAACCCGCGTTCAGCCGGTTCCTGACGATTGCTTTATCTGGGCGGGTTTTCCCTGTGAACAACCTGAAAGGCGTGCTGCTCCTGCTGCGGAGCAGCCCGCCTTTTTTTCCGGGGTTTTCTTCAAATCAAGGATATTTCCATTTCTTTTTTCATGCTTTTTCATTCATGCGTGGGCCGTGTCGACCGATTGATCATTGCTTGACTTATCATTGTGTGTGTGGTAAAATATAGCTTATAAATCCTGTGCCAAATGGCACGTTGTGGCTTGCACGGTCATGAGGAACAGGAGTCATGGTTTGCCTTGACCGCGAGTAGAGAAATCCACTCACTGGATGGCGGAGCTATGCGAAAAAACAGGGATAAATAAGCAGATGAACTGATACACTCAATCAATGCTCTGGCTGAATAAACAGCGCTGTGCGAAAAGCTGCCTTGAAGGAAAAACGGATTTCAGTTCAATTGGGCGCTTTCAAAGGCTCGGGAGTTTCTTATCCCAATGCATGATTTGTTGAGTCAGTTATCATATCATCCATCGTAAGTGCTTCGGGATCTGCGCACCGGAAGATGTTCAGATTTGGGAGCATTTTATATTCCCTGCATTCAAAAAAACGCCGCACAAAAGTATGGCGGCGAATGGAAAAGAAAAAAGCAAAAATACCGGAAGGATGCGTTTATCAGTTGGCCGGACTTCCCTGCAGACGTAAGCGCCGGAAGAATCGGTTTTGCCGGATCGGGCTACAGCGTTTTCGGCCGTTGCCGCGCCTGTAAAGACGGTTCAGCAGAAACAGTGGATGTACTCATTCGGAAATACTCTGACAATCTGGAATAGGAGCTCAAATACATATGAAAAAAGTAATGTGCGTATTTGGCACGCGCCCTGAGGCGATTAAAATATGCCCTCTTGTTCTCGAAATGAAGAAGAGGCCAGGCCTTGAGGTCGTTGTCTGTGTCACTGCGCAGCACCGGCAGATGCTGGATCAGGTGCTGAACACCTTTGGCGTGGTCCCGGATTACGACCTGAATATCATGAAAGACCGGCAAACGCTGTTTGATATTACGACGAGCATTCTAACTTCCATCAAGTCCGTTCTTGAAGAAGTCAAACCGGATGTGGTTCTGGTTCATGGCGATACATCTACGACTTTTGTGACGGCTCTTGCCTGTTTCTATCTCCAGATCCCGGTGGGCCATGTTGAAGCGGGGCTCAGGACCTATAACATCTACAGCCCTTACCCCGA
>CADBCX010000153.1 GCA_902793245.1 uncultured Eubacteriales bacterium | reverse complement strand
GATCCTTCGTGATTTGAAACAGCTTTAAAAGAAACGTGTAAAACCAGGGTGGTACCGCGTAGTTTTTTACGCCCCTGCATCGAACACCGATGCGGGGGCTTTTTCATCCCCCGGCATCAGAAGGGGAAAGGACGAGAGAGCAGAGTTCAGAGTACAGAGTTCAGATGAATATACCTGACCGCATGACAGCAACACAGTTTTTATGGTGACACTATATCATCTGTACTCTGCACTCTGAACTCTGCCCTCTCCCCCTAATCCCTTATTCCCTGACGCCCGCCGCTTTTCCATGCGGAAGCGGCGGGACGGCCAACCGCGCTTCGCGCCGGTTGCCTCGTCAGATTCCCTAATCCCTATTCCCTCAAAAAAGGAGTGACATCCCATGGACCAGAAAAAAACCTACTACATCACCACGCCCATCTACTACCCCTCGGGCAACATGCACATCGGCCACACCTACACCACCGTGGCCGCCGACGCCATGACCCGGTTCAAGCGCCTGACGGGCTATGACGCTTACTTCCTCACCGGCACCGACGAGCACGGCCAGAAGATCGAGCGCAAGGCCGCCGAAAAGGGCGTGACGCCCCAGGCTTACGTGGACGAGATCGTGGCGAACACCAAGGAACTGTGGAAGCTGATGGAGATCGAATACGACGATTTCATCCGCACCACCCAGGAGCGCCACGAAAAGGTGGTGCAGAAAATCTTCCGCCAGTTCTACGAGCAGGGCGACATCTACAAGAGCGCCTATGAAGGACTGTACTGTACCCCCTGCGAATCCTTCTGGACGCCCACCCAGGTGGTGGAAAAGGACGGCGTGAAGGTCTGCCCGGACTGCGGACGGCCCGTGGAAGCTATGCAGGAGGAGAGCTATTTCTTCCGCATGAGCAAATATCAGGACTGGCTGATCGACTACATCGAGACCCATCCCGATTTCATCCAGCCCGCCAAGCGCGCCAACGAAATGCTGAACAACTTCTTAAAGCCCGGCCTCCAAGACCTGTGCGTATCCCGCACCAGCTTCAAGTGGGGCGTGCCCGTGGACTTTGACGACAAGCATGTGGTCTACGTGTGGATCGACGCGCTGAGCAACTACATCTCCGCCCTGGGCTACGGCACCGACCATGACGAACTGTTCCAAAAGTACTGGCCCGCTGACGTGCATCTGGTGGGCAAGGAAATCGTGCGGTTCCACACCATCTACTGGCCCATCATGCTCCACGCCCTGGGGCTGCCCCTGCCCAAGCAGGTGTTCGCCCACGGCTGGCTGCTATTCGGCAACGACAAGATGAGCAAGTCCAAGGGCAACGTGGTCTATCCCCAGCCCATCGTGGCCCGCTACGGGGCCGACGCCCTGCGCTACTACCTGCTGCGGGAGATGCCCTTCGGCGCGGACGGCAACTACACCAACGAAGCCTTCCTCACCCGCATGAACGCCGACCTGGCCAACGACCTGGGCAACCTGGTTTCCCGCACGGTAGCGATGATCGAAAAGTACTTTGACGGCGTGCTGCCCGCCTGGACGGAGGCCGCTGACCCGGAAGTGGACGCGCCGCTCAAGGAGCACTGCGCCGCCCTGCCCGCCCTGGTGGAGGAGCAGATGAACAAGCTGCAATACTCCCAGGCCCTGGCGGAAATCTGGAAGGTCATCGGCGAATGCAACAAGTACATCGACCTGACCCAGCCCTGGGTGCTGGGCAAGGATGAGGCGAAGAAAGATCGGCTTGCCAACGTGCTGCTGACCCTGGCGGAGTGCGTGCGGTTCGTGGCCGTGCTGATCAAGCCCTTCATGCCCAAGACCCCCGACCGCATCTTTGAACAGCTGGGCGTCACCGACGATATCCTCAAGACCTGGGAATCCCTGAAATACTTTGGCGCGCTGCCCGGGGGCATCAAGGTTTGCAAGGGAGAAGCCCTGTTCCCCCGCATTGACATCAAGAAGGAACTGGAAGCCCTGAACCCTGACGATAAGGAAGAAAAGAAGGAAGCCAAGGCGGAAAAGAAGGAACAGAAGGCCGAGAAGAAGGAAAAGAAGAAGGCCGAAATTCCCGAGGGCTGCATCGCCTTTGACGACTTTGAGAAGGTGAAAATGCGGGTGGCCCGCGTCGTGGAATGCGAGCGGGTGGAAAAGAGCGACAAGCTGCTGAAATTCCGCCTGTCCCTGGGGGACGAGGAGCGCACCGTGCTCTCCGGCATTGCCAAGTTCCACAATCCCGAAGAACTCATCGGCAAGAAACTGGTGCTGCTGGCGAACCTGGCCCCCCGCAAGATCATGGGCATCGAAAGCCAGGGCATGCTGCTCTCCGCCGTGGCGAAGAACGACGACGGCACCGAGACCCTCCGCCTCCTGACGGCTGACCCCATCATGCCCGACGGCGCGGAAATCGGCTGATATTTGCATAAAGCAAGAAACGGCCCAGCCTCCCACGAGGCTGGGCCGTTGAAATACCAAGGAAAGATCAGGTGCCGGACGAGGAGGAAGAGGAGGATACGCTGCCGGAAGCCGCCGCCCGGTCGCGCATGATATGCTGGAGGGTGATCAGGATGGCGACCACGGTGGATTCAAATTCCGGGCGGTAGAGGTCAATGCAGTATTTGTCGTGCATGGAGAACATTTTCTGGCTGATGACGGCGATCACGCTGTCGTCGCTGTCGTACAGCTGGAAGTTCAGCCCCATGATGTTGCCCCGCATCTGCCAGCCCAGGCCCTCAATATTGATGATGTCCTTCACGAGATGCCAGAATTCCGTGGCGATCTGGAACTGCGTTCCGTCCGCCATGGTGACGAAATGCCGGTGGTGCAGGGTGAAGAACTTGCGCTCGATGTGGGCCACCTGATTGCCGGAGGCGTCGGTAATGTCCGTTTTGTCGTGCAGGGAAGGGAACTTGGTGTTGGCTTGGTAGACGATGTTTTCGCTGCCGTCGGTGATGTCGATGTGGTGGTGCAGGGTAAACACCTTCGTGGTGGTGAACAGGGAACGCGCAGGCTCGCCAAAACGCTCCACGTTCACGGCGTTCGCCTGCTCCCCGGCTTCACGATACCGGTGATACTTTGAAAAGATGCCCATGGTTTTCCCTCCTTACATGAAATTTCCGGAAAAAACCCGGAAAAATGCTTTCTCAACCGTTGTGTTTTTGATTATAACATAGACATAGGCTGACTGGCAAGCAAAAATACACCAAGAATTGAAAGCAATGTTCTGCCGCCTGCCCGGGGCTTTCCGGCCCGCCCGCGATGGCTGCTTGCGCCGGCTGAAGGCCAGTCAACCAGCCCAAGGGCAGGCTTTCCGGGCGCTTCGGCCCCCAAAGGGCGGTCTCCCCCACGCCCCCTATCCGAGAAAGCGACAAGGGATGATGGGAAAAGCTTTTCTCCTTGCCTGTCTTTCTTTGGAAAACATCTGTCTCATTGGCTGGAAACACGTTTTCCCACAAAGTTTTTCATTGAACCTAAAAAGCCTGCACGGCTGATGACAGTCATGCAGGCTGATCAAATTCTTATTACAGTTTCAGCTTTCCGCCCTTCGCGCCCTTTGCTCCGCCCAGCTGCACGCCGGAGAGGATGTCGGAGTGGAAAGCGAAGGAGTTCTTCTCCTTCTCCTGATAGGCTTTCATGGCGCAGTCCACCATCTGGTCGATAAGCTTGCCGTAGTTGAGGCCCGTTTCCTGCCAGAGGTAATAGGCCAGGGAGCCGGGAATGGTGTTGATCTCGGTGATGTAGTAGTTGTCGCTGTGCCGGTCCAGCATGTAGTCGATGCGCACCACGCCCTTGCAGTCCATGGCGTCAAACACTTGCAAGGACAGCTCCTGCAGGGCCTTTGTCAGTTCCTCCCCGATGGGCGCGGGCACGATGCGTTTCAGGCTGGCCATGCCCTTGCTGCCGCCGCTGCCCGCCAGGTACTTTTCGGAGAAGTCCAGGAACGCCGCGCCGGAGTTGGGCATTTCCAGAACGGAGGCTTTGCGCTCCCCGTCGAAGCCCACCACGGAGCAGTTGACCTCGATGGGCTTATCCAAGCCCTGCTCCACCAGCACCCGGCGATCATAGGAGAAAGCCAGTTCCAAGGCTTCTTTCAGCTTGGCCCGGTCATCCGCCCGGCTCACGCCGATGGAGGAGCCCAGGCAGGCGGGCTTCACGAACACGGGATAGGGCAGCGCCGCCTCCACCTTGTCCATAGCTTTGTCCGCGTCCCGCTCAAACTCGCTGCGGGTCATGGCGCAGTCCGGCAGGATGGGGAAGCCGCAGCCCCGGAAAAAGCGCTTCATGGTGATTTTGTCCATGCCCACGGCGGAACCGGTCACGCCGGTGGAGGAATAAGGCAGCCCCGCCATTTCCAGCAGCCCTTGCAGGGAGCCGTCCTCCCCGTGGAGGCCGTGCATCACGGGAATCACGCAGTCCAGCCGGGCCACGATTTCTTCCTTGCCGCCGCCGAACAGGCCCTTCGGCGGCACGTAATGCAGCAGCGCCCCCGAACCGGCGGTCAGGTCAAGATGAACCGGGACAATGCCCTTCTTATAAGGGTCGAAGGGCGTGTAGGTCTTGATGTCCAGCAGCGGATCGCCGGTGAACCATTCGCCCTTCTGGCTGATATAGACGGGAATCACGTCGTACTTTTCCCGGTTCACGTTGCGCATCAGTTGCACCGCGCTGATAATGGACACCTCGTGCTCGCACGTGCGGCTGCCGAAGATCACGCCCAATTGGGTTTTGCTCATGATTGAATCCTCCTTGAGAGAGAAACACAGCCTTTATTTCAACTTGCCATAATCCGTTGATATTGCTGTGGCTTGTGATTCTAACAACATAGAAAGCAATGAACACTGTCATCCTGAGCGAAGCGAAGTCGAAGGATCTAAAAGCCGGGAATGAAATAGTCTTGGTTGATAGATTTACGATCAGATCCTTCGACTCCGTTCCGCTCTCGCTCCACTCCGCTCAGGATGACATGGGTGGTTGAATGATTGAAAGATTCGCACACCCGCTGCTGCATGACTACTGAAAAGGATTTTGGTTACCCTTCATTATAATGATCCGGCAAATCATTCTCATACATCACCACGTCGCCGGGGCGCAGGATGCCGTTCACGATGGTGATGGCTTCGTCCAGGGACGCGGCCACATGAATGTTTTCGGGCGGGAAGCCGCTTTCTTTCAATCCCTTCTGAATCGGCTCGGTGTGTTTCCTGCCCACCAGCACGGCCACGTCCACAGCGCCCGCCATGGCCTGGCCGAATTCCTCATTGTAGCGGGCTTCCTCCGCGCCAAGCTCCACCATGCCGGGGGTGACGATCACCCGCCGCCCGGGGAAGGAGGAGAGCACCTTCAAGGCTTCCTTGCTGGAGGTGGGGTTGGTGTTGAAGGCGTCGTCGATGACGGTCACGCCGCCCGCGGTTTTCAGCAATTGCAGGCGGTGTTCCACCGGCTTCAATTGCTGGATGCCCCGGCGAATCTGCTCACGGTTCAAGCCCAGATACTTTGCCACGCAGCAGGCGGCTAAAATGTTGCCGATGTTGTGGCGGCCCAGCAGGGGGGTGGTACATTCAAACGGTTCCCAGTCGCCCAGATGCAGGGTGAAATGGCTGCCCTGGGGCGACACGGAAACATCCGTCGCCCAGGCGTCGGCCCCTTCCCTGCCCGCCAGCATCTTGGGCTTGCCGGTCTTTTCGTACAGCTTGTATACAATCCCGTCGTCGTTCAGGAACACGCCCAGGCCGTCTGCGGGCAGCGCGTCGATCAGCTCATACTTGGTCTTTTCGATGCGTTCAAGGGTCTTGAAGGTGTCCAAATGCTGGGGCCCCACGGCGGTCAGGATGCCGATGGTCGGATGCACCAGCCGGGACAGCTCCTTGATCTCCCCCACATGCCGCGCGCCCATTTCCCCGATAAACACCTGATGGGCGGGGGTCAGGCGCTCCCGGATGATCCGGGTCACGCCCATGGGGGTGTTGAAGGACGCTGGGGTGGCCAGCACGTTATATTTCTGGGAAAGGATTTCCGCTAAGATAAACTTCGTAGAGGTCTTGCCGTAGCTGCCCGTGATGCCGATGCGGATGAGCCGGGGATTCTCCAGCAGCTTCTTTTCCGCGTCCCGGAAATACAGATGGAAAATCAGCCGCTCAATGGGCAGGGCCAGCAGCCCGGCCAGGGCCACCAGCAGGGGCAGGAACAGGGAAGGGCGAAGAAAAATCAGAATCAGGGCCAGCAGCCCCCAGGAAGCGTCCAACCGTTCCAAATCGTCAGCCGCGCCCAACCCTCTTATGTTCAGGTAAACAGCGGCCAGGCACACCAGCGCCAGCACAGCATACAGCCGCTTCATCCGGGCAGTAAGAACAAATTTCTTTTTTTGAGCTGTTTTCACGGCCTGACGGTAAAACAAAATGCCCAGACCGATCTGCAAAGCCGCCAGCGGGAGGAAGAAAAAAGGCTCTGCATACAGCCAGCCGGATAAAAGCAGAAAACAGGCAACATAGGCCAGGCTCAATGCCAGCCCAGGCAGGAAAGCCCGCCGCCATTGCCGCCCGACGGTCTTGAAATATCCCTGGAACTGATAGCTTTCCAGCTGAAAATAATGCAGCAGCAACCGCGCCGCCAGCACCATAGCGACGGCTTCGCTGATTGGCAGCAGCACCGGCCAAATGTTTTGCATAGGTTTCTCCCTTATGTTAAGAATGCCCGCACCACGGTGTCAAACCTTTGCCACTGCCGCAGGTAGGCGAAATGGTCGCCGCCCTCGAAGATCACCAGGCCCGCGTCGGGGATTTCCTGTTCCATGGCCTGGCCCATCCAGAGGGGGGTCTCGGTGTCGTTCTCGCCCCAAATGAGCAGGGTGGAGGCTTGAATCTTCGGCAGCAGGGGCCGCAGGTCCTGGCTGATGACCTTCACGAAGGTCTTTTTCATTTCGTCGTCCAGGGCGTTGTAGTCCGGGGAACCATACTTTTCCTGCAAGGCTTTCAGGCTCTTTTGCGCCATGCCGCCGACCAGCGGAATTTTGGTCAGCCCCAGCAGCGTTTCCTTCTTCTTTTTGTAGGCTTCGCTGCGCTGCTTCTGTTCCTCGGTCTGGGGCTTTTTGATGCCCGCGCCGCCGGTGAGCACCAGGCGGCTGACCACCTGCGGGTCGTTG
>CADBCX010000152.1 GCA_902793245.1 uncultured Eubacteriales bacterium | reverse complement strand
CACAACGCCTACACCGCCGGGGAAAAGCTGGAAATGAACATCGGGGTCAACACCCTGCCCCGCATCCCCAAAGACTCCACCGACCGGAACCGTACCTCGCCCTTTGCCTTCACCGGCAACAAGTTTGAATTCCGCAGTCCCGGCGCGCCCCAGTCCATCGCCGAGCCCAACGTGGTCATCAACACCATCGTCGCCGACGTGCTGGGGGAATTTGCCGACCAGCTGGAAAGCGCGGTGGACATCCGCGCCACGGTGGAGCAGATCGTGGTGGACACCATCGCCAGCCACAAGCGCATTATATTTAATGGAAACAACTATGCCTCCGCCTGGCGGGAGGAAGCCCACCGGCGCGGCCTGCTCGACCTGCCCAGCACCCCGGACGCCCTGCCTTACCTGATTACGGAAGACAATATCGCCCTGTTCGAGCGCCAGCGGGTCTACACCCGGCAGGAGCTGTACAGCCGGTACGAAATCCAGCTGGAAAACTACTGCAAGATCATTTCTATCGAAGCCCACACCATGCTGGATCTGACCAACCAGGAGATCCTGCCCGCCATCATCGCCTACGCGGGGCAGGTGGCAGCCAGCGCCGCGGCCCGGAAAGCCCTGCTGCCCGACCTGCCGCTGGCCTGCGAAGAAAAGCTGGCGCGAAAACTGTCCGGCCTGACCGACGCCATTCAGGAAAAGAGCGAAGCTCTGCGGGAAAGCGTGGACAGCCTGAACGCCGCCGCCGACCCCTTAGCCCAGGCGCGGCACTGTCGGGACAGCATCGTGAAAAACATGGAGGCTCTCCGCACCCTGGTGGACGAAGCGGAAGTGATTGTGGATACCAAATTGTGGCCCTTCCCCGGATACGGACAATTGCTGACGACCAAGTAAAGGAAAGGAAGAAACGGACATGAAGAAGTACGGTTTCTATCGCGGCGTGAACCTGGGCGGCTGGATGAGCCAGTGCGACTATTCCCAGGAACGGCTGGAACACTTCATCGAGAAAAAAGACATTGCGGCCATCGCCTCCTGGGGCGCTGACCACGTGCGCATCCCGGTGGACTACAACGTGCTGGAAAACGAGGACGGCACCTTTAAGCAAGACGGCTTCGCCCGCATCGAAAAGGCCATCGGCTGGTGCCGGGAATACGGCCTGAACGCAGTGATCGACCTGCACAAGACCGCGGGCTATTCCTTTGACGTCGGCGAAAAAGAAGCGGGCTTCTTTGAAAACGAAAAATATCAGGAGCGCTTCTACCACCTGTGGGAAGAAATCGCCCGGCATTTCGGCGGCATGAGCAAACACGTGGCCTTCGAGCTGCTCAACGAAGTGACCGACCCGAGCGTTATCGCCACCTGGAACGGCATCGTAAGAAATGTCATTCCCCGTATCCGCGTCTTTGCGCCGGACACGCTGATTCTCGTGGGCAGTTACCATAATAACGCCCCGGACGCGGTACCTGCCCTGGACGCGCCTTACGATGAAAAGGTCGTTTATAATTTCCATTGCTACGACCCGCTTGTTTTCACCCACCAGCATGCCTACTGGGTTTCCCACATTGATGTGAACCACGATATGAGCTTTGAGCAGGCCAATCTGCCCGCGGATTACTTTGACAAGCTGTTTGCCCCCGCCCTTGAAACGGCGAAAAAGTACGGCGCGATGCTGTACTGCGGCGAGTACGGCGTCATCGACAAAGCGACGCCGGAGGACACGGTGAAGTGGTATAAACAAATTCACGACACCTTTGAAAAGTACGGTATCTCCCGCAGCGCGTGGAGCTACAAGGAAATGGACTTCGGCCTCAGCGACGCGAGGCTGGACGGGGTTCGGGATGAACTGGTGAAGCTGCTGTAAAACGTCAAAATCATGGCAGAGGCACGGGAACCGTTGACGTTGCCGCATGTAAAGTGGTACAATAGAAAAAAGTGGTTCATGCCGCTTTCGATTTATATTTGAAGGAGCATCGCCAGCCATGCGGATCAAAACACCCGTGAACCGGGAAACCCTGAAACATCATATCACATACAACAGCTGGAAATACATCGTGATGGCTGTATGCGTAGTGATGGGCTGGAGCCTGATTTATACCACGACGGCTTACCGCTCGCCCCAGGATAAGCGCATTGATGTGTACATCCAGTCCAATATTGGTTCCTCCGAAGTGATCGACGCTTTCCTGGAACCGATCTGGAAGGAAACAGTGCCGGATATGGAAACCGTTTCTTCCGTGCTGCTCACCACCGTGGACGATTACACCACCACGATGCAGCTGATGGCGTACCTGGCCGCCGGCGAGGGAGACATCTATTTCCTCTCGGAGCAGTATTTCAAATCCTATGCCGGGCAGGGCGGTTTCCTGCCGCTGGAGGACCTGGTAGCGGACGGAACGATCAACGCATCCGATATCGACCTGACAAAAGGCTATGTGGCCTATGTTGAGGAATACGACAGCAACAATATCCCCACCAAGACAAGCATGCACCTGTACGGTATTCCTCTCCAGAGCTTATACGGCTTTATGAACGGCATGCAGATCGACAACCGGGAGCTGTACGCCGTTATTACAGTGAACAACCAGAACGACGCGAACGTGATTCCGTTTTTCAACGCGCTGCTGGAGGCCGGCCGCGGCGAGCAGGAGGATTGGATGACCGAGCAGCCCAAGCAGCCGGAAAACCCGGAAAGCTCAGTGTAATCAACGACGGCGTGCGCGGAATCCGCACGCCGTTTTCCACAGAGAAAGAAGGAATATCCATGAAGATTCAGATTGCCGGAACGGTGAACGACAGCATCGTGGACGGGCCCGGGCTGCGGTACGCGGTGTTCGTGCAGGGCTGCTCCCATCACTGCCCCGGCTGCCATAACCCCGAAACCCACGATCCCATGGGCGGCCATGAGGAGGCTACGGAAAACCTGATTGCAAAGATGAAGAAGAATCCTTTGCTGTCCGGAATTACGCTGTCCGGCGGCGAACCGATGGAGCAGGCCGCGCCCTGCCTGGAGCTGGCAAAGGCCGCCCACGGCAGCGGGATGAACGTGTGGTGCTATACCGGCTATACCTGGGAAGAGCTGATCAGCCAAAGTGATCCGGACCGGATGGCGCTGCTGCATCAGGTGGACGTGCTGGTGGACGGGCCGTTTATCTTGGGCCAGAAATCCCTGGAGCTGGATTACCGCGGCAGCAAAAACCAGCGGCTCATCGACGTGCCCGCATCCCTCCGTGAAAACAAAGCCGTGCTTTGGACGCCGCCGGTGTGGTAAATTTTTCCTGACACAATGCAATGCAATACGGCTCTGCTTCGTTTTTATGGCAGGAAGAAGACGGGAGGGAATTTTGCTATGCTAAAAAAGTCAGTCACGCTCGTGCTTGCGCTTGGGATGCTTTTCCTGTGGGCGCAGGCTTGCGCGGAAATCATCCCTGCCCACGGGATGGGGCAAACCGGATACCAGGCGGTCGTGCTCTGTGAAAGCCTGACCGTGCGGGAGAACAGGAGCACATCCTCCAACGCCGTGCGCACACTGCGGAACGGGGATACCTTCATCACGTGGCAAAACCGGGATGGGTGGGCGGATTGCTATATTTCCGAAAACCAGGGGCCCATCGGCTGGGTGAAATCGGATTACATCCTGATCGATCCCGCCTGGTACAAGTGCGACGAAGCCACCAGCGTCTATGCCTGGAACGATACCTCTGCGCCCAAGGTGGCGCTGCTGGACAAGGGGACGCTTCTGCCGATCCTGAAGGACGATGGAAACTGGGTGCTTGTGGGCTTGCGCGGCGCCGTGGGATGGATTCAGAAAGCAGCCGCCGACCGGACAACGGAAGACGCGGCGGTCACGATTCAGAACATCGGCAAATTGTCCATGGCGAACTTAAAAACCGCCAAAGGCGTATACACTTTGCTGGATGAAGCGGGCCTGGAGTGGATAAGGGAAAACTTCTCCATCGCGCAGCCGACGTCGGCTTCCAATTGCCCATTCGATGCGGAGCTGATTCTGTTTCCGAATGATAGCCGGCCCTCTATCCGGCTCTTTATGGCGACGGACGACTGCCGCGTATTCCGTACGGAGAACGGCGAATACTTCACATACGGATTCAGCCTGGGAGAAGATTCCTCCGCTGAGATCGGGCAGGCCTTCTGGGCGCTTTTCGGAAACGCGAAAGAGGAACTGTACAGATGATAGTGCGCGGGCGATTTTCAACCGCAGGGTTATTGCAAATCCCATAACGCTGTGTTATAATCGTTCGCGTAAAAAAGATGCGCCGAAGATGGGGGAAAGGAGGGCGCTGCCGATGGCCAAGAAAAAGGGCGTGAAGCCCATCGCGCAGAACAAAAAGGCGCGCCACGACTACTTCATCGAGGAAAGCATCGAGTGCGGCATCGAGCTGAAGGGCACGGAAGTCAAGTCCATGCGCCAGGGCAAGGTGAACCTGAAAGAGAGCTTCGCCATGGTGAAGAACGGGGAAATCTTCGTTCAGGGCATGCACATCAGCCCCTACGAGCAGGGTAACATCTTTAACACCGACCCGCTCCGGCCCAAGCGCCTGCTGCTCCACAAGAGCGAGATCCGCAAGCTGGGCAGCGCGGTGCAGCGCCAGGGCTACGCTTTGGTGCCGCTGGATGTGTACCTGAAGGACGGCCGCATGAAGCTGAACCTGGGCCTGTGCGTGGGCAAGCACCTGCACGACAAGCGCGCAAGCACCGCCGAACGCGACGTGAAGCGCGAAATGGCCCGCATGGTGCGAACCAACAACCGGGGCGAATAATTTAAATTCAAAGTTCTTAGTTCAAAGCTCTAAGCATATCAAGTGTAAAAACTATATTGACTTAGAACTTATCACTTAGAACTTAGAACTGATACATCACGGGGGTGCACTGGTTTCGACGGGGATCGTCGGAGGTATGGTAAGCGAGCCGCGGACCCTGGCCGCGTTAAAACGGGGAAATTAAAAATTAACTGACAATACTCAGTACGCTTTCGCTGCCTAATTAGGCGGCGCGTCGACACTGAGCGCCTACGGCTCAGCCCACCGGCGTCATTGATGTAGGGAACGGGGGCAGGAGGGCCTCGGCCTGCCCCGGCTCAAGAGGCTACTAAACCCGCCAGCCCGGCAGAGGGCGTGCGGGAGAGGGAATGTCAAAACCCTGCCTGCGCTCGGAGAAAACCATGCAGCTGAATCTTCGGACAGGAGTTCGATTCTCCTCACCTCCACTCGCAAAAGGCCATGAGGCTATCCCCTCATGGCTTTTTTCAATCGCGCAAACACCGAAAAGACAATAAAAAAATCAAAAAAACATCAAATTATTAGAAATTTATGATGCGAATGGATAGACAACAAGAAGAATGTGTGATAAAATATCAAAGCGGATTTATGCGGTCATCCTGTGACAAGCATCATCCTTCCGCCGCGGGCGGCATTCGTCGCGCCGTGAAAAGGGCGGTTAAAAACCGCCATCAGACAGGCTTTTGCGTTTCTTACGGTGGCTTGCCGGAGAAGAACAACAGCCGACCACAAACAAACCACCAGTGAAACCGGCACGATTACGGAAACGGTTTCACATGGCGGAGCCATGCTTTTTTGAAGGATGACCGTTCATCCTCCGAAAAGAATGACTTTTGAAAACATGTAGTTTGACGGATAAATAATATGATTGTAGATATGCACTGCCATGTTTTGCCGGGGGTTGACGACGGCCCTGAGACCATGGATGACGCTGTCAGCCTGCTGAAGGAAGCGGCGCGCCAGAATGTGGAGGCAATGATCGTCACGCCGCACTTCCATCCGGCGCGGTATCAGGTGTATGCTTCACAGGTGATTGACGGCATCGGAAGCCTGGAAGAAAGGATTCGGCAGGAAGGACTGCGGATCAAGCTTTTCCCCGGACAGGAATGTTATTTCTATTCAGATCTCATCCAGGAGCTGGAAGCGGGCCATGTGCTCACGATGGCGGGCACGCGGTACGTATTGGTTGAGTTCGACCCCGGCGTTTTATTCATCAGCTTGCGGAACGCCGTTCGCAGCCTGATTTCAAACGGTTACTATCCGATCATCGCGCATTATGAGCGCTATGCATGCCTGAGAGGCAACACGGAACGGCTGACACAGCTGAGATATGACGGCGCAATGCTGCAAATGAATTTTGACACATTGCTGGCGAAAGGCGGATTATTTCATAAAAACCCGTGGCGGGAGCTGCTGAAACAAGGATATGTGGATTATCTGGGCAGCGACACCCACGGCATGGATTTTCGCCCTCCGCATATCGACAAGGCGATTGCCTGGATAGATGGCGAAATCGATCCGTGGCTGAAAGACAATATTCTGAATCGCAACATCCAACTGCTTCTGAATCCATAAGGGAAGCAAGAAACAGAATACGATAGAAAACAGGAACGGTTTATGGAGCAAGAAAAGAAAACACTGGAACCGAAAAAGACGACGTCCCTCAGCCCAAGGGCACAGTCGGGCACCGCGAACAATGCCACGGAATTTGATTATGTGGAATTGTTTTTTGTGCTCCTGTATCACTGGAAAATGCTGTTGCTGTTTACATTAATCGGAACCGCGGCCATGGGGTTTTATCATCTGAACACGGTCAAGCCCAAATACACCGCCAGCACCGAGATGTACATTACCAACACCGATTCCGTGATTTCCCTGTCCGATCTTCAGCTGGGCTCCACGCTGGCCAACGACTATCTGAACATTATCAAAAGCCGGGGCGTTCTGAATAGAGTAATCAGCGACCTGGGACTGAATGTGGATTACAGAGGGCTGGCATCCCTGATCAGTGTTTCCAACCCCACCGGGACGCATATTATCCATACCGAGGTAACGACCGGCGACCTTGCCCTCAGTCGCGACATTGCCAACAAGCTGCTACTGGTCAGCATCGATCAGATCTATCAGATTATCGGCGCGAGCCAGCCTTCCGTGATCGACTATTCCGCTGCGGAATCAGTCCGCGAAGTGACGACGCCCATCACCAGATCATTCACAATCGGCGCGGCGGTTGGCTTCGCGATTGCCGCCGGATACCTGGTTCTGCGAATGATGACGGATGTCACGGTCAAGACAGAGGAGGATGTGGACAAATATCTGCAGATGCCTGTGTTGTCTGCCGT